>NZ_CP041146.1:3673333-3979444 GCF_006494775.1 Nocardioides humi | reverse complement strand
GGCGGGGCGCCAGGTGGTCGCGGCCGATGAACCCGGCCGAGGCCTGCTCGTCGATGAGCGGGACGGCGCCGGAGCGTCGTACGCCGTCGACGTCGATCTCGACCTCGACGACCCAGGTGGCGGTCCCCCCGGCGGTGGCCGCGACGACCTCGGCGACCGGGACGATGGCGTCGAAGGCGCCCCAGGAGAAGTCCTGGTGGCGCCGCAGCGCCTGGTTGGCGCGGGCGTCGCGGAACCGACGGACCTCGAGCGGGAGGCGCTGTCCGGTCTCCCGGTCGACGAGGGCGCAGGTGATCGCCGGGAGGCCGGTCATGTGGACGAAGTCGATGGCAGCGAAGACGGTCAGCTCGAGGGTCGTGGCGTCGATCCAGCGGACCTCGCGCAGCATCGCCCGGAACCGGGTCTCGTCGGCGGTCATCTCGAACAGCTCCGGCGGGATGCCGAGCCGGGTGTCGTCGTGGTGCGGCAGCAGCGCCCAGACCTTGCCGTCACGGACCTCGGTGGGCCGGTTGCCGCGGGTGAAGAGCCGGGCGCCGAGGAAGTCCTCGAGAGCCTTGCGGTGATCGTGCTGCAGCAGCCACAGCTTCACCCGCGCCTCGGCGTTGAGGCGGGCCCAGACGTGCTCGTCGGCCGCCTGGAGCAGCATCGCGACGTGGTCGCGCAGCGTCTGCCACTGGCGCCCGTCGGCCCGCTCAACGTCGGCGATGAGCGGCTGCACGGCCGTGTCGAGCACGCCCCACAGGAACCACTCCCGGACCTCGGGCAGCCCCAGCGCCTCGACCCGGTGCCAGGTGTGGTCGTTGCGGTCGATCCAGTCGGGCAACCCGCTGAGGACGTCGGGGACGGTGCCGACCTGGACGCCGTCGCGCCGGTCGGTGGGGATGTAGGTGAAGTCCGTGAGCAGGTCGAACGCCGGCGCCCGCTCCAGCAGCCCGAGCGCGACGTCGGCGCCGTCGGGGAACTCGTCGGTGAACCGCAGGCCGGCCCGCTTCCAGTACGTCCGGGTGAAGAGCTTGTTGCCCAGCCCGAGGTCGGTGACGGCGACGGGGGTGGCGGCGAGCGTGGTGGCGCGCACGGGCGTGTGGTGGGCGGCGTCGTACGCCGAGTCGGGGATCCAGCCCGCGATGTCGGGCTCGCGCATCGCGCCCACGACCACGGGCGACGCCGAGCGTCGGTGCGCCTCGACCAGCCGCTCGATGCCGGTGTGGACGAAGTCGTCGCCGCCGTTGGTGACCACGACCACCAGCTCGCCGGACGCGGCCGCGACGCCGGTGTTGCGGGCCGCCGCGAGGGACCTCTCGACCCGGATCCGGGTCTTGATCCGCCAGTCCTGGGCGGCGTGCTCGCGCACGGTGGCGGTGACCCGCTCGTGCCGCCCGAAGCGCACGACCAGGACCTCGAGGTTGCGGTGGGTCTGGACCTTCAGCGAGTCCAGGCAGGTGCCGATCCGGGTGGTGTCGTCGTCGCTGACCGGCAGCACCACCGTCACCAGCGGCCCGGAGAACTCCCCCCGGAACCGCCGGGTGGCCCGCCCCACGGGCCCCCGCAGCCGGCCGGGTCCTGCCTTGGCGAGCCGGATCAGGCCCTGCTGGGCGCGGGCGCGGTCGAGTGCCAAGGCGGCAGCGTCCTTCCGGGTCGACGAGTTCAGGGTCGCCCGATGCTACCTAGCGGGGATCAGTGGGTCAGGCGGGGCGGCGGGCCTGGGTGCGCGCCTGGGCCTCGAGGGCGTGGATCTGGGCGGTGAGGATGTCGAGCTCGGCCTCCAGCTCGGCGACCCGGACGACGGCCTGGCCGGCCCGCTCCTCGGCGTGGGCCAGCTGCTGGGTGAGCCGGTCGATGGTGCGCTGCGCCTCCTCGGCGCGCTCGCCCGACTCCACCAGCTCCCGGCGTGCGTCGGCCAGCTCGGCCGCGGCGTCGCCGAGCCGCTTCTCCAGGCGGGCGATGGTGGCGTCGCGCTTGGCGACCTTGCCGGTCATGTCGGCGGCGAACTCGACGTTCTCGGCCGTGCGGACCTCGGTCAGCTCGGCGTACGCGCGCGCCTGGTCGGCGCGGTCGCGGGCTGCCTCCTGACGGGAGTCCAGGAGCTCGGAGTGGGTGATCTTGGTGGCGGCCGCGCCGAGCACGAGGGCGGCGACGGCGGCGAGCGTGACGAGGACCCAGGATCCCGTCACGGCCGTGCCGGCGACGGCGAGCGTCGCGAGCACGAGGAGGAGCACGGCGACCACGACACGGGTCGACCGCTGACGGCGGCGGTGGCCGGACATGACAGGGGAAGTCATAACCAGCACGGTAAGCCTCCCGAGCGCCGGGACGCGGTAGACACGCTCGTCACATCCGTCCCAACCGTCACAGGGCTCGTGCGGTGCGGCGTCAGCGCACCGGCTTGTACGACGCCGTCCCGTCGCGCACCGTGATCTTGAAGGCGATCGCGGGCTTGGCGCCCCGCTTGGCCTTGCCCTGGATCAGCTTGATGCCCAGCGCCCGCCGCTGCTTCGCCGCGACCTTGGTGTGCAGCCAGGCGACGACCTCGGCCTCGCTCGCGCCGGCCTCGAGCCGCTCGTTGGCCTGCCAAGTCGTCCGGATCGCCCGCGCGACGCCCTTGCGCTCCCACTGGTAGCGCACCTTGTGCTTGTTGGCCCGGGCCTTCTTCGGGATCGTGATCTGCGGCCGGGCCCAGGTCCAGGTGAGGGCACAGGTCTCGACGCTCTCGACCGCACCGCCCGCGCCCACCTGCTCGTGGCGTGCGTCGACCCGGACCAGCCGGCCGGCCGCGTCGCTCACCGCGGTGATCGACAAGACGTAGTGACCGTACGCCGTCATCCCGTACGTGGTGGTGCCGGTGAAGGTGGCGCCGCCGCCCGGGTTGGCGCTCATGGTGAGCTCGTCCCACTGGTCGGTGCTGATGAGCGGGCCGTCCTCGTCGCCCCACAGCTCCTCCGAGGGGTCGGCGCCGGCGACCGCGGCCCGGCTCTTGATCCACTTGGCGGGCACCGGCGCGCGGTGCACCCGCAGCGACTTGCGGACGGCGGGGGCGGTGCGGGCGTAGCGGGTCCGGCCGCGCTCGATCACCTGGCGCGGCACGTCGCTCTCCTCGGCCGTGCGGATCCGCTTGGTCCCGGTCCGGACGTCGTAGTCGATGACCATGACGCTGTCGCCGTCCTCGGCGTCGGTGCAGGCCTCCGTGACGGTGCCGCTCTCGCTCTGCCACGCGGTGCCGTACGACAGCGTGACGGCCGCGTCGAAGGCGGCCAGGGTCTGCGGGTCGGGCGCCGCGGCCGCGCGGGCGCCGGCGGGCGCGGCGACCAGGCCGAGCGAGAGCGACAGGGCGAGAGCGGTGAGCAGGCGCATGGAGCGCAGCCTCTCCCCGGCGCGCCACCCTGAAACCCGGGCGCTCAGCCTCGGCCGGCGGGCGGATCGTCGTCGCGGACCCGGCAGGCCCGCTCGAGGAAGAGGCCCGCGACCACCGCCGCGAGCGCGCACGCCGCCGCGGCGAACGACCGCGCCATCCGCTCGTCGGCCAGCTCGGCCGGGTCGCCGATCCACGAGAGCGCGTAGCCGACGTAGCCGCCCGTCACCAGCGCCGCGACCAGCACGCTGGCCCGAGCCAGGACCAGCCGGTTGACGGCCTGGTGCGCCTCGAGCCGCTCGCGGCGCACGTGCACGGCGCGGTGGGTGACCCAGGCGACGTACCCCAGGATCGCGGCGAGCAGCAGCAGCGCGAGGGGCTGCGGGGCCGACACCAGCGGGGGTACGACGCCCAGCCGGTCGCACAGCGGCTGGACGGCCCAGCCGGCGACGAGTCCGACCGCGGCCCAGCCGAGGACGGTGGGCAGCCCGGTCGGCCGGAGCCCGTCCGGCGAGGGTCCCGGAGGCTGCTCGGGCTCCTCCGGCGGCTGGACCGGGTCCCGGCTCACGCCGAGGTCATTCCGTCTCGAGCACCAGGTCGTCGCGGCGGGTCAGGCCGTCGGTGCCGATCGCCGCCAGCAGGTCGGCGATCGGGCCGCGGTCGAGGAGGACGGCGTCCTGCTCGACGTCGAGCCAGGGCTGCAGCACGAACGCCCGCTCGTGGGCGCGGGGATGCGGCAGGCGGAGCTCGTCGGTGTCGCTGCGGCGGTCGCCGACCACGATCAGGTCGACGTCGAGGGTGCGCGGGGCGTTCTTGACCTCGCTGCGCTCGCGCTCGAAGGCGTCCTCGATGGCCAGGGCCCGGTCGATCAGGCGGTGGGCCGACAGGGTGGTGTCGGCGAGCACGACCGCGTTGAGGAAGTTCTGGGCGTCGGGCGGGCAGTCGACCGGCGTGCTCTCGTAGACCGGGGAGACCCCGGTGACCCAGACCTCCGGGGTGTCGGCGAGGGCGCCGAGCGCGCCCTGGAGGGTCGCGAAGCGCTCGCCGAGGTTGGAGCCGAGAGCGATCACCACCCGCCGGATCGGCCGCATCTCGCCGGTCAGCGTGTCCGCGTCGACGATATTCGGATTGGGGGTCTCGGTCATGCTGGGCCCTCTGCCTTCCCGGTTCGGTCTCCCACCCCTGCCGCCTCACGGCGGCGGGTGATGGTGAGCTGTACGTCGGCGAACGTCGCCTGGATCGGCGCATCCGGCTTGTGGACGGTCACACGCACCCATTCAACACGAGGGTCCAACAGGCAGGTGTCCGCGATCCGTTGCGCGAGGGTCTCGATCAGGTCGACCGGGTCCCTCGTCACGGCGGCCACGACCTGGTCGACGAGGCTTCCGTAGTCAACAGTGTTGCGCAAGTCGTCCGAGGCGGCCGCGGGGGCCGTGTCGATGCCCAGGGTCAGGTCGATCCTGAAGACCTGGCCGTCGCGTCGCTCGTGGTCGAAGACGCCGTGGTGGGCGAAGCACTCGATGCCGAGGATGCTCAGCTCGTCCGTCATTCCCCGTCCCTCTCCGGCGCCACGGCCCGATCCGCGGCTGGCCCCCACTGTGCCGCAACGGCGAGCGCGTCGCGGTGGGCACGCACATCGTGGACGCGCAGGCACCACACCGCCGCCCCGCCGAGTCCCGCCGCCAGCAGGCCGCTCAGGGCCACCCCGGCCGCCTCCCGCTCCCCCACCGGCCGCGGCTCGCCCGCGGCGTCCTCGAGCAGCCGGCCGAGGAAGGTCTTGCGGCTGGCCCCGACGAGCAGCGGGAACCCGAGCCCCGCCAGGACGTCGAGCCGCCGCAGCAGCTCCCAGTTGTGGTGCGCCAGCTTGGCGAAGCCCAGCCCGGGGTCGAGCACGACCTGCTCGTCGCGGACCCCCGCGGCGCGGATGGCCGCGACCCGCTCCGCCAGCTCGGCGCGCACGGCGGCGACCACGCCACCCTGGTCGTCGTACTCGGTGAACTGCTGCATCCGGTCGCTGTGGGCGCGCCAGTGCATCGCGACGTAGGTCGCACCGGTGCGCGCCACCACGTCGAGGATCTCCGGGTCGGCCAGGCCGCCGGAGACGTCGTTGACGATCCGGGCGCCGGCGTCGACCGCACGGGCCGCGACCTCGGCGCGCATGGTGTCGACCGAGACCGTCGCGCCGTCGCCGGCGAGGGCCTCGATGACGGGTACGACGCGGTCGAGCTCCTCCGCGAGCAGCGGCCGGGTCGCCCCGGGCCGGGTGGACTCGCCGCCGACGTCGAGGATGTCGGCGCCCTGCGCCAGCAGCTCGCGACCGTGGGCGATCGCGCGCTCGGGGTCGTCGTACCGGCCCCCGTCGGAGAAGGAGTCCGGCGTGACGTTGACGACCCCCATCACCAGCGGGGCCGGCGGAGCAGTCATGCCCGAAACCCTAGTGGTCGGCGCAGTCAGCGCTCTCAGCGCCGGCGGCCGGTGGCCGGTGGCCGGTGGCCGGTGGCCGGTGGCCGGTGGCCGGTGGCGCTCGCGGCCGGGGATCTCCCCCGCGACGTGCGCCACCCGGCGCATGGCGCGACACTAGACTTCGGGCATGGCCGAGGCTCCTGCGGTGTCCGTCGTGATCCCGACCTACCGCTCCGGGCCCGGGCTGGACCGGGCGATCGCGTCGCTGGACGCGCAGACCCTGCCGCAGGCCGAGATCGAGGTGCTGCTGCTCGACGACGGCTCGCCCGACGACACCGCGCAGCGGATCGAGCGGATCGCGGCACCGCGGGCCAACTACCGCGCGTTCGTCCTGGAGGCGTCGGGGTGGCCGAGCCGGCCGCGCAATGTCGGTGTCCGGGAGGCGCGCGGGCGCTACGTGCTCTTCATGGACCACGACGACGAGCTGTATCCCGACGCGCTCCGCGCCGGCGTCGCGCTGGGCGACGAGGCGGGCGCCGACGTGGTCAACGGCAAGGAGGTGCGGACCCAGATCGCCCGGTGGGGGCTCACGCACTACACCCACGACAGCCCGGACGCCCGGGACGAGCCGCTGCGCGGGCTGCTGCCGATGACACCGCACAAGCTGTACCGGCGGACGTACCTGCTGGAGCACGACATCCGGTTCCCGGAGGCGCCGCGACACCTGTGGGAGGACCTGTTCTTCCACGTCGGCGTGATCCGGCGCGAGCCGCAGGTGGCGCTGCTGAGCTCGACGCCGTTCTACCACTGGCGCAAGACCGCCGAGAACAACTCGACGTCCAGCGACGGCACGAAGCTCGACTACAGCGGCGATCCGGAGTACTGGCCCTATCTCGACAGGCTGTTCCGGCTGATCGCGGAGGTCGAGACGCCGGGGATCCGCGACGAGCTGCTCGCCCAGAACGTCCACGTGCGGCTGGTCTCGCAGCTCGGCCAGCGCGCCGACCCCGAGGACGCCTCCGTGGCGCAGGCGCGGGCCGAGGTGGCGCGGATGCTGGCGGCGTACGTGCCGCCCGAGCTGGACGCGCTGCTCCCCGAGCGCAGCCGGGTGGCGATCACCCTGTTCCGAGCCGGGTACGCCGAGGCGGCAGCCGACTTCCTGCGCGACGGGATCGACCGGAAGCCGGAGTTCACCGTCACGGCGGTCGAGGACGCCGGCGACGGCGGTGTGACCGTGACCGGCACCGTGGCCTGGAGTCGGGTCCCCGGGCAGCCGTTCGCCCGTCGTACGCCGGACGGGAGCATCGTGCGCGACCTGCCCGAGCCGCTGGCCGGTCTGCTCGCCGAGCGCGGGCTGACGCCGAGCGCGGACGTCTCGGGCGCCTTCGTCGACGTCGCGATCCGGCACGCACCGACCCGGGTCAACTGGCTGCTGCCGGCGACCTCGGCGGTCGATCTGGTCGAGCAGGAGGACGGCACGCTCGAGCCGGCCGGCCGGTTCACCGCGCGCTTCGACCCGCGGACGGCCGCGATGGGCGGCCCGGTGCCGCCGGGCGCCCACCTGGTGCTCGGGATGTGCGAGCTGGACGGGCGCACCGGCATCAAGCGGGCGTTCAGCGACCTGCCCGCCGGCACGCAGGTCGGGCCGATCGTCCTGGACTACTCCGCGCAGGACGGGCTGCTCCTGCGGGTCCCCGCCGAGGAGCCGCCCGCCCGCAGGGGTCTGCTGGGCCGGCTGCGCGGTCGCTGATCCACGCTCCGTCTCGTCCACGCTCGGTCTTGCCGCCACGCGGACGCAACCACCTACCGGGCTCGACGGCGCACGCGGCAGCGCGGCGCACGGCGGCGAAGCCGCATCGTGCGAAGCCCGCGGTCCGAGCGCAGCGAGGACCGGGCGGCGAGCACGATCTGCGACGGGCTCGCGTCAAAGCAGATGATTGGGACCCGCGTCGGCGGCCTCGGCCAATAGGTCGAGGAGATACCGGCCGTACCCGCTCTTGAGCAGCGGCCGGGCCAGCTCCTCGAGCCGCGCGTCGTCGATGATGCCGAGCCGCCAGGCGATCTCCTCCGGCGCGCCGACCTTGGTGCCCTGCCGGGCCTCCAGCGCGCGCACGAAGTTGCTGGCGTCGTTGAGGTCGTCGAAGGTGCCGGTGTCGAGCCAGGCCGAGCCGCGCGGCAGCACCTCGACCTGGAGCCGCTCCTCGTCGAGGTAGAGCCGGTTGAGGTCGGTGATCTCGAGCTCGCCGCGGGCCGACGGCCTCAGGGTCTTGGCCTTGTCGACGACGTCGGGGCCGTAGAAGTAGAGCCCCGGCACGGCGTAGTGGCTGCGCGGCTTCTCGGGCTTCTCCTCCAGCGAGAGGGCGCGGCCCTCGGCGTCGAACTCCACCACGCCGTACGCCGTCGGGTCGGCCACGCGGTAGCCGAACACCGCGGCGCCGTCGAGATCCTGGAACCGGCGCAGGCGGGTGCCGAGGCCGGCGCCGTAGAAGATGTTGTCGCCCAGCACCAGGCCGGCCCCGCCGCCGGCGAGGTGCTCCTCGCCGATGAGGAACGCCTGCGCGAGGCCGTCCGGCGACGGCTGCACGGCGTACGTGATCTCGATCCCGAACTGGCTCCCGTCCCCGAGCAGGCGGCGGAACTGGTCGGCCTCGTGGGGCGTGGTGATGACCAGCACCTCGCGGATGCCCGACAGCATCAGCGTCGAGAGCGGGTAGTAGATCATCGGCTTGTCGTAGATCGGCATCAACTGCTTGCTGATGGCGTGCGTGATCGGGTGGAGCCGGCTTCCCGTGCCCCCGGCCAGGATGATCCCGCGCATGCTGTCCCACTCCTCTGCTCGGCCTCGCTGACGCCAACCTCGATGCGTCGCGACGGCATTCTCCAACATAGGCTGACCGGCGTGCGCATCCTCGTCACCGGCGGAGCCGGCTTCATCGGCTCCAACTTCGTCCATCATCTCGTCCGTCACACCGACGCCTCGGTGACGGTGCTCGACAAGCTGACGTACGCCGCCAGCCGGGAGTCGCTGGCCGGGCTGCCCGAGGACCGGGTGGAGCTGGTCGTCGGCGACATCGTCGACGCCGGCCTGGTCGAGCCGCTCGTGGCGCAGCACGACGCGGTCGTCCACTACGCCGCGGAGTCGCACAACGACAACTCCCTCAACGACCCCTCGCCGTTCATCCAGACCAACCTGATCGGCACCTTCACCCTGCTGGAGGCGGTGCGGAAGGCGGGCGTCCGGTTCCACCACGTGTCCACCGACGAGGTGTACGGCGACCTGCCCCTCGTCGATGACACAGCCGACGACCCGAAGCGGTTCACCGAGGAAACGCCGTATCAGCCTTCTTCTCCTTACTCAGCGTCCAAGGCGGGCTCCGACCACCTGGTGCGCGCGTGGGTGCGCAGCTTCGGGGTGCAGGCCACGATCTCGAACTGCTCCAACAACTACGGGCCGTGGCAGCACATCGAGAAGTTCATCCCGCGCCAGATCACCGAGGTGCTCGACGGCCGGCGGCCCAAGCTGTACGGCTCCGGCGAGAACGTCCGCGACTGGATCCACACCGAGGACCACTCCTCCGCCGTGCTGCGGATCCTGGAGCAGGGCCGGATCGGCGAGACGTACCTCATCGGCGCCGACGGCGAGAAGTCCAACCTGGAGGTGGTGCGGATGATCCTTCGGCTGATGGGCAGGGCGGAGGACGACTTCGAGCACGTCACCGACCGCGCGGGGCACGACCTGCGCTACGCCATCGACTCCGGCAAGCTGCGCACGGAGCTCGGCTGGAGCCCGGAGTACGGCGACTTCGAGGCGGGCCTCGCGCAGACCGTGGCGTGGTACCGGGACAACGAGGCGTGGTGGCGGCCCAACAAGGACGCCACCGAGGCGTCGTACGCCGCCAAGGGCCAGTGAGCGTGAGCGACCTGCGCGTCGAGACGACGCCCATCCCCGGGATGCTCGTCGTCCACCTGCCGGTGCACCGCGACGACCGCGGCTGGTTCAAGGAGAACTGGCAGCGCGAGAAGATGGTGGCGCTCGGCCTGCCCGACTTCGGACCGGTGCAGAACAACATGAGCTTCAACGTGGCCCGGGGCGCCACCCGCGGCATCCACACCGAGCCGTGGGACAAGTTCGTGTCCGTCGCCACCGGCCGGGCGTTCTCCGCGTGGGTCGACATGCGCGAGGGCCTGTCCTTCGGCGCGACGTACTGGACCGAGGTCGACGAGAGCATCGCCGTGTTCGTGCCGCGCGGGGTCGGGAACTCCTACCAGGCGCTGGCCGACGGCACGGTGTACTCCTATCTCGTCAACGACCACTACGTGGCCGGCAAGACCTACCCGGCGCTCAACCTGGCCGATCCCACCGCTGCGATCCCGTGGCCGATCCCGCTCGACTCCCCCGAGGCGGAGCTCTCGGCCAAGGACCGCACCAACCCGCTGCTGGGCGACGTGCAGCCGATGCAGCCGAGGAGGACGCTGATCACGGGCTGCCGCGGCCAGCTGGGACGGGCGCTCGCCGCGGTCTTCCCGGACGCGACGCTGGTCGACCTCGACGAGCTCGACCTCACCGACGACGCCGCCCTGGCCGCCTGGCCGTGGGAGGAGTACGGGCTGATCCTCAACGCGGCCGCCTACACCGCCGTCGACAAGGCCGAGACGCCGGAGGGCCGGGCGACCGCCTGGGCGGCGAACGCTGCGGCGCCCGCCGCGCTGGCCCGTCTGGCGGCCGCACGCGGGATCACCCTGGTCCACTACTCGACCGACTACGTCTTCGACGGCTCCCCCGTCCCCGGCGGGCACCGTGAGGACGAGGGGTTCGCGCCCCTCGGCGTGTACGGCCAGACCAAGGCGGCCGGCGACCTCGTCGTGGCGGGTGCCCCGCGCCACTACGTCCTGCGCACGTCGTGGGTGATCGGCGAGGGGCACAACTTCGTGCGCACCATGGCTCGCCTCGCCGCCGACGGTGTCGACCCGGCGGTGGTGTCGGACCAGGTGGGTCGGCTGACGTTCACCTCGGAGCTGGCGCGCGCCACCGCCCACCTGGTGGCCACCGAGGCGCCGTACGGCACCTACAACGTCACCAACGGCGGCACCCCCCGCTCGTGGGCCGAGTACGCCCGCCGGGTCTTCGAGCTCACCGGCCACGACCCCGCCCGGGTCAGCACGGTGACCACCGAGGAGTACGCCGCCGGCAAGGACCTCTCCCCCCGCCCGCTGCACAGCACGCTGGCCCTGGACAAGCTCGCCGGTACGGGGTTCGTGAGCGCCGACGCCGATGAGGCCCTGGCGGCGTACCTCGCCGGCTGAGCTGCGTGGCTGAGCTGCGTGGCTGGGCTGGCTGCTGCATGGATCCCCGGATGTCCGGGGATCCATGCGCTTGTCAGGGGTTGCAACACCTGACAAGTGCATGAACCGCCCGTCGCATGAGACGAATGAGACTGGTGGGACGGCATCGGAGCGACCCGCCCGATCACCCGACCGGGAAGTCGTCGACGTGCCGTCCACTCTCGAGCCAGTCGACGAGCTCCGCGAACACCCGCATCGACCGCACCTTGTCGAGGTCGCCGCCGACCTGGATCGCGCTGCCGCTCGAAGCAGCGGGCTCGACGGTCACCCGCCAGGCCCGCCGGTAGGCCGTGTGGTGGAGCAGCAGCCCCACAAGGCTGAGCAGTCCCGGAAGAGCGCTGAACCAGTGGACCCAGCGCACCGACTCGGCGTCCGTCAGATCCCGGAGCTCGCTGCCACGGGGGCGGCAGCTGACCCGCGCCGTACCGTCGGCAGTGACGACGACCCGGTTGAGCGGGCCTTGGTCGGTGCGCATCGCGCGCTCAGCCGCGCGGGCTGTGGATGAGCGCCATCGCCTCGGACCGCGTGGCGGCGTTGTGCATGATCCCGCGCACAGCGGACGTGATCGTCCGAGCGCCGGCCTTGCGGACGCCGCGCATGGTCATGCACAGGTGCTCGGCCTCGATCACCACGATCACGCCGCGGGCATCGAGGATCTCCATGAGCGAGTCGGCGACCTGGGTGGTGAGCCGCTCCTGGACCTGAGGGCGCTTGGCGTAGACGTCGACCAGGCGGGCCAGCTTGGACAGACCGGTGATCTTGCCGCTCTCGGCGGGGATGTAGCCGACGTGCGCGACGCCGGTGAACGGCACCAGGTGGTGCTCGCACATCGACCACAGCTCGATGTCGCGGACCAGCACCATCTCGTCGTGGCCGAGGTCGAAGGTGGTGGTGAGCACGTCCTCGGGGGTCATCCGCAGGCCGGCGGTCAGCTCGGCGTACGCACGGGCCACGCGCGCGGGGGTCTCGCGCAGACCCTCGCGGTCCGGGTCCTCGCCGATGGCGGCGAGGAGCTCGCGGACGGCCGCCTCCGCGCGCGGCTGATCGAACGCGGGCACGTCGGCAGGCCCGCGGTCGGGCGCGCTGATCGGGTCGGGCACCTCGGGTCCTCGGCTCGTCAGGTGCCCGCGGGGGGCGCGGGCGGGGTCGGGTCGCTCGGAGGTACGGCGGGCCCGCCGCCGTACACGTCGCCGCCGGGTCCGGGCGGCGTGAGGATCTGGCCGCCCTCGCCCTCCTCGGACGGGTCCGGGGCCGAGCCGTTCTGCTCGGCGCGGCGGCGGATCTCCTCGGGGATCTCGACCGGCGGGATCGTCGACGGCACCCGGTTGGGCGAGCCGGTCCAGGCCGGGCGCTGGGGGCGCAGGTGCAGCGCGGTGAAGATCTCCGCGACCTGCTCCTTGTCGAGGGTCTCCTTGTCGAGCAGCGCGAGCACCAGAGCGTCGAGCACGTCGCGGTTCTCGACCAGGATGTCGAAGGCCTCCTGGTGCGCCGTGGCGAGGAAGTTCTTGGTCTCCTCGTCGATGATCGCGGCGACGTCCTCGGAGTAGTTGCGCTGGTGGCCCATGTCGCGGCCCAGGAAGGGCTCGGAGTTGGAGTCGCCGAGCTTGATGGCGCCGAGGCGGTCGGTCATGCCGTACTGCGTGACCATCGCCCGGGCCAGGCTCGTCGCCTTCTCGATGTCGTTGCCGGCGCCGGTCGTCGGGTCGTGGAAGATCAGCTCCTCCGCGGCCCTGCCGCCCAGCATGTAGGCGAGCTTGTCGAGCATCTCCGAGCGGGTCTGGGAGTACTTGTCCTCGTCCGGCAGCACCATCGTGTAGCCGAGCGCGCGGCCGCGCGGCAGGATCGTGATCTTGTGGACCGGGTCGGTGCCCGGCAGCGCCGCCGCGACGAGGGCGTGGCCGCCCTCGTGGTAGGCGGTGATCAGCTTCTCCTTCTCCGACATCAGCCGGGAGTTGCGCTGCGGTCCCGCGACGACGCGGTCGATCGCCTCGTCGAGGGTCTCGGCGGTGATCACCTTCTGGCCGTTGCGGGCGGTCAGCAGCGCGGCCTCGTTGAGCACGTTGGCGAGGTCGGCGCCCGAGAAGCCGGGGGTACGACGCGCGACCGACATCAGCTCGACGTCCGGACCGAGCGGCTTGCCCCGGGAGTGGACCTCGAGGATCCGCTTGCGGCCGGCCAGGTCGGGCGCGTCGACCTGGATCTGGCGGTCGAAGCGGCCCGGGCGCAGCAGCGCGGGGTCGAGGACGTCGGGCCGGTTGGTGGCGGCGATCAGGATGACGCCGCCCCGGACGTCGAAGCCGTCCATCTCGACGAGCAGCTGGTTGAGGGTCTGCTCGCGCTCGTCGTGGCCGCCGCCCATGCCGGCGCCGCGGTGGCGGCCGACGGCGTCGATCTCGTCGATGAAGACGATCGCGGGGGCGTTCTCCTTGGCCTGCTCGAACAGGTCGCGCACGCGGGAGGCGCCGACGCCGACGAACATCTCGACGAAGTCGGAGCCGGAGATGGAGTAGAACGGCACGCCCGCCTCGCCGGCGACGGCGCGCGCGAGCAGGGTCTTGCCGGTGCCGGGCGGGCCGTAGAGCAGCACGCCCTTGGGGATCTTGGCGCCCACCGCCTGGAACTTCGCGGGCTCCTGGAGGAACTCCTTGATCTCCCCGAGCTCCTCGATCGCCTCGTCGCACCCGGCGACGTCGGCGAAGGTGGTCTTCGGCATGTCCTTGGTGATCATCTTCGCCTTGGACTTGCCGAACTGCATGACGCCCCGGCCGCCGCCCTGGACGTTGTTCATCAAGAAGATGAAAAGCAGGATGATCAGCGCGAACGGCAGCAGCGTGGCGAGGATCGAGCCGAGCAGGCTGGGCTTGGGGTTCTTCGAGTTGGCCTTGTCGATGTCACCCTTGGCGACCTGCTCGTCGACCTGCGCGAGCAGGGTCTCCTGCTGGCCGTCGATGTAGTACGACATCACCTTGTCGCCGGACTCGCGGGTGCCCTTGTCGAGGGTGGCCTCGATCGCCTGGTCCCCGTCGATGAAGGTGATCTCCTCGACCTGGCCCTTCTCGATGTACTTGGCCATCTGCGAGGTGGGGATCTCGTCGTACCCGCCTCCGGGCGCGAGGAACTCGAGAGCGAGGACGACGGCGAGGACCGCCACCACGATCCAGAGCCAGGGCCCCCTGAAAACGCGCTTCACAGACTTACTCGCTCCCCATTTTCCACGACAGGATCAGACGACGGTACACGCCGCCGACGGGTCCCATTCTGTCTGGTCCCTGGTTGGGCAGGGGGCGGGAGCACCCCGATCACGAATAGACGGAGGGGGAGAGGGTGCCGATGTCGCGCAGGTTGCGGTACCGCTCGCGGTAGTCCAGGCCGTAGCCGACCACGAACTCGTTGGGGATGTCCCAGCCGACGTACCGCGCCTTGACGGGCATCTGCAGCGCCTCCGGCTTGCGCAGCAGGGTGGCGATCTCGACGCTCGCCGGGCCGCGGGAGCCGAGGTTGGACGTGAGCCACGACAGGGTCAGGCCGGTGTCGATGATCTCGTCGACGATGAGGACGTGGCGGCCGGTGATGTCGGCGTCGAGGTCCTTGAGGATCCGGACCACGCCGGAGGACTTCGTGCCGGAGCCGTACGACGACACCGCCATCCAGTCCATCTCGACGTGCTTGCCGAGCGCCCGGGCCAGGTCGGCCATGATCATCACCGCGCCGCGCAGCACGCCGACGAGGACGAGGTCCTTGCCGTCGTAGTCGCGCTCGATCTCCGCGGCCAGCTCGGCCACCCGGTCCTGGATCTGCTTCTCGGTGAAGAGCACCTCGACCAGGTCGTCCGCGACGTCGCTTGCGTCCATGGGCGTCAGCCTGCCACAGCCGTCGGGCGGAACCGGAGGTGGGCGCCGTCGCGGTACGCCGTCACGTGGCCCGGCAGCTGCACCTCCCCGCTGAGGTCTCCGCGGGCGAGCCGGTCGAGGGCCGTGACGTGGACGTGGAACAGCTCGGCGTCGACCGCCCCGGCGTCGAGCGCGGCCAGCCGGAGCACCCGGGTGGCGACCGCCGGCAGCAGCCGGCCGAGGGCGTCGATCGGGAGGCCGTCGGGACTCGCCAGGTCCTGGTACGCCGCGTCGGCGAGCGCGTCGAGCGCCTCGACGTCGGCGCGGACCTGGTCGGCGGTCCGGGCCAGGGTGGCGGCGATGCCCGGTCCGAGCTCGGCCTCGAGCACCGGCAGCACCCGCTGCCGGACCCGGACCCGGGCGAAGCCGGGGTCGCTGTTGTGGGGGTCGTCCCAGTACGCGATCCCCTCGGCCAGGCAGGCGGCGACCGTGTCGGCCCGGGCGACGTCGAGGAGGGGGCGCCGGTAGTGGTCGAAGGCCCGGCGCATCCCGGCGATGCTGCGGCCGCCGGATCCGCGGGCCAGGCCGAGCAGGACCGTCTCGGCCTGGTCGTCCCGTGTGTGCCCCAGGAGCACGACGGCAGCGCCGACGTGCTCGCGCAGCTGCTCCAGCACGGCGTACCGGGCGCGGCGGGCGGCCGCCTCGACGCCCAGCCCCGACGGGTCGACCCGGACCCGGGCGGTGGCGGTCTCGTCGGCTCCCAGCCCGGCCATCTGGGCGACGACGCGGGCGGCGTGCTCGGCCGAGCCCTCCTGCAGGCCGTGGTCGACGGTCGCGCCGATCACCCGCAGGCCCGCCTTGCGCCCCT
The DNA here is from genome assembly GCF_006494775.1 of Nocardioides humi. Taxonomy (NCBI): domain Bacteria; kingdom Bacillati; phylum Actinomycetota; class Actinomycetes; order Propionibacteriales; family Nocardioidaceae; genus Nocardioides; species Nocardioides humi. The sequence goes on along the minus strand of NZ_CP041146.1, from coordinate 3,963,654 downwards.
CGAAGACGGTCGCGGCCAGCAGGGCGAGCGAGTCGGCGCCGCCCGAGCAGGCCACCAGGACCGTCGTCCCGGGGTCGAGATCGGCCAGCGTCCGTCGTACGCCCCGGCGGGTGGCGGCGACGGCGGGGTGGAGACCCATCGTCAGGAGAGGACGCGCTTGACCCAGCCGTCGGGGTCGCTCAGCTCGGCCTTGCTGGGGAGGTTCTCGGGGCCGGCCCAGACGGCGTTGAACTCGTCCATGCCGACCCGGTCGACGACCGAGCGGACGAACTGGGCGCCGTCGCGGTACTGGGCCATCTTGGCCTCGAGGCCGAGGAGGCGGCGCAGGATCCGGTCGAGGGTGCCGACGCCCTGGCGGCGCTTGGTGAACTTCCGGCGGATCTGGGCGACGCTCGGGATCACGGTCGGGCCGACGTCGTCCATCACCACGTCGGCGTGGCCCTCGAGCAGCGACATCATCCCGGTGACCCGGTCGATGACGGCGAGCTGCTCGGCGGTGCTGAACATCTCGACGATGCTGCCGCCGTTGCGGCCGGCCTTGATCGCCTCGGTGATGCGCTCCAGGCCGTTGTCGAGGAAGCTGGCCGGCTCGACGGTGTCGCTGATCGCGCGGATCTCCGAGAACAGGTGCTCACGCATCCACGGCACCGCGGTGAACTGCACCCGATGGGTCTCCTCGTGCAGACAGACCCACAGGCGGAAGTCGTGGGGGTCGACGCCGAGCTCGCGCTCGACGTGGACGATATTGGGCGCGACCAGCAGCAGCCGGCCGTACGGCTCGTAGAACGGGTCGAACTGGCCGAGCACCTTGCTCGCCAGGAACCCCAGCAGCCCCCCGACCTCGGCGCCGGTCACCTTCGCGCCCACCCTCAGCCCGATCCCGCTGGGCTGCTTGCTGGCGACGATCTTCTCGATCATCGGCCGGGTCGCGATCGCGAAGCCCTCCGCGTTGGCCTGCACCCACCCCGGCCGGTCGACGACCAGGATCGGCGCCGTGCCGTCCGGCGCGTCCAGCCCGGTGAACTCCCGGACCAGCCCGGTCGAGCGGTGCGCCCCCGCCCGCAGCTCGGCCACCGCCTCGTCCGCCTCGGCGCGGCTCACCACGGGCCCCTCCCCCGCCAGCCGGGAACCCAGCGACACCGCCAGGCCCCAGTCGATCATCGGCGGCAGCGGGACGGCGGGTGCGGTCATGCCCGGAAGCCTAGGCCGTCCCTCCCAGCCGCACCCCCGCCGAAGTGCGACGACTGCAGGCGCGAAGTGCGAGGACTGCAGGCGCGAAGTGCGCCTTCTGCGCGCCCCTCGTCCCTGCAGAAGGCGCACTTCGTCAGCAGGCGCAGGCACCGAGGCCGGCGGCGGCGTTGTCCATGGCGATCCGGGCGAGGCCGCCCTTGACCTTCTTGACCTTGTCGGCCATGAGGGCGAAGGCGAGCAGGTGGCCCTCGGCGTCGATCGCGATGCCGGCCAGGGAGGTGACGCCGGTGAGGGTCCCGGTCTTGGCGCGGACCCGGCCGCGGCCGGCGGCGGGGCCGGTGTCCATCCGGTCGGTGAGCGAGCCGGTGTAGCCCGCCACCGGGAGCGCGGCCAGGAGGGGGCGCAGCTGGGGGTGGTCGGCCGAGGCTGCGAGGCGGAGCACGTCGACGAGTACGCCGGGCGCGAGCCGGTTGTCGCGGGAGAGGCCGCTGCCGTCGTACAGGACCGAGCCGCGGGGGTCGATGCCGTTGGCCGCGAGGACCCGCTCGACGGCCTGCCGGCCGCCCGCGAAGGAGCCCTCGCCCTGGTCGGCGAGCCCGGCGTGGCGCAGCAGCACCTCGGCGGCGGCGTTGTCGCTGACCTCGATCAGCCGCTGCACGATCTGGGCGACGGTGGGGCCGGCCACCCGGCCGACCTCCGCGGCGCCGGTGGGCGTGGGGGTGCGGGCCGGCGCGCCGGCCACGGTGATGCCCCGGCGGGCGAGCGCCTGCGCGAACACCGTGGCCGCCTCCAGCGCGGGGTCGGCGACCGGGCCCTGTCCGGGGAGGGCGCGGCCCTCGTCGACCCACAGCGCACTGACCGGGTTGACCTCGTCGGGGATGTACTCCGGCCTCCAGCTCGGGTGCACCGCCGGCCCGGAGAACAGCCCGTCGTCGAAGCCGAGCTCGACCGTGTCGACGCCCGACGCCTTCAGGGCGCGCGCGGTGCGCTTGGCGAGGGTCCGGACGTCCGCGCGCTCGGGCTGGTACGTCGCGCTGCCGGACGACGGCGCGGTGGGCTCCCGCGCGAGGAAGGGGTCGCCGCCGCCGACCAGGACCAGCCGCGGCACCCCGCCCGGGGTGCCGGTGTCGAGGACGGTCGTCGTCGCGAAGGTGTGCTCGGGCCCGAGCAGGAACAGCGCGGCGGCCGCCGTGACGATCTTGGTGGTGGAGGCGGGGATGGCGACGGCCGCGCCCTTCGCGGCCTCGTAGGAGAGCCCGGTGCCCTCGAGCGGCCCGACCGCGGCGATGACGTGGCGGCCGAGGTCGGGCGAGTCCAGCGGAGCGAGCGCCTGCCGGATGGCCGCGGCGTCCAGCGGAGCGGTGCCGTCGGCAGCGGGGGCGAGGGCGTCGGGCACCACGACCGGCGGTACGTCGACCTCCGGCGGCGGGGCGACGGCGGCCGGGTCCGCGGGCGTGCCGGCGTCCGACCGCAGCTCGTCCCACCACTGCTCCGCCCACCCGGTCTGCCAGGCGAGGCCCGCTCCGGCCAGCAGCGCGACCACGAGCACGGCGGCGAGCACACGGCGTACCCGACCCCTGCCCGCCTCGCGGTCCCTCTTCGCCACGGTTCTCCTCCCCGACTGCGCGTTCCGGGACATTGTGCGGGACAATGGCGCGAACATCGCGTCGGGCCCTGCCCGTGCTCGCAAGATTGTGGAGGAAGCCTGTGCTGGAGTTCGACGTCCTCGTGGAGATCCCCAAGGGGAGCCGCAACAAGTACGAGGTCGACCACGAGAGCGGGCGCATGCGTCTGGACCGCTTCCTCTTCACCTCGACCATGTACCCCGCCGACTACGGCTACATCGAGGACACCCTGGGCCAGGACGGCGACCCGCTCGACGCGCTGGTCCTGCTCCAGGAGCCGACCTTCCCCGGCTGCCTCATCAAGTGCCGCGCGATCGGCATGTTCCGGATGACCGACGAGGCCGGCGGCGACGACAAGGTCCTCTGCGTCCCCGCGGGCGACCCGCGGATGGAGCACCTGCGCGACATCAACCACGTGCCGAACTTCGACCGCCTCGAGATCCAGCACTTCTTCGAGGTCTACAAGGACCTCGAGCCCGGCAAGTCCGTCGAGGGCGCCGACTGGGTGGGCCGCACCGAGGCCGAGGCCGAGATCGCCGCGTCGTTCGAGCGGTTCAAGACCGGCGCGCACTGACCCGGGAGGCGACTCGGAGTCACCCCGGAGCCAGCACCTCCGACAGCCCGGCGGCGATCGCTGCCGGGCTGTCGTCGTACTCGGGCGGCATGGTGACGTAGCTGAGCGCCAGCCGGGCGAGGGTGCGGGCCAGCTGCGGGAGGCTCGCCGGCTCCCGGTGCGGCCAGGCGGCGCGGGCGGCGGCCTCGAGCCGCTCGGCGACCCGCACCAGCAGCGGCCCGGCGTCGGTGGTGACGATCCGGACCAGGTCGTGGTGGGCGTCGCCGGCGCGGACCCGGTCGATCAGCGGGTCCTCCGCCGCGGTCTCCAGGAACAGCCGCAGCCCCTCCTCGAGGCCGGTGCGCGGGTCGTCGGCGTGGGCGGCGAGGGTCTCGGCGATCAGCGCGCACAGCGCGTCGGCGAGGTGGACGGTGTAAGCCTGCGCGAGGCCGTAGCGCGACCCGAACGCGTTGTAGAGCGTCTGCCGGCTGACCCCGGCGTCGCGCGCGACGGCCTCCAGGGTGACGTCGCCCCAGGGCCGCTCCAGCAGGAGGGCACGCAGCGCCGCGAAGACAGCGGTACGACGCTCCGCGGCCGTGCTCACCCGCGAGCGACCTCGCGCTTGACGCCGCGGAAGTAGGCGATCGCGCCGCTGCGCTCGAGGACGAGGTCGGCGATGCCCTCCTCGGCGAACCAGGTCGCGAGCTCGGCGCTGGTGCAGCCCGGGCCGAGCAGGCCGGCGACCCGCCCGGCCCGGCGCATCGGCTCGAACCGGAGGCCGGTGTCGTTGAGCAGCGCGCTGCCGGTGAGGACGCCGCCGGGGCGCAGCACCCGCGCCATCTCGACGACCGCCCGGGCCGGGTCGGGGAAGCAGTGCAGGCCGGTGAAGGTGACGACGAGGTCGAAGGAGGCGTCGTCGAAGGGGAGGTCGCCGACGTCGGCGATCCTCGGGACGACCTGGTCGGCGACGCCGCGCCGCTCGGCCACCCGCAGCGTGCGGTCCAGCATGGTCTGCGCGATGTCGCCGGCGACGTACTCCACGCCCTGGCCGGGACGCAGGCCGCGCAGCGCGACGCCGCCCCCGCAGGGGATGTCGAGGATCCGGCTGCCGGCGGGCTGCCGGCCGATCTCGTCGGCGGCCCGGTAGAGCCGGCGCAGATCGCTGTTGACGCCGAGCCGCCAGAGCGCGCCACCGGCGTTCGGGTGCTCGACGGTCCAGTCGTAGAAGGACGCCCACAGCGGGTCGTCGGACCAGCCGCCGAGGCCGGGGACGCGGGTGAGCGCCGAGCGGATCATGCGTCGTCCCCGATGAGTGCGGGGGCGCGCAGCAGCGACGTCGGTACGGCGAACGCGTCGACCAGCTCGCGCGCGATCGGCCGGACCCGGCGGCACAGCTCGGCCACCTCGCGGGTGATCGCCTTGGACCGCTGCGTGGTGAGCCGGCCGTGCTCGATGAACCAGCCGCGGTCGGCCTCGATGCCGGACAGGGCGTGCAGGTCGCACAGCAGGTTCAGGGTCAGCTTCAGGTCGCCGTCGTCGTCCGGCAGGCTCTCGACCTTCGCGACGAACGCCTCCAGCACGAGCCGCTCGACGTGGGCGCGGGCGGCGGCGATGACGTGGTCCTGGACCCGCGAGAAGACCTCGCCCGGGTTCATGCCGGAGTCGACGCCGCGCTTGAGCCGCCGGGCCACGCCGCCGATCAGATGCTCCTCGCGGAACCGGTACATGGCGAGGTGGTAGTTGGGGTCGCGCAGGCCGCTGTCGGTGTGCCACTCGTCGCTCCCGCCGCCGGGCAGGACATCGCGGATCTGCTCCAGCAGCCGGTGCACGCGAGTGCGCTCGAGGATCGTCTCGACCGCGAGCCCGGCCACGAAGCGCACCATGCCGAGCTGGTCGAGGTCGGAGAACTCGCTCGCGTAGTCGGTCAGCAGGCCCTTGCCCACCAGCTGCAGCAGGACGTGGTTGTCGCCCTCGAAGGTGGTGAACACGTCGGTGTCCGCCTTCAGCGCGGCGAACCGGTTGACCGCGAGATAGCCCGCGCCGCCGCACGCCTCCCGGCACTCCTGGATCACGTCGGTCGCGTGCCAGGTCGTGAGCGCCTTCGTGCCGGCCGCGCGGGACTCCAGCAGCCGGCGGGTCTCCTCGTCGGTGCGGACGCCGGAGAAGACGTCGTGCAGCTCGCCCGCCAGGACCTCCTGGGCGAAGTGCAGCGCGTAGGTCCGCGCCAGCCGGGGGAACAGCCGCCGCTGGTGCAGGCCGTAGTCGAGCAGCAGCTGCTCGCCGCTCTCCTCGCCACCGTGCTCCGCGCCGGTCTCGAACTGCCGCCGCAGCAGGCCGTAGCGGACCGCGATCGTGAGAGCGACCTTGGCCGCGCTCACCCCCGCGGCGCCGACCGAGACGCGGCCCTGGACGAGCGTGCCGAGCATGGTGAAGAACCGGCGGCCGGGGCTCTCGATCTCGCTGACGTAGGCGCCGTCCTCGGTCACGTCGGCGAACCGGTTGAGCAGCGCCTCGCGCGGCACCCGCACGCCGTCGAACCAGATCCGGCCGTTGTCGACGCCGTTGAGGCCCATCTTGGCGCCGTCGTCCTCGATCCGTACGCCGGGCAGGGGCTCGCCCGCCTCGTCCCGCAGCGGTACGACGAGCGCGTGCACGCCGTGCCGCTCGCCGGCCACCTCCAGCTGGGCGAACACCACCGCCACCCGGGCGTGCCGCGCCGCGTTGCCGATGTAGTCCTTGCCGGCCTCGTGGGTGGGCGTGGTGACGACGAACTCGCTCGTGGCGGGGTCGTAGGTCGCGACCGTGCCGAGCGCCTGAACATTGCTGCCGTGGCCGGTCTCGGTCATCGCGAAGCAGCCGAGCAGCCGGCCGCTGACGACGTCGGCGAGGTAGGCGTCGTGGTGGCGCTGGGTGCCGAGCTGCAGGATCGCGCCGCCGAACAGGCCGAACTGCACACCGACCTTGACCAGCACCGACAGGTCGCCGTACGCGAGGGACTCGAAGGCGGCGATCGAGGCGCCGATGTCGCCCCCGCCTCCGTACTCCTCCGGGAAGCCCATCGCGGAGGCGCCGGTGCCGGCCATCTCCAGCACCACCTCCTTGACCCGCTCGCGGAACTCCTCGCGCGGCATCGTCTCGGCGTCCTCCAGCACGGAGGCGTACGACGGCAGCAGCTCGCGCACGGTGCGGCGGACGTCGGCGTACTTCCCGTCGAGCAGCGCGGTGAGCGCGGCGACGTCGACCTTCAGCTCGGGGGGCGCGGTCGCAGTGGACTCCTCGGCCATGGGGACGAACCTAGCGTTCCGGCGTGACGCGCGGGTCAGGGGCGTGCGAAGAAGTCGGGCGTGCGCCAGTAGTCGATCGACTCCTCGCTGACCGGGCGACCGGTGCGCGGGGCGTGGATGATCCGGCCGTCGCCGGCGTAGAGCGCGACGTGGAAGATCGACGACGGCTTGCCGCCGTCGGCCCAGAAGACGAGGTCGCCGGGGCGGAGCTGGTCGCGGCCGATCGGCGTGGACTGCTCGTACTGGGCGACGGAGTAGTGCGGGAGCGCCTTGCCCGCGGCGGCCCAGGCCTGGGCGACCAGGCCGGAGCAGTCCCAGGCGCCAGGGCCGGCGGCGCCCCAGCGGTAGGGCTCGCCGAGCTGGGCGCGGGCGAAGGCGATCGCGGCCTGGGCGCCGTCGGCGGGAGCGGGGGCGGGCTCGTCGGCCGCCGGCTCCTGCCCGCCCGGCTCCTTCTCGTCCGCCGTCTTGTCCGCCGCCTTGTCCTGGGCGGCCTGCTCGGCCTCGGCCGCCCGCACGGCTGCGGCCGCCTCGGCCGCCGCCTCCGCGTCGACCGCCTCCTGCCGGGCCCGCGCGACCGCCACACTGACGCCCTGGAGCCGGGCGAGCCGCCGGACCAGCTTGGTACGACGTCCCTCGATCCGCGCCGTGACCGCCTCCGCGTCGCGGGCGGCCGCGCGCGCCTCGTCCCGCGCGGCCCGGGCGTCGGCCAGCGCCCGGTCGGCCTCCTCGGCGGCCGCGGTCGCCGTCTCGGCGGCGGTCGCGGCGGCGGAGGCGGCGGCGACGTACTCGTCGCGGCGCTGGTCGAAGAGCGACTGGACGTACTCGCTCGCCGAGGACTGCTCGAGGAGCGTGTCCATGCCGTCGGCGCTCACCAGCGCCTCGACGACGGAGATGTCCAGGCCCATGCCCTGGGCGGTGATGACGGCGTCGCGGAACGCCTCCTTGTGCACCGCCAGCGTCTGGTCGGCCACGGCGGCATCGGCGGTCGCCTGCCGGGCGGCGGCCCGGGCGTTGCGAGCGGACCAGCGGGCGCCGTTCCACGCCTCGGTCGCGCGGGCGGCCCGGATCGTCGCGGCGTCGAGCCGGGCGGCGGCGTCGGCGAGTCGCTGCTGGATCACGGCGACGTCGCCCTCCGCGGCCCCGGCCCGCTCCTGCGCCGCCTGCACGTCCTCGGCGGTCGGCGCGGCCGGTACGGCGGGCGCCGGGCCGGCCGGGTCCACCGGCGGGTCCGCCTGGGCCCCGGGGATGCAGACCACCGCCGTCACGACGAGGGCGAGCAGGCCGGTACCGAGGCTGGGGAAACGCACTCGCGTCACCGTAGTGCTCTTTTGTCACATCCGAAACAGAAATCTCAAAAATCTCAGAAGTGACCGGCGTGTCGCCTTGACGAATTACACACTTGTAATTCAGCCAGGTCCGGGCGGGAGCGCAGCGAGCCGCCGCAGCCGACCCGGCGGAAACTGCCCGCGAGCGCAGCGAGCCGGGGCGGTTTGCGCCGGGTCGGCGGGCGCGACAGGTGAGGACGCGCCGGGTCGGCGAGGATCCGGGGTCAGGATGCGCCGGGTCGCGACGGCTCAGTCGACCTCGACGGGGATCTTCGACGTGGTGGTCGTCGGATGCGAGTGCAGATGTCGGTCGAACTTCTGCCCGCTGGCGATGCCGCCGACGTAGAAGGACACGATGGCGATCGCGATGCCGGCGAGGTCGTCGGCGACGTAGTGCCAGCCGAAGTACAGGGTGGCGACGACGGTGAGGCCGAAGTTCACCCAGAAGACCCACTTGAGGACCTTGGAGCGCAGCGTGTACTGGACCATCAGCGCGAACAGCAGGGTGATCGCGCAGTGCAGGCTGGCGAAGCCGGCGATGGAGTTCACCGAGCCGGTGGCGCCGCCGTACAGGACGTTGCCGCGGGCCCGGACGATGCTGTCCATCAGGTCGGTCGTGCCGGTGTGGGCGAGCGAGGTGTACTCCGGCCAGTAGGCGATGCCGGGGCCGAGCGTGGGCAGCAGGTAGTAGGACAGCGTGCCGAGCGACCAGGCCAGGCACTGCGAGGTCACGAACCAGTAGCCGAAGGAGTAGTTGCGCGACCAGACCAGCCAGGCCGTGACGCCCAGCGGCACGAGCGGCAGGAACATCAGGTAGATCGGCGAGAGGATCTCGGCGGTGAGGCTCGTGCCCAGCAGGCCGTGCAGCACGTCGCTCGGGTCGTGGCCGAAGAACATGACCCGGTCCAGGATGTGCAGCTCGCGGTCGTAGGACAGCGCCTTCACCTCGCCGGCCGCGGCGGCCGGGTCGGAGCGCACGAACGGCAGGAACGACTTGAGGTTCCGGTAGCTGACGTAGGTCAGGTAGAAGCTGATGACGCCGATCGCGACCAGCGTCGCGCGCTCGCGGGTCCAGTGCGTGCGCAGCCGCTCCCGCACGACCGGCAGCACCCGGCTCGGGCGCCCGTGCGCCTTCCACAGCGCCAGCGGGAGGAGGTCGAGCAGGAGGGCGCCGAGGAGGAGCAGCGGCAGCCGGATGTACGACGGTCCGAGGAAGCTCCCCTCGGGGTCGAGGAGCCGGCGGTCCAGCTTCCACGCGGTGAAGACCGCGAGGCCCAGCATGAGCGCGGCCGTGCCGATGAGCAGGGTGTAGGCGCGGCGGTACACCCGAGGGATCCTACGGTGCCTCGCCAGCCGGTCCGGCGGCACCGCCCGGCAGGACCGCGATGCCGTGTGGTTCCACACGTACGACGACGGGCCGGCCCGGCTCGGGGACCCAGCCCGGCACGCCGACCGCGTCGAGCTCGCCGACGCCCTCGACGGAGACCACGAGCCGGCCGGCGTCCGGGGTCGGGCGGAAGCTGCGGACCACGGCGGGCAGCCCGTCGCGCAGGTCGGGACCGGCCAGCACGGCGGACGCCCGGAGCGCGACCGCGGGCGCCGGCTCCCGGCCGGCGTGCCGGAGCAGCGTGGCGGCGGGCGCCCCGGTGAGCACCCGGCCGTAGCCGAGGAAGAACGCGGTGTCGGCGTCGGCGGGCGCCGCCCAGACCTCGCCGGTGGGTCCCTCCTGCACGATCCGGCCGGCGCGCATCACGGCCAGCCGGTCGGCGACGGCGAACGCCTCGTCCTGGTCGTGGGTGACCAGCAGCGCCGTCGTGCCGGACTCGGTGAGGATCTGCCGAAGATCGGCGGCCAGGCGGCCGCGCAGGCCGGCGTCGAGGGCGCTGAGCGGCTCGTCGAGCAGCAGCAGCCGGGGCCGCGCGGCGAGCGAGCGGGCGAGGGCGACCCGCTGCCGCTCGCCGCCGGACAGGGTGCGGGGCAGGCGGTCGGCGTACCCGCCGAGACCGACGAGGTCGAGCAGGTCGGCGACCTCGGCCCGGACGGCGGTCCGGGACAGGCCCTGCAGGCGGCGGGCGTAGCCGACGTTGCGGGCCACGGTCAGGTGGTCGAACAGCTGGCCGTCCTGGAACATCAGCGCGAAGCCGCGGCGGTGGGTGGGCGTGCCGGCGAGGTCGGCACCGTCCCACGCGATCCGGCCGGCGGCCAGCGGCTCGAGCCCGGCGACGGCGCGCAGCAGCGTGGACTTGCCGCAGCCCGACGGCCCGAGGACGGCGAGCACGGCACCGTCCGCGACCGCCAGGTCGACGTCGTCGACGGCCACGGTGCCGTCGAAGGCGACGGTGACTCCCTGCAGGTCCAACACGCTCACCACGCTCCTACAGCCGGCACCCGCAGCCGCTCGACGACGAGGATGACACCGGCGGTCACGGCGGCGAGCACGACCGACGCGGCCATGGCGGTGCCGTAGTTGAGCGCGCCGGGGTGCCCGAGCAGCCGGTAGATCACCACCGGCAGCGTCGGCTCGGCCGGACGCACGATGAACGAGGTCGCGCCGAACTCCCCCAGCGACACCGCGAACGCGAAGCCCGCGGCGGCCAGCAGCGGGCGCCAGACCACGGCCAGGTCGACGGTGAGCAGGGTGCGCAGCGGGCCGGCCCCCAGGGACGCCGCGGCCTGGCGCTGACGGTCGTCGATGCCGGCGAGCACCGGCACGAGGATGCGGACGACCAGCGGCAGCGCCACCAGCGCCTGGGCGATCGGCACCAGTACCGGGCTGGAGCGCAGGTCGAGCGGCGGGGAGTCGAGGGCGATGAGGAAGCCGAAGCCGAGGGTCACCGCGGAGACGCCGAGCGGGAGCATGAAGAACCCGTCGAGCACCGCCCGCGCCCGCCGCCCGGCCCGGGTGCGGACGGTGCGGGTCACCACGAACGCCACCACCAGGCCGAGGGACAGCGACATCCAGGTCGCGTCGACCGCGATCCGCAGGGACGCCGCCAGCGCGTCGGCGACCGAGGTCTGCAGCAGGCCCTCGGCCGAGCCGCCGAGGGCGCGGTAGTACGCGAGGCTCCACCGGCCCTCGCGTCGTACCGAGCCGACGACGAGGGCCAGCACCGGCAGCGAGACCAGGCCGAGGGTCAGCAGCGTCATCGCCACCGCCGGGACGTCGCGGCGCCGCGGGCGCGTGGGGGCGGCCGCGACGCGTCGTACCGTCGGATCGGGTACGGCGCGCAGCCGGCCGACCACGACGAGCAGCGCCACGACCGCCAGCATCTGCACGAGCGAGAGCGCCGCAGCGGCGGGCAGGTCCAGGAGGTCCGCGGTGAGCAGGTAGATCTCGGTCTCGACCGAGGAGTACCGCACGCCGCCGAGGACGAGCACGACGCCGAAGGCGGTCGCGCAGAACAGGAAGACCACGCTCGCCGCCGAGACGATCGCCGGGCGCAGCGCCGGCAGGGTGACCGTCCGGAAGACCTGCGCCGGCGTCGCCCCCAGCGCCGCGGCGGCCTCCGCGGGACGGCGGTCGAGGCCCTCCCAGGCGGCGCCGACGGTACGGATCACCACGGCGACGTTGAAGAAGACGAGGCCGATCAGGATCGCGACCGGCGTACCGTCCAGGTCGAGGAAGCCCAGCGGCCCCGAGGACGCGATCAGCTGGCGCACGGCCAGGCCGACGACGACCGTCGGCAGCACGAAGGGCACCAGCAGCGCGGTGCGCACCAGCGCCCGGCCGGGGAACCGGAGGCGGTGCAGGACGTACGCCGCCGGGAGGCCGAGCAGGACCGCGACCAGGGTCGCGACGGTGCTGGTCCACACCGTGAACCACAGCACCCGCCCCGTGCGTGGACGGCGCAGCACGTCGAGCACGGCGCCCGGGTCGAACGAGCCGTCCGGCCACACGCCCCGCTGGAGCATCGCGCCGACGGGGAGCACGAAGAAGACGGCGACGACGGCGACCGGGACCGCGGCGAGCAGCCCCAGTCCCAGCCGGCGGGTCATCGCGAGACGATCTCCGTCCACTCCTCCAGCCACGCCTTGCGCTCGGTCGCGATCTCGGCCGGTGCGACCCGCTCGGTCGTCTCCGGCCGCTTCGCGAACCGCGCCCAGTCGGCCGGGAGCTCGGTGTCCTCGGCGACCGGGAACACGTACATCGACTCGGGCAGTGCGGCCTGCACCTCGGGCGACAGCAGCCAGTCGATCACGGCGTGGGCGCCGGCGGTGTTGGTCGTGTCGCCGTCGAGGACGCCGGCGTACTCCACCTGCTCGAAGCAGCCGTCGAGCAGCGCGCTCGTGCTGGTCCCCTCGCCCGACTCGTCGAGCGTGAACGCGGGCGAGGAGTCGTAGGACACGACGATCGGCCGGTCGCCGCCGGAGAAGGTGAAGTCGGTGTAGTAGGCGTCGGACCAGCCCTTGACGACCTTGGCGCCGTTGGCGACGAGCCTCGTCCAGTACGACGACCAGTCGTCGCCGTACTTCCCGATGGTGGCGAGCAGGAACGCCAGGCCGGGCGAGCTGGTGCTGGCGCCCGGGATCACGAACAGGTCCCGGTAGACGGGCTTGGTCAGGTCGTCGAGGCCCTTGGGCGCCGGGATGTCCTGCTCCGCGAACCACGCGTCGTCGACGTTGACGCAGACGTTGCCGGTGTCGATGGGCGTGAGCGCGTCCTGCTCGTCGCCCTCCAGCTCGTGGGCCGCGGCGCCCTCGGGAAGCGCGGGCGCGTACGAGGCGAACACCCCCTCGTCGACCGCGCGGGTCGCGAAGGTGTTGTCGATCCCGAACACGACGTCGCCGACCAGGTCGTCCTTGGTCAGGACCAGCTGGTTGGTCAGCGCCCCGGCGTCCTCGAGCTTGCTGATCCGGAGCCGATAGCCCGACTCCTCCTCGAACGCCTTCACCAGCTCGTCGGGGATCGCGAACGACTCGTGGGTCACCAGCGTGACCGTCGAGCCGTCGCTCGCGCTGCCGTCGTCCTCGGTGCCGAGGAGCGAGCAGCCGCTGGCGAGCAGGGCGGTGGCGGTGAGGGCCGCGAGGCCGGTGAGCATGCGCGTACGCATCGGTTGACTCCCTTCGCCGGTGCTAACCGGATCAGGTTCGGAGGGTCTGCGGCTCGGGCCGCACTCTCAGCACCTCGTGGTGCTCCCCTGTCTGACCTCGTCAGTCTAGCGACGGCGCTGCTGGTGCTCACGCCGGTCTCATGAGAACGGCGCCCCATGCATTCTTGTAGTCGATTCGCCGATCTCGCTACAAGAATGCATGGGGCGCCGTCACGTCAGACCGCGGTGTAGACGACCCCGTCCGGGCGGTCCACCGCGCTGACCTGGCCACGCGCGACGAGCAGGTCGAGGTGGGCCTTGGTCTCCATCGCGGCCATGCCCTGGCTGAACACGTCGAGCTCGCCGAACGCCCGCTCGTGCCGGGTCCAGCCGAGGTCCTTGGCGACCACGAGCGAGGTGACCGAGCCGCGCTCCTTCACCGAGGCCAGGCAGAGGGCGAGGCGGTGCTCGTGGTGGGCGAGGAGCTCGTCGACGCGCTCGTACGACGACGGGGCGACCGGGCCGTGGGCGGGCAGGATGCGCAGGTCGGGGAGCTCGCGGACGCGGGCGAGGGAGGCCATGAACTGGCCGAGCGGCTGCTCGGAGGGCGGCACGGTGAACCCGATCGACGGGGTGATCGTCGGCAGCACGTGGTCGCCGGCGAACAGCACGCCCTCGGCCTGGTCGGCGAACACGTAGTGGCCCGGCGTGTGGCCGGGGGTGTGCACGGCGTCGAGCAGGCGGCGGCCGATGTCGAAGGTGCGGTCGCCGTCGAGCCACAGGTCGGGGAACGCCCAGTCGGCGGCCTTGGGGAGCTCGCCGTCGTGGCCGGCGGCCCACTGCTGGGCGATCTCCTCCGCACCGGCGGTGCGGAGCACGGCGAGGAAGGGGCTCTCGCCCACGTCGGCCGTGGACGCCCGGTGGAGCAGCTCGAGCGCGGGCCGCTCCTCGGCGCCGAGGACCACGTCGGCGCCGTACTCGTGGCCGAGGACCGTGGCGAGCGTGAAGTGGTCGCGGTGGACGTGGGTGACCAGGAACCTCTTGATGTCACCGAAGCCGGAGCCGATCGAGCGCAGCGACCGGTCGAGCAGGTCGCGGGCGACCGGGATCGACCAGCCGCCGTCGATCAGGGTGAGCCCGTCGTCGCCCTGGATGACGTAGACGTTGACCGCCTTGAGCGCGTCCATCGGCAGCGGCAGCGGGATCCGGTGGATGCCCTCGGCGACCTGCCACGCGCCCTCGTCGGCCCAGTGCCGGCCGGAGTCGGGCGAGATGGCATGGCCGGTGGCGATCCCTCCAGTGGTCATGGAGTCACTCTAGGCGCCGTTCACTTCCGGGCGGAGGTCGGGCAGGCGAAGGTCGAGATTCGGCTCCTGGATGCCGCCGTCGACCTCGAGCATCTTGCCGGTGACGTACTTCCCCGCCGGCGAGGCGAGATAGACCACCGCGGCGGCGATGTCCTCGGCCTCGCCGATCCGGCCGAGCGGGGTCGCCTGCTCCAACTGGGCCTTCGTCTCCGGTACGCCGGCCACGAACTCCAGCGCGCTCGTCATCACCGACCCGACGAAGACGCCGTTCACCCGGATCTGCGGGCTGAGGTCGGTGGCGGCCAGCCGCGACCAGTGCGCGAGGGCGGCCTTGGCGGTGCCGTAGGCGAGGTACCCGCGCCCGGCCAGGCGGCCCATCGCCGAGGAGATCGAGGTGATCGACTTCTGCCGCCCGTCCCCTGCGGACCGCAGCATCAGCGGGGCCGCCGCCCGGCTGAGCGCGTGCGCGGTGGCGACGTTGAAGTGGAAGGCCTCCTCGAGGTAGGCCACGTCGGTGTCGAGGAAGGCGTTCGGGATGGTGCCGCCGACGTTGTTGACGACGACGTCGAGCCGACCGAAGGCGTCGTACGCCCGCTCGGCGAGGCCCGCGACCTCCTCGGTGTGCGCGAGATCGGCCGGTACGACGACCGCCCGGCGCCCGGCCGCCTCGACCCGGGCCGCGACGTCGGCCAGCTGGCTCTCGGTCCGCGACGAGATCACGACGTCCGCGCCGGCCTCGGCGAGCGCGACGGCCGTGGCGGCGCCGATCCCGCGGCCGGCGCCGGTGACCACGGCGACGTGGTCGGTGAGCCGGAACCGGTCGAGGATGCTCATCGCCTCCCTCCGGTTCCCGCGACCAGACCGCGGCCGGTCACGAGCGGGAGGTCGAGCGCGGTCACCAGGCCCGGCCTCGCGGCGACCACCGCGGGGATCGCGTTGATCAGCCGCTGCGCGGTGACGATCATGCCGGAGACGTTGTGGTCGCCGTGCTCGCCGTGGTGGGTGAACTCCAGCTTCATGCACGGCTCGCCGGCGATCTCCACGCGGTAGCAGCCGTCGCCCTCGGCGGGCGTGGGCCACTCGGGGACCTGGTCGGCCGCCGTCCGCGTGACGTGCTCCAGGGTGATCCGCGGGACGCCGTCCGCGGTGCCGATGACCCGGAAGCGGACGGCCCCCATGGTGCCCTCCGCCACGTCCAGCGACACCGTCCTCGTGTCGCGCGGCGCCGGGCGCCGGTCGACCTCCTCGATCAGCGGCTCGTCGAGGGTCACGCCGAGCCCCGCCGCGATCACCCGCACCACCGGACCCCACGCCGTGGTGAGGATCCCGGGCTCCCACAGCAGCGGCTTGGCGTCCAGCGGCTGCCCGAAGCCGAACAGGTCGCGCATCACCACCGGCTGGTAGTACGTCGAGTAGTCGGCGATCTCGCTGACCGTGACGTGGTCGATGCGCTGGCTGAGACTGGTGAGCACGAGCGGCAGCACGTCGTTGGCGAAGCCCGGATCGATCCCGTTGACGTGCAGGCTGGCGTCGCCCTGCCGGCCGGCCTCGTCGATCTGCTCGATCATCTCGGGCGGGAGGGTCCCGTCACCGTGGAGCAGGATCACCGGGCCGGACGAGACCACGTTGACGCCGTCCCGGATCAGCTCGGTGAGGTCGGCGATCGACTCGAAGACCCGGTCGTCGGTCATCGCGCCGTGCACGATGCAGTCCGGGCGCAGCGCGACCAGCTCGTCGCGGTCGGTGGTCGCCCTGACCCCGAGCTCGCGGTCGAGGCCGGCGAGGATGCCCGCGTCCTGACCGTGCTTCTCGGGCGTGGACGTCCACACGCCCACCAGCTCGAGGTCGGGGTGGGCGTCGACGCCGACGATCGCGTGGCGCCCGATCGTCCCCGTGGACCAGACGACGACCCGCAGCGGCTTCTCAGGGATGGTCTGTGACATGCGGGTCAATCTAGAACGAGTTCTAGTTTGTGGGAAGGGCCTCCGGGCACCGGGTGCCGGAGTAGATGGTCGGCATGCACCGGTTGCAGTGGCTGCAGATCCCCGTGCGTACGACGCCCGCGCGGAGCCGGTCGACGAGGTCCGGCTCGCGCAGCAGCGCGCGCCCCATCGCCACGAAGTCGAAGCCGTCGGCCATCGCCTGCCGCATCGTCTCGAGCCGGTTGATCCCGCCGAGCAGCATGAGCGGCATGGCCACCGCGCCCCGCACCTCCAGCGCCTTGGGCCGGAAGTAGGCCTCCTCGAAGGCGTAGCGCTTGAGGAAGCCGCGCCCCATCGGCGTACGCATCCCCCACCGGACGAGCGGCGGCATGGTCGCGGCGAACTCCGCGACCGGCGCCTCGCCGCGGAACAGGTACATCGGGTTCATCAGCGACGAGCCGCCCGAGAGCTGGAGCGCGTCGAGGTGGCCGTCGGCCTCCAGCAGCTGGGCCAGCTCGACGCTCATCGCGGTCGTGACGCCTCCGGCGAAGCCGTCGGAGACCGAGACCTTGGCGGTGACGGCGACCGAGGACCCCACCTCCTCGCGTACGACGCGCGCGATCTGCCGCGCGAGCCGGCCCCGCCGCTCCAGCGGGCCGCCCCAGCGGTCGCGGCGGCGGTTGAGGCCGGGGGCGAGGAAGGAGGAGATGAGGTACGAGTGCGCCATGTGCAGCTCGAGCACGTCGAAGCCGGCGCGCACCAGCACCCTCGCCGCGTCGACGTACGCCCGGGTGACCCGGGCCAGGTCGCGCTCGGTCGCGGACCGGATCAGCTGCATCGACAGCGGGCTCGGCATCGGACTGGCCGCGATCGCGGGCACGCCGTTGGAGCGGCCGTTGGCGACCGGGCCGGCGTGGCCCACCTGGCCGGCGATCGCGGCGCCGGTCGCGTGGATCTCGTCGGCCAGCCGCGCGAGGCCCGGCAGGGTCCGCTCCCCCACGACGATCTGCTCGCGGTGGGTCCGGCCCTCGGGCGCCACCGCGAGATAGGCGACCGTCGTCAGCCCGACTCCGCCGACCGCGGGCGCGCGGTGATAGGCGATCAGCTCGTCGGTGACCACGCCGTCCGGCGTACGCCCCTCGAAGGTGGCGGCCTTGACCGTCCGGTTGCGCAGCCGGACCGGACCCAGGTCGGCCGGGGCGAAGACGTCGGGAGTGCTCACCCGGGCACTCTAGGCCCAGATCTGGAACACGTTCTAGCGCTGGGGGGCTATCGTCGGCGCATGGGGAAGACGCTCTGGCGCGACCGCAACGAATCGCTGGACCCGGAGACCGACTACGTCGAGATCGTCCAGAACCTCACGCTCTACGAGTTCACCTGGGACATCACGCAGGCGCTCAGCTTCGCGCTGTTCCGCACCTACGCCGTGCCCAGCATCGGGCGGCTGCTCGACGAGACCGGCGCGTTCACCGGCGCCGTCCAGAAGCGGTACGACGACACCGCCCTGCTGCTCGAGGCGCCCTTCGTGCATGGCTTCGACTCGGCGGCCGGCAAGGCCGCGCTGCGCCGGATCAACCAGATGCACAAGGCGTACGACATCTCCAACGACGACTTCCGCTATGTGCTGTCGACCTTCGTCGTGATCCCCAAGCGCTGGCTCGACGACTACGGCTGGCGCCCGCTCACCGCCACCGAGCTGCGGGCGAGCGTCAACTACTACCGCGCACTGGGCCGGCACATGGGGATCAAGGACATCCCCGAGACCTACGACGAGTTCATGCACCTGATGGACGACTACGAGCGCGCCCACTTCGACTTCGACGCCGGCGGCCGGCGTGTCGCCGACTCGACGCTGCGCCTGCTCACCACCTTCTACCCGCGGCCGCTGCGCAAGCCGGTCGAGGTGTTCAGCCGCGCCCTCATGGACCGGCCGCTGCTCGACGCCTTCGCGTACGCCGAGCCCAGCCCGCTGGTCCGCCGGCTGAGTCTCGGCGCGATGCGGGCGCGTGCCCGGCTGCTGCGGTACACACCGTCGAACCGCAGGCCGACCTTCACGGCCGACCTGCCGCGGATCAAGAGCTACCCGGACGGTTACCGTCTCGACGCGCTCGGCACGTTCCCGGTTCCGGGGGTCGGTGGCTGCCCGGTCCGGCACGAGGCGGCACCGGTGCCGGACACCGCACGTACCTGACGCGCGATCAGTCGCCGAACCTCGGCTCCCTCTTCTCCAGGAACGCGGCGATGCCCTCCCGACCGTCCGCACCGTCGGCGAGGGCCCGGATCGAGAGGGTCTCCTTGCGCAGCGCGGTCTCCGGCGCGGGCGCGGCGACCTCACGGAGCAGCCGCTTGGCGGCGGCCTGGGCGGGCGCGGAGCCGGCCGCGAGGTCGGACACGACCTGGTCGGCGGTGGCGGCCAGCTCGTCGGCGGGTACGACGCGCGCGACCAGCCCGGCGTCGTACGCCTCCTGGGCGGTGAGCAGGTCGCCGAGGAGGGCGAGGCGCAGCGCGCGGTGCAGACCGAGGGTGTGGACGAGCAGCGAGCTGCCGCCGTCGGGCGAGAGGCCGACCTTGGTGTAGGCGAGGCTGAATCTCGCGCGGACGGCGGCGAGCACGATGTCGGCCGCGGCGGCGAGCGGGAACCCGGCGCCGGCGGCGGTGCCCTGGACCACGCTCACGACGATCGCGTCGGAGCGGACCAGCTCGCTGACGACCCGGTGCAGCGCGTCGGCGAGGTCGTCGATGAAGGCCCCGGGCTCCTCCGCGGTCGCGAAGGCGCCGAGGTCGCCGCCGACGGAGAAGAACCGGCCCTCGGCCGCCAGGACGACGACCCGCGCGCCGTCGCGGTGCGCGGCGCGGACGGCGTCGTGGAGCTGCCCCACCGAGCCGGGATGGATCGGATTGCCGCGGTCGCCGTCGGCGAGGGTGATCCGGGCGATGCCGTCGGCGTACTCGTAGCGGACGAAGGTCTCGGTCATGGGTCGGTCCTCGTGAGTGTCAGCGGAACTGGTCGTGCAGGACGGGCGGGAGGTCGAACAGCGGCTCGCGGCTCAGCTCCGCGCGCCCGAGGGTGGTCAGGTGGGCCTCGTCGGGGCCGTCGAAGATCCGCATCGCGCGGTGCCAGCCGTAGAGCGAGGCCAGCGGCGTCACGTCGCTGACGCCGGCGGCGCCGTGGAGCTGGATGGCGCGGTCGATGACGGAGAGCACGGCGCGAGGTACGGCGATCTTCGCGGCGGCGATCAGGTGCCGCGGGGTACATCGGCGACGGCCCGGTCATGCGGTCACTATGGCGTACGCGCCTGGTGCATGAATCCCCGGATATCCGGGATTCATGCACTTAGTGGGGGTTGCAACCCCTGACAAGCGTATGGATCCCCGGATATCCGGGGATCCATACACTCACGACGCACAGTCACCGGTGCTCACCTCGGTGTCGGAGGCGGTACCGGCGCGGGCGCTGTCCTGGACCTGCTGGGCGGTGAGGGCGTACCCGGTCTCGGGGTCGGTGACGGACGCGGCGAACACGACGCCGGCGACCTTGCCCTGGGGCGTGACGATCGGGCCGCCGGAGTTGCCGGGGCGGACCAGGCCCCGCAGGGAGTAGACCTCGCGGACGACGGTGCCGGCGCCGTAGATGTCGGGCGAGCGGAGGTTCTGCATCGCGCGGACCCGGCCGGTCTGGACGTCGAAGGGACCGTCCTGCGGGTATCCCACGATCGCCACGGGGTCCTCGGCGCCGACGGTCTTGTCGAACTTCAGCACGGGGGCGTCGTCGGTCTCGAGGGCGAGGACGGCGATGTCGAGCTCGCGGTCGTAGAGCACCACCCGCGCGAGCTCGGTGCCGCCGCCGATGCTGACCTCCGGGTCGTCGACGCCGGCGACGACGTGGGCGTTGGTCATCACGCGGTCCTCGGCGAACACGAAGCCGGTGCCCTCGACGCCGCGGCCGCATCGGTTGCCGCCGCGGATCTTCACCACGCTCGACTGGGTCGCCTTGACCTTGGCCGAGCCGGGGAGCTCGGAGGGCCCCGGGGCGACCTCCACGATCCGCTCCGGCGCGAACGGCTCGAGGTAGCGCGGGAAGAAGCCCGTGCCGACCACGTTGTTGAACGCCTGGAGCGTGCTCGGGGCCGACTCCGGCAGCACGTCGTTGACCTTCGAGAGCACCACGGAGCTGCGGACCATCGAGGTGACCGAGCCGATCCGGGTGCCGGAGATCGCGACGCCGAGGGCCCACGCCACGAGGAGTACGGCGAGCGCGCTCAGCAGCGCGCCGCCGACCGCGTCCAGCGCCCGGGCCGGCTGCCAGGTGATCCGCTCGCGGACCCGCGCGCCGGCGTACTGCAGGACGGCCTGGCCGAGCGAGGCGCACAGGATCACGATGAACAGCGCGCCCAGGGAGACCGCCAGGGACGGCTCGAGGCCGCCGAGGACCAGCGGCGCGAGCAGGATGCCGCCGAGGCCGCCCGAGAGGAGGCCGATGGTGGCGAAGGCGCCGGTGATGAACCCCTGCCAGTAGCCGGAGAGGGCGTACGCGGCGACGAGGATCAGCAGCAGCCAGTCGAGGAGGTTCACTCGTTGGGCTCCAGGATGTCCATGCCGTCCCCCGCGTCCTCGTCGGCTGCTGCTGCGGCGGCCGTCCGGCGGACGTGCTCGGCGAGCATGTAGTCCGGGAGACTATGCACCGGCGGATCCGTCACCGGGGGGAGCCACCCGAGGAAGTCGAAGAACCGGGTCAGGATGCCGCCGGTGAAGCCCCACAGGATGACGTCCTTGTCGGGACCGATGAGGAAGCCCGGCCCGGTCCAGCCGCCGGGGTGGCGGACCTGGATCCGGTGCTCCGGCGCGAACAGCTCCTCCAGGGTCACCCGGTGGATCGCATGCACCTCCTGCGGCGAGGCGACCCGGATCGGCGCCGGGTCGCGCCACCAGCCGAGGACCGGCGTCACCGCGAAATTGGACGGCGGCAGCCACAGCTCGGGCAGGGTGCCGAACACCTCGACACCCGTCGGGTCGACGCCGATCTCCTCCTCGGCCTCCCGCAGCGCGGCCTCGACGATGGTCTCGCCGGGGTCGATGCTGCCGCCGGGGAAGGAGACCTGCCCGGGGTGGGAGCGCATGTCGTGGGCGCGCTCGGTGAGCAGCACGTCGTGGTCGCCGAAGAGCATGAGCACCGCGCCTCGTCGTACCGGCCGGTCCTTCGGCGGCAGGAACGCGGTCAGCTCGCTGCCGCGGATGCCCCGCGCGCCCTCCGCGACCGGGTGCAGCCAGTCGGGCAGCCCGTCCGGAAGGCCATCCGGTACGCCGCTCACGGCGTGGCCTTCGCGGCGGCGAGGTCGATCCCGAGCGTCTCCTCGACCATCGCGACCACCTCGTCGGACGAGGTGACCCCGCCGGTGTGGGGCTTCGAGACGGTGCCGTCCTCGGCGACGAAGAGGAAGAAGGGCAGCCCGGCCCCCAGCGGGGCGTCGGTCTCCTGCAGGTCGCCGCACCCGTCGGCGAGCGAGGGGTAGGTGACGCCGCTCAGCCGCGCGAGGTCGATGGCGGCGCCGGGGTAGGTGTCGAGCCAGTTGACGCCCAGGACGGTGATCCGGTCGCCGTACTCCTCGTAGAACTCCTGCAGCGCCGGCATCTCCTTGCGGCACGGGCCGCAGTTGGAGGACCAGAAGTTGAGGACCGCGGGTCCGTGGACCCGGGACAGCGCGGCCCCCGCCTCGCCGCCGAGGCAGTCGAGCTCGAGGTCGGGCAGCCGCGCGGCGGCGCCGTCGCCGGCCGACCAGGACGCCGGGTCGCAGTCGGCGATGCCCGCGGCCTCGCGGTCCTGGACCAGGTCGGGCGTCGTGGCGTCGACCTTGCAGGCGAAGGAGGGCGCGACGCCGTCGCAGCCGGTGAGCAGGACCCCGGCCGCCAGCAGCGCGACCGCGGCGACGGGCAGACGCATCAGTTGGGCCCCTCGGTGCGGACCAGCTTCTCCGCCTCGACCGGGTCGGTCGGCCCGGTGCCGTACGACGGGCACCACCGCGCCACCGGGCAGGCACCGCACGCGGGCTTCTTGGCGTGGCAGCGCCGGCGGCCGTGCCAGATCAGGTGGTGGGACAGCATGGTCCAGTCCCGCTTCGGGAACAGCGCGCCCACGGCGTGCTCGACCTTCACGGGGTCCGTCTCGTCGGTCCAGCCCAGCCGCCGCGACAGCCGGCCGAAGTGGGTGTCGACGGTGATGCCGGGCAGGTCGAAGGCGTTGCCCAGGACCACGTTGGCGGTCTTGCGGCCCACGCCCGGCAGCGTGACGAGGTCGTCGAGCGTGGCGGGCACCTGGCCGTCGTACCGCTCGACGAGGGCGGCGCTGAGCTTGAGCAGCGACTCGGTCTTGGCCCGGAAGAAGCCCAGCGGCCCGACGATCTGCTCGAGGTGGGCCCGGTCGGCGGCCGCCATCGAGGCCGGGTCGGGGTAGGCCGCGAACAGGGTCGGGCGCACCGCGTTGACCCGCTTGTCGGTCGTCTGCGCCGACAGCACGGTGACGACGAGGCACTCGAAGGCGTTGTCGAAGTCGAGCTCGGCGTGAGCGTCGGGGTAGGTCTCGGCGAGCACCCGGTCGATCTTGCGGGCCCGGCGGACGAGCTGGGTCGGCGTCTCCTCAGTCGTGTCGATCGGCCGCACGGAGGCCACCCTACGGTGTGCCTCCGACAGGCCGGGACCACGCGTCCGCGCGGGACATGCCGGAGGCGACGCTAGGTGTGACATCACGCACTGGCTAGGATGCGGCCGACCGGGTTTTACCGTGACTTTGGAGGAAGCGTGGACAACGACGTACTCCGTCAGGCGCCACTGTTCAGTGCCCTCGACGACGAGGCCATGGCAGCGCTGCGCACGTCCCTGGCGACCACGCGCCTCCGGCGCGGCGAGGTGCTGTTCCACGAGGGCGACAGCGGCGACAAGCTGTACGTCGTCCTCGAGGGCAAGGTGAAGCTCGGCCGCACGTCCTCCGACGGGCGCGAGAACCTGCTCGCGATCATGGGCCCCGGGCAGATGTTCGGCGAGCTCTCCCTCTTCGACCCGGGCCCGCGCTCGGCGACCGTCACCTGCGTGACCGACGCCGAGTTCGCCTCGCTGTCCCACGAGGACCTGCTGCGCTGGCTCGAGGGCCGCCCCGTCGTCGCCCGCGGGCTGCTCGCCCAGCTCGCCGCCCGGCTGCGCAAGGCCAACGACGTCGTCGCCGACCTGGTGTTCTCCGACGTCCCCGGCCGGGTCGCCAAGGCACTGCTCGACCTCGCCGACCGCTTCGGCCGGACCGCCGACGACGGCGTCCACGTCCACCACGACCTCACCCAGGAGGAGCTCGCCCAGCTGGTCGGCGCCTCCCGCGAGACGGTCAACAAGGCGCTGGCCGACTTCGCCTCGCGCGGCTGGCTGCGGCTGGAGCCGCGCTCGGTCGTGATCCTCGACATGGAGCGGATGTCCCGCCGCGCCCGCTGATCCGCGGCCGGCGCCTCCCGCCGGGCTGTCGCTCAGCGAGCAGCGAGATACGCCAGCTGGGCCCGGACCGACGACTCGGCGGCGCCCCACAGGGCCTCGTCGACGTCGGCGTACACGACCTCCACGACCTGCCGGGGCAGGGTGGGGTGCTCGGCGACGTCGGGCGGCAGCTGGGCGGGGGCGAGCCCGAGCCGTTCGAGCGCGGACTCGACCTGGGCGAGGCGCTCGCGGCGGTGGACGAGGTAGTGGTCCAGGACGCCGGCGGCGTCGGGGAGCACCGGGCCGTGGGCCGGCCAGAGCGAGCCGACCCGGCCGTCGGTGACGAGGGATCGCATCCGGGCGATGGAGTCGAAGTACGAGCCGAGGTCGCCGTCGGGGTGGACGATCACGGTCGTGCCGCGGCCGAGGACCATGTCGCCGGTCAGCAGGGCGCCGTCGGCCTCCACCAGCAGCGAGATCGAGTCGGTGGTGTGGCCGGGGGTGGCGAGCACCTCGACGTCGAGCCCACCGACGGAGAGGACCTCGCCGTCGGTGAGCGGGTCCGAGCGCCAGCACTGCGCCGGGTCGAGCCCGCGGACGCCGCAGCCCATCCGCTCCGCGAACGAGCGGGCCGCCTCGGTGTGGTCGACGTGGTGGTGGGTGACGACGACGGCCTCCACCTGGCCGGCGACCGCGGCGACGGCGTCGAGGTGGTCGTCGTGCAGCGGGCCGGGGTCGACCACGATCGAGCGGCCGGAGCCAGGCTCGCGCAGCACCCAGGTGTTGGTGCCGTCGAGGGTCATGATGCCGGGGTTCGGGGCGAGCACGCAGCGCCCGCGGTCGCCGTACAGCCCTCCGGTCCAGGTCTCCCCCACGACGTCAGCCCCGTCGTGCGGCGACCAGGGGCCGCAGCTGGTCGGGCATCGAGAGCGTGAACCCGTCGCCGAGCGGCTCGACCTCCGGCGTGAACATGGTGACCGTGCGGTCCCGGCTCGCGGCCATCACGGCGTCGACGTCGCCGAGGGTGCCGACCTCCAGGCAGGTGAGGTACGTCGGCGGCAGCATGCCGAGCTCGCCACGGTCGGCCCGGTCGGCGGCCTCGGCGGCGCCGATCCAGGTCACCTCGACCGACTCCGTCGACACGTCGCGCGTGATCTGCCCCTCGGGCAGGCGGGCCACGAAGAACCAGGTGCGGAAGCGCTTCGGCTCGAACACCGGGGTCAGCCAGCCGCTCCAGATCCCGAGCAGGTCGGTGCGGAGCACGAGGCCGCGGCGGTCGAGGAAGTCGGTCATCGACAGCTCGTGCGACTCCAGTGCGAGGCGGTCCGCCTCCCAGTCGTCGCCGGTGGTGTCGGCGACGACGCTGTCGGCGGAGGTCCCGGCGAGCAGGACGCCGGACTCCTCGAAGGTCTCCCGGACCGCGGCGCAGACCAGGGCGCGCGCGACGTCCTCGGTCGCGCCGAGCCGGGCCGCCCACTCCGCCGGCGTCGGTCCCGCCCACGCCACCGCGTGGTCGTCGTCCCGCGGGTCGACCCCGCCGCCGGGGAAGACGCACATCCCGCCGGCGAAGTCCATCGTCGTGTGCCGCCTCAGGAGGTAGATCTCCGGCCGGCCGTCGGCCCCTGCACGCTGCAGCACCACCGTGGCGGCGTCGCGCGGCACGGCGGCCTCGCGCCGCCCGTCGGCGTACTCCGCGGCGAGGTCGGCGAAGCCCTCGGGCAGCGGCACCGGGGGCAGCGGGATGCGGGTCACGCGCGCACCTCGGCGATGACCTCGACCTCGACGGGCGCGTCCAGCGGCAGCACGGGTACGCCGACCGCGGAGCGCGCGTGCACGCCCGCCTCCCCGAACACCTCGCCGAACAGCTCCGACGCGCCGTTGGCGACCCCGGGCTGGCCGGTGAAGTCGGGCGTGGACGCCACGAACGCGACGACCTTCACGATCCGGACCCGGCTCAGGTCTCCGGCGACCGAGGAGATCGCCGCGATCGCGTTGAGCGCGCACTGCCGCGCACAGGCGTAGGCGTCCTCCGCGCTCACCTCGCCGCCGACCTTGCCCGTCGCCATCAGCGCGCCGTCCCGCATGGGCAGCTGGCCGGCGGTGTAGACGTAGTCGCCGCTGCGGGTCGCCGGGACGTACGCCGCCACCGGCGGCACCACGTCCGGGACGCTCAGGCCGAGCTCGGCGAGGCGCTCCTCGGGGGTCGCCATCCGCTCAGTCCTGGACCGGCCGCTTGAAGTACGCGACGTCGTTGCCGCCCTGCCCGGGCAGGATCGCGACCAGCTCCCAGCCGTCGGAGCCGAAGTTGTTGAGGATCTGCGCCGCGGCGTGGTTGAGGACGGGCGCCACCTGGTACTCCCACTTGGTCATGTGGGGCACGATATCCACCCTAGGTCTGACGTCGACCACCCCGGCGCCGTCTACGGTGGCCCGGTGGCAGGACCGCATCGGCAACCGTGGCGGCTCGGACCGCGCGGCAAGCGGTGGTTCGACGTCGCCCTGACCCTGGCCCTGCTGCTGCCGGTGCTGCCGTACCTCGCCTTCGTCGACGACGCCGTCGGCGCGGTGCTGATGCTGGCGCAGATCACCCCCCTCGTCCTGCGACGCCGTCACCCGGTCGCGGTCTTCGCGGTCGTCGCGGCGGCCAGCGCCGTGCAGGCGCTGGTGATCGACAGCCCGCTGTGGAGCCAGGCCGCCTTCCCGATCGCGGTCTACTCCGTCGCTCGGTACGCCGGCCGCCGGTGGGCCGCGGCGGCGCTCTCGACCGGGCTGGTCGGAGCGGCGGTCGCCACCGTGGACTGGCTCCGCGGCTTCGGCGCCGACCTGCTGAACCCGGCCAATGTGACGGCGTACTTCATCACGATCGCGCTCTTCGTCGTCGTCGCCTGGACCCTCGGGACGCTCGGCCGGACCCGGCAGGCGTACGTCGACGCGCTGGTCGAGCGCGGCGAGCGGCTCGAGCGGGAGGCGGCCCAGCAGGCCGCGCTCGCCGCGATCGACGAGCGGCACCGGATCGCCCGGGAGATGCACGACGTGGTGGCGCACGGGCTGACGACGATCGTGGTGCAGGCCGACGGCGCCCGGGCGGCCGCCGCGCACGACCCCTCGGTGACCGAGCCGGCGCTCGCCACGATCGCGGCGACGGGCCGGGAGGCGATCGCGGAGCTGCGCCGGATGCTGGGCCTGCTGCGGGCGGAGGAGGCGCTGACCGCGCCCCAGCCCCGCCTCGCCGACCTCCCGGCACTCCTCGGCGAGGCGCGCGCCGCCGGGACGCCGGTCCTGGCCCGGCTGCCCGCGCCGCTGCCCGCCGTCTCGGACGGGGTGGCCCTGACGACGTACCGGATCGTGCAGGAGGCGCTCAGCAACGTCCGCAAGCACGCGGGTCCCGGCGCGCTGGCCACGGTCGGCGTGCGGGTCGAGGGGACGCGGTGGTGGTCGAGGTGGCCGACGACGGCCGGGGCGCCGCCGCGCCCGACGACGGCCGGGGCTGGGCCTGGCCGGCATGCGCGAGCGGGTCGGCGCCCACGGGGGCACGCTGGAGACGGGGCCTGCGCCCGGCGGCGGCTTCCGGGTGTGCGCGAGGATCCCGCTGTGAGCCATGACGTGAGCGAGCCGACCGAGCCGATCCGGGTGTTCCTCGTCGACGACCAGGACCTGGTCCGGGCCGGGTTCCGGATGCTCATCGACAGCCAGCCCGGGCTCACCGTGGTCGGCGAGGCCGGGGACGGCGGGCAGGCGCTCGAGCGGCTCGCCGTGACCCGCTGCGACGTCGTGCTGATGGACGTGCGGATGCCCCGCCTCGACGGCGTGGAGGCCACCCGGCGGCTGGCCGAGCGGCCCGACCCGCCGCAGGTGATCGTGCTGACGACCTTCGACCTCGACGAGTACGCCTTCGCCGCGATCCGCGCCGGCGCCGCCGCCTTCCTGCTCAAGGACGCCACCCCCGAGACGCTGCTCGACGCCATCCGCACCGTCCACGCCGGCGACTCCGTGGTCGCCCCCAGCACCACCCGGCGGCTGCTGGAGCACTTCGCCACCGCCCTGCCCGACCCGGACGGAGCCGCCGGCGCACCCGCCCCCGACCACCGCCTCGACGCTCTCACCGAGCGCGAGCGGGAGACCCTCGTCCTCGTCGGCCGCGGCCTCTCCAACGCCGAGATCGCGGCCGAGTTCGTCGTCTCCGAGGCCACGGTGAAGACCCACATCGGCCGGCTGCTCGCCAAGACCGGCTCCCGCGACCGCGTCCAGCTCGTCGTGCTGGCCTATGAGACGGGTCTGGTCCGGCCGTGACGCCACCGCTGTAACACGTTGTTCGCCCCCCTCCCAGCCCCGTGTCCGATGTACCAGCCCCGTACAGAGACCGATCTCCGACGTGATCGGGCGGGTAGAGGCGCAGACAACGTGTTACAGAGGACAGCCGGCGGCCTCAGCCGCGAACAACGTGTTACAGCACCGTCCACCCACCGTCGTACGACGGATCAGCCCGTGGCCTGACGATCGCGGCGCGCGATCCGGCGAGGCTCGGGGCATGACCTCTCCCACGCTCGCCGCCAGCGCCCGCGGCCTCACCAAGTCCTACGGCCGCGGCGACACCCTCGTCCACGCGCTCCGCGGCGTCGACCTCGATCTGCCCGCCGGACGGTTCACCGCGATCATGGGGCCGTCGGGCTCCGGCAAGTCCACGCTCATGCACTGCCTGGCCGGGCTCGACCAGCCGACGTCCGGCACGGTCAGCGTGGCCGGCCAGGCCCTCGAGGGGCTCGGCGACGACGCGCTGACCCGGTTCCGCCGCGACCACGTGGGGTTCGTGTTCCAGGCGTTCAACCTGCTGCCGATGCTGAGCGCCGAGCAGAACATCCGGCTCCCGGCCGAGCTCGCGGGCCGCGACCGCGACCCCGGACTCCGCGAGCGGTTCGACCGGATCGTCGACACCCTCGGCCTCACCGCACGGCTGACCCACCGCCCGGCCGAGCTGTCCGGCGGCCAGCAGCAACGGGTCGCCATCGCGCGAGCACTGCTCTCCGCGCCGGCGATCCTGTTCGCCGACGAGCCGACCGGCAACCTCGACAGCACCAGCTCCGCCGAGGTGCTCGCCCTGCTGCGCCAGTCGGTGCGCGAGCTCGGCCAGACCGTCGTCATGGTCACCCACGAGATCGAGGCCGCCCGGTACGCCGACGACGTCGTCGTGCTCGCCGACGGCCGGATCACCGAGCGCCGCGAGGCCGCGGCCGAAGAGGTCTCGCCCCTCGGTGACGCCTGCTGCGCGCCGCGATCCGCGCACGCCGGCAGCGTTGACGTCGATCGACGGTCAACCAGAACGCCTCACTCCGCCGCCTCGCCGGCGTACGCGCCTCGCGACGCTCGCGACGCCGTCACCGAGGGGCGAGACCTCTGATGCGCACCGTCACCCTCGCGTCGCTGCGCACCCACACCCGCCGGTACGGCGCCGCGCTGCTCGCCGTCGTCGTCGGCTCCGCGTTCATCGTGGTCACCGCAGCCCTTTCGTCGTCGATCCGCGACGGCCTGACCGCCGGTCTCGCCGAGCCGTACGCCGGCGCCGACACCGTCGTCGACAGCCCCTCTCCCGCGGACGCGGGCCGGCTCCTCGCCGCCGCCGAGCGCCACGGCGCGGACGCCTGGCTGATCGGCTGGACCATGGAGCAGCTCGCCGTCGAGGGGAAGGTCGTCGACACCGACACCGACATCGGGCAGCTGCCCGACCGCCCGGACCGGCGCTGGCAGGAGCTGGTCTCCGGCCGGTTCCCGGGCGGCGCCGGCGAGGCGGTGGTCGACGCCAACACCGCCAAGGTGTCGCGGATCGAGGTCGGCGACCGGCTGCGGATCGGGACCGGCGGGAGCGCGCTCGACGTCACGGTCGTCGGGCTGGTCGACTCGCCGTCGACCTACGCCTACGCGTCGGTCTACCTGCTGTGGGCGGATCTCGCCCGCTGGCAGGACCGGATGTTCGTGACGAGCCTGGCCTGGGCGGACCCCGGCGGCGCGGCCGACGCGCGCGCGGCGGTCCGGGACGTCGTACCGGACGCGGAGGTGGTGGACGTCGACGCGTACGTCCAGGACCTGCAGAAGGAGGTCAACAGCGGCGTCGACATCGTGCAGGTCGTGGTGCTGCTGTTCGGGGCGATCGCCCTCGTGGTCGCGGTCCTCGTCATCAACAACACCTTCACCATCCTGTTCGCCCAGCGCTCGCGGGACTTCGCACTGCTGCGGTGCGTGGGGGCGACCCGGCGCCAGGTGCTGCGCTCGGTGCGCCTGGAGTCGCTCGCCCTCGGCGTGCTGGCCGCCGCCCTCGGGGTCCTCGCCGGGCTCGGCGCCGGGCACGGACTGGTCGCGCTGATCCACGCGCAGTGGCCGCAGGCCCGCCTGGGCGACGTCGATGTCGCGCCGGCCTGGATCGCCGGCGCCGCGGTCGTCGCGATCGTGGTGACCCTGGTGGCGGCCTGGCTGCCGACCCGGCGCGCCGTGCAGGTCGACCCGCTCACGGCGCTGCGCCCCGACGACAGCACGCAGGTGCGGACCCGGACCGGCCGGATCCGGCTCGCCCTCGGCGTCCTCGGGCTCGGCGGCGGCGTCCTCGCCCTCGGCGCCGCGGTCGCGACGGCCAATGTCGGCGCCCTCGTCGTCGGGGGTACGGCGGTCTTCCTCGGCGTGCTGCTCCTCGGACCGGTGCTGGTGCCCGCCCTGATCCGGGCCGCCGGGCCGCTCACGCAGCGGCTGCTCGGCCCGGCCGGACGGCTCGCCGCCGGCAACGCCGTGCGCAACCCGCGCCGGACCGCCGCCACGACGGCGTCGCTGCTCGTCGGCGTCACCCTCACCACCGCGGTGCTGACCGGCATGGCCAGCTCCCGCTCCGCCCTGGCCGACGAGATGGACCAGCAGCACCCGATCGACCTCGCCGTCACCGGCGGCGGCCCGCTGCCGGCGGACGCCCTCGACCGGCTCGCGGCGATCGACGGGGTCGTCGCCGCCGTACCCGTGCCCGGGACGGTCGCCCGGATCGGCGGCCTCGACCCGCTCCCGGTGCTCGCCGACACCACGCCCGCGGACGCGGGCGTCCTGCACCGCGAGCTCCCCACGCCGGGACCGCGCCAGGTGCTGGTGCCCTGGGACCTGCTGCACGGGGAGGTGGAGGCCGGCGACGAGGTGGCGGTGACCGTCGGCGACCGGACGGTGCGGCTGCGGGTCGCCGGCGGCGACGGCTGGGGCGAGGCCGCCCTGGTCCGCCGTACGACGCTCGAGCGGCTCGACCCCGGCGCATCCACCCAGGCGGTCTGGCTGCGCGCGGACGACGACGCCGACCCCGCGGACCTGGCCGGCTCGGTCGAGGCCGTCGCCGCGCCGCTGGACGCGGGCGTCGAGAACGGGCTGGCCCGGCGCGCGTACGTCGACACCCAGCTCGACGTGCTCACCGGCGGGGTCGTGGGCCTGCTCGCCATCGCCGTCGTGATCGCGCTGGTCGGGATCGGCAACACCCTCGGCCTGTCGGTGCTCGAGCGCGGCCGCGAGCACGCCCTGCTCCGGGCACTCGGCCTCACCCGCCGGCAGGTGCGCCGGATGCTGGCCGCCGAGGCGGTGCTGCTGTCGGTCGTGGCGACCGTCCTCGGGACCGCCCTGGGCGTCGCCTTCGCCTGGACCGGGATCCGCGCCCTCGTCCAGCCCGCCGTCGACGGCGCCGGCCTGGTGCTCCCCTGGGGACAGCTCGCCGCCGTGGTCGGGGTCTCGGCCCTGGCCGGGCTGGTGGCGGCCGTGCTGCCGTCGCGCCGGGCGTCCCGGATCACTCCGGCGGCGGGACTCTCGCTGGACTGACCCCTCGGGTGGGGAGGCACCACTAGGCTCCGTCGGGTGAGCGATTGGCCGAAGGTGCGTCTCCACGTGGTCACCGGGAAGGGGGCACGGGGAAGTCCACGGTCGCGTCGGCCCTGGCCCTCGCTCTCGCCAGCCGCGGCCGGAACGTGCTGCTCTGCGAGGTCGAGGGTCGCCAGGGCATCGCACGGATGTTCGACGTCGACCCGCTGCCGTACCAGGAGCGGCGGCTGACGACCGGTCTCCCCGACGCCGACGGCGGCCGCGGGGTCGTGCACGCGCTGCACATCGACGCGGAGTCGGCGCTGCTGGAGTACCTCGCGATGTACTACCGGCTCGGCCGCGCCGGCAAGGCACTCGACCGCTTCGGGGTGATCGAGTTCGCGACCACGATCGCACCCGGCGTACGCGACGTGCTGCTGACCGGCAAGGTCTACGAGGCGGTGCAGCGCAACAGTCGCAACAAGTCCGCCATCGAGTACGACGCGGTGGTGCTCGACGCGCCGCCGACCGGCCGGATCACCCCGTTCCTCAACGTCAGCAACGAGCTCGCCGGGCTGGCGAAGGTCGGGCCGATCAAGTCGCAGTCCGACACGATGATGACCCTGTTCCGGTCCCCGCGTACGGCGGTCCACCTGGTCACCGTGCTGGAGGAGATGCCCGTCCAGGAGACCGCCGACGGCATCGCCGACCTGCGCGCGGCCGGGCTCCCGGTCGGCGGCGTCGTCGTCAACCAGGTGCGGCCCCAGGACCTGTCCGCCGCCGACCTCGCCGCGGCCCGCGCCGGCACCCTGGACCGCTCGGCCATCGAGCGGGATCTGGCCGACGGCGGGATCAGGGACACGCCCGGTCTGGTCGACGGGCTGCTCGCCGAGGCCGCGGACCATGCCGAGCGTCGGGCGCTCGAGGACGGGCAGCGCGACCTGGTGGCGCGGATGGACGTGCCGTCGTACGAGCTGCCGCGGATGGCCGGCGGCATCGACCTCGGCGGGCTGTACGAGCTCGCCGGACTCCTCCGAGAGCAGGGGATGGCCTAGACATGGCGGCACGCAGCAGCGCCCATCGCCCGTCCCGCGTCGGCCCCGCGACCGCGGCCGGCCGCCGGGCCGGCACCCTCGACGTCGACGCCCTGCTCGACGACCCGGCCACCGGGATCATCGTGTGCTGCGGCTCGGGCGGCGTCGGCAAGACGACGACCAGTGCCGCGCTGGCGCTCCGGGCGGCCGAGCGGGGGCGGAAGGTCGTCGTACTGACCATCGACCCGGCCCGCCGGCTGGCGCAGTCGATGGGGATCGAGGAGCTCGACAACACCCCGCGGCCGGTCGTCGGCGTCGAGGGGGACGGGAGCCTCGACGCGATGATGCTCGACATGAAGCGCACCTTCGACGAGGTGGTGCTCTCCCAGGCCAGCCCGGAGAAGGCGCGGCAGATCCTGGCCAACCCGTTCTACATCGCGCTGTCGAGCTCGTTCGCGGGCACGCAGGAGTACATGGCGATGGAGAAGCTGGGCCAGCTGTACCGGGAGAATGTCGTTTCCTCCGGAGCTGGCCGGCCTCGTGGCAATGATGCGCAGGAGGCGGGGACCTACGACCTGATCGTGGTCGACACCCCGCCGTCGCGCTCGGCGCTGGACTTCCTCGACGCCCCCGAGCGGCTCTCCAGCTTCCTCGACGGCCGCTTCGTGCGGCTGCTGCTGGCGCCGGCGAAGGGCCCGGCCCGGCTGATGACGGCCGGCTTCAGCCTGATCACGAACGCGCTGACCAAGATCCTCGGCGCCCAGTTCCTCAAGGACCTGCAGACCTTCGTGACCGCGCTCGACACCGTCTTCGGCGGGTTCCGGCAGCGCGCGCAGCAGACCTACTCGCTGCTCAAGGCCGACGGTACGGCGTTCCTGGTGGTCGCGGCGCCCGAGGCGGACGCGCTGCGGGAGGCGGAGTACTTCGTCGAGCGGCTCAGCGAGGACGACATGCCGCTGGCCGGGCTGGTCGTCAACCGGGCCAGCCCCGACCCCGGCGGCGACCTGTCCGCGGACGAGGCGATGGCGGCGGCCGAGCGGCTGCGTCGTACCGACGGGTCGTCGACGGCGGCGCTGACCGCCGGGCTGCTCCGGCTGCACGCCGACCGGGTGCGCATGGTACAGCGCGAGCGCACGCTGCGGGACCGGTTCGCGACCGCGCACCCGCAGGTGGCGACGGCCGTCGTACCGGCGCTCGCCGGTGACGTGCACGACCTCGGCGGGCTGCGCACCGTGGGCGCGCTGCTCGCCGAGCAGCCCGCCTGAACCGGTCGATCCAGGCGGTCCCTATGTCAGACCGTGGCGTCCTGACCGTTGCGCGCGGCCTCGAGGACCGTGCGCCACGACGCGTTCGGGCGCCGTCGCAGGAGCGCGCGACGCTCCCGCTCGGTCATGCCGCCCCAGACACCCCACTCGATCTGGTTGTCGAGTGCCTCGGCGAGGCACTCGGTGCGCACCGCACAGCTGGCGCACACCTGCTTGGCCTTGTTCTGCTCGGCGCCGCGGACGAAGAGCTGGTCCGGCTGCTGGTCCCGGCAGGCGGCGCGAGGCGCCCAATCCTCAACCCACATGTTGTCCCCTGATGCTTCCCACATCCGAGGAGCCAACGCCCCCACAGCGCTCGGTCTCCCCGACCGAACCAAAGTAAAGGAGGATCTCCGATACCGACACCGCTCATTGGGCCCAACCTGTCTAGTCACATCGGACTAGGCAGATTGGATCTGGCCGAGCGCGACTCCGGCGACGCGAAAGACAGCAAGCTGCCGGAGGCCGCCTCCCGCCGCGCTGCCGACCGGCCCTGTCCGTCGACTCTCGCAGCTGCCTACCCCTCACGTACCCTGACCGCATGTCCCGCACCCGGTTCGACCGACTCCCCCCGGGGAAGGTCGTCTCCCACCTCGGCGTGATGCTGCTCGTCGCGACCGTGCTCGGCGTGGTCGTCTCCGGCCTGGCGATCCCGTTCGCCGGCGTCCTCGGCTTCACGGCGCGCAATGTCTCGGAGTCCGTCGACGACCTGCCCCAGGAGCTCGAGACCGAGCAGCTGCCGCAGCGCACCGAGGTGCAGGACGCCGAGGGCAGGACGATCGCGACGCTCTACGACCAGAACCGGGTCAACGTCCCGCTCCGCCAGATCTCCCGCACGATGGTCGAGGCGATCGTCGCCATCGAGGACTACCGCTACTACCAGCACGGCGCGCTCGACCTGAAGGGCACGATGCGCGCCCTGTTCACCAATCAGGCCGCCGGCGGGGTGGTCCAGGGCGGCTCGTCGATCACCCAGCAGCTCGTGAAGCAGACCCTCATCACCCAGGCCAACGGCGACAAGGACGCCATCGCCGCCGCCAAGGAGGACAGCTACGGCCGCAAGCTGCGCGAGCTCCGCTACGCCATCGCGCTGGAGAAGCGGCACAGCAAGGACTGGATCCTCGAGCGCTATCTCAACACCGTCTACTTCGGCGACGGGGCGTACGGCGTGCAGGCCGCCGCGCAGCACTTCTTCAACGTCAACGCGAAGGACCTCAACCTGCGGCAGTCGGCGCTGCTCGCCGGGCTGGTGCAGAGCCCCGGGGCCTACGACCCGACCAAGAACGCCGCGCAGGCCACGGTCCGCCGCAATATCGTGCTCGACCGGATGGCGCAGCTGAGCGTGATCCCCGAGGAGAAGTCCGCCAAGGTCAAGGCCCGCAAGCTCGGGCTGAAGGTCCAGGACCAGCCCAACGGCTGCATCAACTCCGAGGCGCAGTTCTTCTGCGACTACGTCGTGCGCTGGCTGATGACCGACCCGGCCCTGGGCGCCGACCAGGAGGAGCGCCGGCGGCTGATCTTCAACGGCGGCCTGACCATCAAGACCACCGTCGACCTGGGCTACCAGAAGGCGGCGAACGACTCGGTCGCCTCCCACGTCTACAAGGACGACCAGGCCATCGGCGGTCTCGCGCTGATCGAGCCCGGCACCGGCAACGTCAAGGGCCTCGCGCAGTCCCGCCCGATGGGCAAGAAGAAGGGCGAGACCTTCCTCAACTACACGGTGCCCACCAGGTACGGCGACGCGGCCGGCTTCCAGCCCGGCTCGACGTTCAAGGCGTTCGTGCTCTCCTCGGCGATCAACCAGGACATCCCGCTCACCCAGCGGTTCCCGGCGCCGCCGACGCTGACCGTCAGCCTGCGCGACTTCGAGACCTGCGACGGCCCGTACCAGAGCAGCGAGACCTGGAGCCCGAAGAACTCCACCAGCGCCTCGGCCGCCCCCAACCTCTACGAGGGCACCCAGAAGTCGGTCAACACCTTCTTCGTCAACCTCGAGAAGGAGACCGGCATCTGCGAGCCCTGGCAGCTCGCCCGCCAGATGGGCATCACCGAGCTCACGAAGGCCAATATCGTGCCGTCGTTCACCCTCGGCGTCGCCGACGTGAGCCCGCTGGAGATGGCCGAGGCCTACGCCACCTTCGCCGCCGAGGGCCTGCACTGCGACGCCCGGCCGGTCACCGAGATCGCCGACGCCCAGGGCAATGTGCTGAAGAAGTACGAGAAGAACTGCACCCAGGTGCTGGCCAGCCCCGTCGCCAACGCCGTCAACGACGTCCTCCGAGGCGTGGTCGCCCCGGGCGGCTTCGCTGCGGCGCAGTACCCCGGCCAGCCCGCCGCCGGCAAGACCGGTACGACGAACGACAACAAGTCGGTGTGGTTCGTCGGCTACACGCCCAACCTCGCGGGCGCGGCGGTCGTCGCCGGCGTCAGCCCGGCCGGGCACCCGGAGACGCTCGACGGCAAGCCGATCGCCGGCGCCGTCCGCTCCACCTCCGGCTCGACCACCGCCGGCCCGATCTGGGGCGACGCGTTCAAGGTGATCGCGCAGTGGCTCGACGACACCCCCTTCGTCCGGCCCTCCTCCACCGACATCCGCGGCCTGCTGGTCACCGTGCCCTCGGTGTCCGGCAAGTCCTACGACGACGCGAAGGCGATCCTCGAGGGCCTGGGCTTCAAGGTCGTCAACGGCGGCACGGTCGACTCCGCCGTCCGCGCCAACCTGATCGCCTACTCGGCGCCCGGCACCGGCGCGCGGCTCGCCTCCGGCGACACCGTCACGCTGTACGTCTCCGACGGCACGCCCAAGGTGAAGAAGGGCAAGAAGGGCAAGAAGAAGAACAAGGGCCGCGGCGGCCGCGGCTGAGCGCTCATCCGAGCTGGCGGCGTACCTCGGCCGCCACCGCCGCACCGTCGGCCCGGCCCTTGACCTGGGGCTGGACGATGCCCATGACCTGGCCCATCGCCTTCGGCCCGGCGCCGGCGGCGCCGGCCTGCTCGACCGCCGCCGTGACGATCGCGGCGATCTCCTCCGGGCCGAGCTGCGCGGGCAGGTAGTCCTGGATCACCGCGGCCTCCGCGCGCTCCTTGGCGGCGCTGTCGGGGCGGCTGCCCTCCTCGAAGGCGACGGCGGCCTCGCGGCGCTTCTTGGCCTCGCTGGCCAGCACGGTGAGGATCTCGTCGTCGGTGAGCTCCTTGGCGACCTTGCCGGCCACCTCGGCGTTGGTCACCGCGGTGAGGATCATCCGCAATGTCGACGACCGGACCTCGTCGCGGGCCTTGATGGCGGCGGTGAGGTCGGTGCGCAGGCGGTCCTTGAGGGTGCTCATGCCTCGATTCTGCCGGGTGTGTGTGAGGCTTGCCGAATGGGATTCGGGACGGGGCTGCTGCGGACCGTGGGCGCCGGCGGCGCGCTCGGGGCCGCGGTCACGTCGTACGCCCTCTGGGAGGCGCGGCAGTACACCCTGCGCCGGCTCGATCTCCGGGTGCTGCCGGCCGGGATGCGGCCGCTGCGGGTGCTCCACCTCAGCGACATCCACATGACCCCCGGCCAGACCCGCAAGCAGGAGTGGCTGCGCGCCCTCGCTCGGCTGGAGCCGGACCTCGTCGTCGACACCGGCGACAACCTCGCCCACCGGGCGTCGGTGCCGTTCGTGCTCGACGGCCTCGGGGGGCTGCTGGACCGGCCGGGCGTCTTCGTGCACGGGTCCAACGACTACTTCGAGCCGGGCTTCCGCAACCCCCTCGGCTACCTCCTGCCGGACCGCGGCAAGCGCCACACCCACGCCCCCCAGCTGCCGTGGCGCGAGCTCACCGCCGGCCTCACCGGCGCCGGCTGGCTCGACCTCACCAACCGTCGCGAGCGGCTGAGCGTGGGCGAGGCCGCGCTGTCCTTCGCCGGGGTCGACGACCCCCACCTGGGGTACGACGACCTCGCCGCCGTCGCCGGGCCCGCGGACGCCACGGCGGACCTCCGGCTGGCGGTCGCGCACGCGCCGTACCTGCGGGTGCTGGACCGGTTCGCCACCGACGGGTACGACGCCGTCGTCGCCGGTCACACCCACGGCGGCCAGGTGCGGCTGCCGTGGCCGGGCGGCTCCCGCGCGTACGCCACCAACTGCGATCTCGAGCCGGCCCGCGCCCGCGGCCTGCACCGCCACCCCGCCGACTCCCGCCCGGGCGACCCCGGCTCGGCCTGGCTGCACGTGTCCGCCGGCCTCGGCACCAACCCGTACACCCGGGTGCGGATCGCCTGCCGGCCCGAGGCCACCCTGCTCACGTTGCTGCCGCGGGGCTGACGGCCCTCCCCGATTGCAGGTCCCTCCGCCCGCTCCGCTATGCTCCCGTGCTGGTGAGCCGCCTTCGTCGAAGTCGGTCCACGGCGGGCTGTGGCGCAGCTTGGTAGCGCGCCTCGTTCGGGACGAGGAGGCCGCAGGTTCAAATCCTGTCAGCCCGACCGCCTGATGCCCGAGGGCATCACCGCGGCCCGGACCCACCAGGGTCCGGGCCGCGGTCATCTCGTCCGGCCGCCCTCGGAGGGCTTGCGCAGCACGACGACGGCGAAGCTCGACAGGCCCGGCACCGGATGCCGGTGCAGGAACCCCCACGTCTCCTCGTCGGCCACGATGGGGTTGGCGCCACCGCCCAGCTCCGCCACCGAGGTCACCCCGTCGCGGCGGCCCAGCTCGGCGAGCACGCCGTCGTGGTCACGCCACAGATCGTCCAGCTCGCTGTACGTGACGACGCCCGTGGCCGCACCGCCCACCCCGGCGGCGCTCGGCTCGGTGCGAACGGGTCCAGCCACGTTCTACCAGTGCGGACTGCCGTCCGGTTGATCCGTGAACGAGCCGGAAATGTCGAGCGGCGGCACGGCGAACCCGCCCCCGGGCCATGCCCACGTCGGCCGCCACCTTCGTGACACACTGCATCCCATGTCTGACGAGCAGGACAAGCTGAAGCTCAGCTTGGAGCCGCCCAAGCTGTTCGGGCGGAAGAAGAAGGCCGCCGAGCAGGCCGAGGCCCCCGCCCCGGCCGCCCCGGAGCGGCCTGCTCGTCCTGTCGCCCGGCCGGAGCCGGCACCCGAGCCGGAACCGACACCCGAGCCGGAGCCCGAGGTGGTCGAGGCCGCCGAGCCCGAGGTCGCCGAGCCCGAGGTCGCCGAGCCCGAGGTCGCCGAGCCCGTGGCCGCCGAGCCGGTGGTCGAGGCCGAGCCCGTCGAGGAGCCGGCGGTGGACGAGCCCGCCGCCGTGGAGCCGGAGCCGGAGCCGGAGCCCGCACCCCAGGCCGCCCCCAAGCCGGCCCCCAAGCCGGGCCCCAAGCCCACCGAGCCGGCCCCCAAGCCCACCCCCAAACCCACCCCCAAGCCCGCCCGCAAGCCGAAGCCCGCGCCCGCCCCCGTCGAGGTCGACGTGGAGCCCGAGCCGGTGACCGCGGCCGCGCTCGAGGACGCCGAGATCGCCGCCCTGAGCGACGACGGGCCGCTGCTGACCGTCTACCGTGCCGCGGCCCTCACCGGCCTGGTGGTGGGCGCCGCGATGGTCGTGCTGACCTGGCTGTCGCTGCGTGGCTGCGAGGCGGTCTGAACCGCACTGGGTCTGATGGAGGCTCTGGTCATTTGATTTCAACCAGGGCCTGGGTTCCCTGCTGGGTAGCGTAGAACCTTTCTTCGAACTCGGTCGGCGGGAGGTCGCTGAGGTAGCCGTGTAGCCGCTGGTGGTTGTGCCAGTGCACCCAGCCGAGGGTGGCGAGCTCGACGTCGTCGATGGCGCGCCACGGCCCCGGACGCGCCGGACCGCGGATGAGCTCGGCCTTGTAGTAGCCGTTCACGGTCTCGGCCAAGGCGTTGTCGTAGCTGTCCCCGACGGTCCCGATCGATGGGACGGCGCCGATCTCGGCGAGCCGCTCGCCGTAGCGCAGACTCGTGAATTGACTGCCGGCGTCGCTGTGACACCGCAGGCCCTCGAGCTGCGTGCCGCGGGACCAGCGGGCCATCTCGATCGCGTCGAGCACCATCTCGGTGCGCATGTGGCTGGCGACTCGCCACCCCACGATCATCCGACTGAAGGCGTCGACGATGAAGCACACGTAGGCGATCCCGGCGAACGTCGGCACGAACGTCAGGTCGGTGACCCACAGTTCATTCGGCCTTGTCGCGGTGAAGTTCCGCTTCACCAGGTCCGGGTGCCGTGCAGCCTTGTCATCCGGCCTGGTCGTCCGCACCCGTTTCGTGCGGACGACGCCTTCGATGCCTTCGGCGCGCATCAGCCGGGCGACCTGGTCACGGCCGACGTCGTGTCCGGCACGCCTGGCGGCCTTCCACAGTTTCCTCGCGCCGTAGACCCGGTAGTTCGCCTCCCACAGCTCGCGCAGCGCCGGTCTGAGCTCAGCATCACGTTGCGCGCGTGCGGATGGCTCGCGGGACCGGGCGGCGTAGTAGGTGCTCGGAGCCACCTGCAGCCCCGCCTTGGACAGCGTGGTGCAGATGGACTCGACTCCGAGCTTCTTGCCCTCGACGACCTCGTCGCGGTTGGCGTCGATGAAAGCGACTACTACTTGTGTTGGCGGTCGAGCTCCGCCCCGAAGAAAGAGGCCGCTCGCTTGAGAATCTCGTTGGCTCGCTTGAGCTCGCGGTTCTCCTGCTCCAGCTCGCGGATTCGCTTGGCCTCCGCTGTGGTCACGCCCGGCACGTGGCCGTCGTCGATGTCGGCCTGCTTGACCCACTGACGCACCGATTCCACGCCGTAACCCAACTGGGTCGCGACCCGCTGGACCGTCCCGTGCTCGGTTCCCAACTCTGCTCGCAGCGTGCGGACCATCCGGACCGCCGCTGCCTTCTCCTCCGGGGAGTAGCGCCGCGTCTGCGGCTTCCCGGGCACCTGCTCCTTGGGCATGTGCTCATCCTCGTTTCCAAGGTCACGAGCCTCCAAGAAACCCAGTGCGGTTCAGTCCGCGGGACGTCGTCGTGCGGGGGCGGGCCGGGATTCCTGCTCCTGGTCGCCACGTTCGCGCTGTGCGTGCTGCTGGGCGCCCAGCTGCTCAAGGCGTTCACCATCCCGGACCCGGGCAGCAGCAGCTTCCTGGCGGTCGGCCTGGTCGCGGTCGTGGCGCTGCTGTTCCTGATCAACCTGCTCGACCACTGGTCGACGCTGATCATCGTCCCGCTCCTCAGCGTGGGCGCCTACCTCGCCTCGGTCTGGGTCACCAAGACCTTCGTCGACCCCGCCGACGAGTAGCGCGACCCGGCGTCAGCGGGAGGCGGCGACCAGCTCCGCGATCTGCACCGTGTTGAGCGCGGCGCCCTTGCGGAGGTTGTCGTTCGACACGAAGAGCGCGAGCCCGCGGTCGCCGTCGACACCGGGGTCCTGGCGCAGCCGGCCGACGTACGACGGGTCCTTGCCCGCCGCGGCCAGCGGGTTCGGGATGTCGGCCAGCTCGACGCCGGGGGCACCGGCGAGCAGCTCCCGCGCGCGCTCCGGCGTCAAGGGCCGTGAGAACTCCGCGTTGATCGCCAGCGAGTGGCCGGTGAAGACGGGGACCCGGACGCAGATGCCCGAGACCCGCAGGTCGGGGATGCCGAGGATCTTGCGGGACTCGTTGCGGAGCTTCTGCTCCTCGTCGGTCTCGTTCAGCCCGTCGTCGACGAGGTTGCCGGCGAACGGCAGCACGTTGTACGCGATGGTCTCGCGGTAGACGGCCGGCTCGGGGAACGCGACCGCCTCGCCGTCGTACGCCAGCTCCCGGGCCTTGTCGCCGGCCGCGGCGATGCCGGTGGCGAGCTCCTCGACGCCGGCGATGCCGGAGCCCGACACGGCCTGGTACGTCGACGCGATCAGCCGGACCAGGCCGGCCTCCTCGTGCAGCGGCTTGAGCACCGGCATGGCCGCCATGGTGGTGCAGTTCGGGTTGGCGATGATGCCGCGACCGGCCTCGATCACCGCAGCCGCGGCCTCCGGGTTGACCTCGGAGACGACCAGCGGGATGGCCGGGTCCTTGCGGAAGGCCGAGGAGTTGTCGACGACGATCACGCCGGCGTCGACGAACCGCGGCGCGAAGGCGCGCGAGGCGGTGGCGCCGGCGGAGAAGAGCGCGATGTCGAGACCGCTCGGGTCCGCGGTCTCGGCGTCCTCGACGGTCACCTCGCGGTCGCCGAAGGCGAGCACCTTGCCGGCCGAGCGGGCCGAGGAGAAGAACCGCACGTCGCCGACCGGGCCCAGCAGACCGAGAGGGGCCCGCTCGAGCAGGATCTGGCGCATGGCCACGCCGACCTGGCCGGTCGCGCCGACCACACCGATGTTCACGCTCATCGTCCGGTCCCTCCGTACACGACGGCCTCGATCTCGTCCGAGCCCAGCTCGAACGCCGCGTGGGCGGCGTTGACGGCCGACTCGATCTGCGCCTCGGCCACGACGACCGAGACCCGGATCTCCGAGGTGGAGATCATCTCGATGTTGACGCCGGCCTCGGAGAGCGCCTCGAAGAAGCGGGCCGAGATCCCGGGAGCCGAGCTCATGCCGGCGCCGACGACCGAGACCTTGCCGACGCTGTCGTCGTACTGGAGGCTCTCGAAGCCGATCTGCTCGCGGACCCGGTCCAGGGCGGTCATCGCCGTCTGGCCCTCGCCCTGCGGCAGCGTGAAGGAGATGTCGGTGAGGCCGGTCTTCGCCTCGGAGATGTTCTGCACGATCATGTCGATGTTGATCTGCGCGTCGGCGACGGCGCGGAAGATCGCGGCGGCCTCGCCCGGCTTGTCCGGTACGCCGACCACGGTGATCTTGGCCTGGCTGCGGTCGTGGGCGACGCCGGTGATGATCGCGGCTTCCATGGAACTCTCCTGAACTACATCCTCGGCCTTGACGACCCAGGTGCCCTCCTTCTCGGAGAAGGAGGAGCGGACGTGGATGGGCATGTCGTAGCGGCGGGCGTACTCGACGCACCGCAGGTGCAGGATCTTGGCGCCCTGCGCGGCCATCTCGAGCGTCTCCTCGTAGGAGATCCGGGGCACCTTGCGGGCGCGGGGCTCGATACGGGGGTCGGCCGTGAAGATGCCGTCGACGTCGGAGTAGATCTCGCACACCTCGGCCTTGAGCGCGACGGCGAGCGCCACCGCGGTCGTGTCGGAGCCGCCGCGGCCCAGGGTGGTGATGTCCTTCGTCGTCTGCGAGACGCCCTGGAAGCCGGCGACGATCGCGATCGCGCCCTCGTCGACCGCGGCCTGGATCCGGCCTGGCGTCACGTCGATGATCTTCGCCTTGCCGTGCGCGGCGTCGGTGATCACGCCGGCCTGGGAGCCGGTGAACGAGCGCGCCTCGTGGCCGAGGTTCTGGATCGCCATCGCCAGCACGGCCATCGAGATCCGCTCGCCGGCGGTGAGCAGCATGTCCAGCTCACGGGCCGGCGGCAGCGGCGAGACCTCGTTGGCGAGGTCGATCAGCTCGTCGGTCGTGTCCCCCATCGCCGAGACCACGACGACGACCTGGTGGCCGGCCTTCTTGGTGTTGACGATGCGCTGCGCGACGCGCTTGACGCCGGCGGCGTCGGCGACCGACGAGCCGCCGTACTTCTGCACGACAATGCCCACGGGGGCTCACTCCTGGCGGTGGTCTCGGGGGACGATGCTTTCGGGGAAGGGCACGGCCACGTCGCCGGGGCCACCGACGATTCTACGAGAGCGCGCTAGGCGTTTTCGCCGCTGTCCAGCACCGCGGCCGCCGCCTCCACCAGCTCCAGCTCCTGGGTGGTGTCCAGGTCGACGTCGAGCCGGTCGTGGGCGACCACGGAGAGCAGCGCCTTCATCGACGACCCCGCCAGCGCGCCCCAGGAGGAGACGTAGGAGAACTGCCACCACCACAGCGCCTCCTCGACGTCGCCGGCGTCGTAGTGGCGTACGCCGACGGCGAGGTCGGCGGCGATGCTGGTGAGGTCGTCGGAGAGCAGGCCCTCGACCACCTCGGGGTCGTAGGGGTCGAAGACGTAGCTGTAGACGTCGAGGTTCCCGAGCAGGCCGGCCAGCTGCAGGCGCAGCTCGTCGAGGTCGTCGGGGTCGGGACCGTCGTCGGGCTGGTACTCGTCGCGCGGCGCGAAGTCGCGGTGCACGCCCAGCCGGGCGCCGGTCAGCGCGATCTGGCTGATCTGGAGCAGCAGCAGGGACACCGCCTGCCCGCCCGTCGCCTGCGCCGCGACGACCCGCAGGCCGTCGAGGAAGGACCGCACGGACGCCGCGATGTCGTCGGCGAAG
The DNA here is from genome assembly GCF_006494775.1 of Nocardioides humi. Taxonomy (NCBI): domain Bacteria; kingdom Bacillati; phylum Actinomycetota; class Actinomycetes; order Propionibacteriales; family Nocardioidaceae; genus Nocardioides; species Nocardioides humi. Next base: position 3,919,593 of record NZ_CP041146.1, on the reverse strand, counting down.
CGCACGGTCTCGGTCTCCACCGCGATCAGCGCCTCGAGCGCGGCGAGACCCGGGAGCTGCTCGGTGGTGCTGTTGTCGCTCATGTTGCTGTCTGCCTTCCCACGAATGCCCGGCCCAAGGTGACCTCGTCGGCGTACTCCAGGTCTCCTCCCACCGGAAGTCCACTGGCCAAACGCGTCACGCGCAACCCCAGCGGGCCGAGCATCCGCGTGAGGTACGTCGCGGTCGCCTCGCCCTCGAGGTTGGGATCGGTGGCGAGGATGACCTCGGTGACGGTGCCGTCGCCGAGTCGGGTGAGCAGCTCCCGGATGTGGAGCTGCTCGGGGCCGATGCCGTCGATCGGCGAGATCGCGCCGCCCAGGACGTGGTAGCGGCCGCGGAACTCACGGGTCCGCTCGATCGCCACGACGTCCTTGTACTCCTCCACGACGCACAGCACGCTCGGGTCGCGCCGCGGGTCGCGGCAGATCCGGCACTGGTCGTCCTCGGCGACGTTGAAGCAGATGCTGCAGAACTTCACCTTGTCCTTGACCTCGATCAGGACCTCGGCGAGGCGTCGTACGTCGGCGGGCTCGGCCTGCAGCAGGTGGAACGCGATCCGCTGGGCGCTCTTCGGGCCGACCCCGGGCAACCGCCCGAGCTCGTCGATGAGGTCCTGGACGACGCCTTCGTACATCGCGCTTCGCCGTACTAGAAGCCGAGCTGGCCGGGCGCCTGGCCCGGACCGCCCGATCCGCCCAGGCCGGGGAGCCCGCCCAGGTCGGGCAGGCCGCCGGCCAGCGGGCCGAGCGTCTGCTCGGCGAGCTCGTCGACCTTGGCCCGGGCGTCGCGGAACGCGGCGACGATCAGGTCGCCGAGGTCGGCCAGTGCCTCGGGGTCGGTGCTGTCGAGGGCGTCGGGGCTGATCGTGACGGCGGTCAGCTCGCCGGAGCCGGTGATCGTCACGGTCACGGCGCCGCCGGCGACCGAGCCGTCGACGGTGGCGTCGGCCAGGCGCTGCTGGGCGTCCTGGAGCTGGTCCTGCATCTGCTGGGCCTGCTGCAGCAGGGCGCCGAGGTCGAGGCCGCCGGGGCCGCCCAGGGCGTCGAACGGGTTCTGGCTCATGGGGTCTTCTCTCTTCTCGCGTCTGTGGTCTGAGGCTGTCCGGGTCACCCGCCGCGCGGGATCTCCTCGATCACCTGGGCGCCCAGCTCGCGGGCGAGCAGCTCCGCGCTGGACTCGGCGTCGACCTCGCGGTCGTCGAGGTCGACGGCGGCATCCGGGTCCTCCGCCGGCGCCTGCGGGGCGGAGCCGGCGTGGGCCTGGATGTCGGCCACCCTGGAGCGCCGGGAGATCGGCTCCTCGGGCGGGCCGTCGGCCGGGGGCGGCTCGGTGGCCCACGGCGGAGGGTCGTCCGGCGGGGGGCGGACGGCGGTGCGGACGGGGCGGCGGACGGCGGCGCCGTCACCTCCGGCCACCCGCCGGCGTCCGCGGCGGGTCCTGTCGGTGACGTCGGGGCGTTCGGGGCTGTCGGGGCTGCCTGGCCGGTCGGGGCGGCCGGGGCGGCCGGGGCGGCCGGTGGCGCCGCCGGCTCGGGAGCGCGTGCACCCGGGTCGGCGGACGGGTCGACGATCGCCTCGATCCGGACGTCGGCGCCGATCTCGTCGATCACCGCCTGCTGGACGATCTCGGCGTGCCCACCCGACTCGAACGAGCGGCGCGGCCCGTCGGCCTGGAACCCGAGGCTGAGCACGTTGTCGTCGAAGCCGACGACCTGGGAGTTCTGGGTCAGGTGGATCCAGGTGACCCGCTTGACGCTCTTGACCCGGTCGATGACCGAGGGCCACAGCCGGCGTACGTCGACCAGCGTCAGGCCGCTTCCGCCGCCGGTGGGAGCAGCGGGAGCAGCGGGCGCGGCCTGGGGAGCGGCCTGCGGGGTGGGCGCGGGCTCCGGCGCCTCCGCAACGGGCTCCGCAACGGGCTCAGGGGCAGGGGAAGGCTCAGCGACGGGCTCAGGAGCAGGAGTCGGCGCGGGAGCCGGCGCCGGGGCCGGCGCGGCCGGCTCCTCCACCCGCTCGGGAGCGGCCCGCTCGTGACGGGACGGCGCCGGTCGGTCCTGGGCCGGGACGACGGCGGGGGCCGGCGCGGGCGCGGACTCGGCGGACGTCGTACCGCTGATCGAGGCCCGGCGCTCGAGCCGGTCGAGCCGCGCGAGCACGCCCTCGGTGGTGTGGTCGGCGGCGGGCAGCAGGATCCGGGCGCAGATCAGCTCGAGCAGCAACCGGGGGGCGGTGGCGCCGCGCATGTCGGTGAGACCGGCCGCGACCAGGTCGGCGGCGCGGGTCAGCTCGGCCCGGCCGAAGGCGGCGGCCTGGGCGACGAGGCGGTCGGCCTGGTCGCCGGAGACGTCGAGCAGGCCCGAGGCCGCGGCGTCGGGGACGGCGGAGATGATGACGAGGTCGCGCAGCCGGCGGAGCAGGTCCTCGGTGAACCGGCGTGGGTCCTGCCCGGTCTCGATCACCTTGTCGACCACGCCGAACACGGCCGAGCCGTCACCCGCGGCGAACGCGGAGACGACGTCGTCGAGCAGCGTGTCGGGGGTGTACCCGAGCAGTCCGCTGGCCAGGTCGTAGGTCACCCCCTGCGACCCCGCGCCGCCGAGCAGCTGGTCGAGCACGGAGAGGGTGTCGCGGGCGGAGCCGGCTCCCGCGCGGACGACCAACGGCAGCGCCGCCGGCTCGATGGCGACGCCCTCCTTCTCGCACAGGTCGGTGAGGTACGACGTCAGCAGCCGCGGCGGGATCAGTCGGAACGGGTAGTGGTGGGTGCGCGAGCGGATGGTCGGGATGACCTTCTCCGGCTCGGTCGTGGCGAAGATGAACCGCAGGTGGGGCGGCGGCTCCTCCACCAGCTTGAGCAGGGCGTTGAAGCCCTGCGTGGTGACCATGTGGGCCTCGTCGATGATGTAGACCTTGTAGCGGCTCTTCACCGGCGCGAAGAACGCCTTCTCGCGCAGGTCGCGGGCGTCGTCCACACCCCCGTGGGAGGCCGCGTCGATCTCGATGACGTCGATCGAGCCGGGGCCGTTGCGGGCCAGGTCGCGACAGCTCTCGCACTCGCCGCACGGGTCGGCGATCGGTGCCTGCTCGCAGTTGAGCGCCCGGGCCAGGATCCGCGCACTGGTGGTCTTGCCGCAGCCGCGCGGGCCGGAGAAGAGGTAGGCGTGGTTGACCCGGTTGCCGGCCAGCGCCGCCCGCAGCGGCTCGGTGACGTGCTCCTGCCCGATGACCTCGGCGAAGGTCTCGGGCCGGTAGCGGCGGTAGAGCGCGAGCGGGGAGTCCACGTGTGAACACTAACCACCCGCTCCGACACGGCACAGTCGCCCACCGTGACCACAGCGGACCGGATGCCCGAACCCGGCGTCGTGGCTTGGCCCCGCCCGCCGTGACCACAACGGACCGCACGGCCGAACCCGGCATCGTGGCTTGGCCCCCGCCCACCGTGACCACAACGGACCGCACGGCCGAACCCGGCATCGCGGCTTGGCCCCCGCCCACCGTGACCACAACGGACCGCACGGCCGAACCCGGCATCGCGGCTTGGCCCCCGCCCACCGTGACCACAACGGACCGCACGGCCGAACCCAGCATCGCGGCTTGGCCCCCGCCCACCGTGACCACAGCGGACCGGATGCCCGAACCCGGCGTCGTGGCTTGGCCCCCGCCCGCCGTGACCACAGCGGACCGCACGGCCGAACCCGGCGTCGCGGCTTGGCCCCGCCAAGCAAAAGGCCCCCCACGTACCCGATAGAGCTCACTTACCCTTGCTGCCTTCCGGCCCTGGGGGAGTTGGGTGAGATACCGCCACGTGGGGGGTTGCGGCCAACTCTAGAGGACAGGGTGAGCGAGGCTCACATCGACCGGTCAGCGCACCAGACTGACGACGGTGAGCAGGACCGGCACGACCATGACGACCAGCAGGATCCACGCGATCAGGCGGTGCGACCGCTTCGTGCTGTCCAGCGAGCCGGCCAGCTCGAGCAGCGCGCCGTCGGGCACGGACCGGCTCAGTCCCATCCGGCGGGCGTCGGAGGGCAGGTTCTCGGCGGGAGCCCAGGGCTCCGGGTCGTCGCCCCGCGAGGTCATGCGCCGATGGTACGTCGAGCGGGGACTCCCGATTCCACCTCGCCGTCCATCTGCCGGTAACCTCCTCCGCGGAGGTATCGCCTAGTGGCCTATGGCGCTCGCTTGGAAAGCGGGTTGGGTTAACAGCCCTCGGGGGTTCGAATCCCCCTACCTCCGCCGCACCGGACGGCGCCGACCACGGTCGGCGCCGTCTGCGTTTCAGCGCCGTCTGCGTTTCCGGCGCCGTCACGCATACCGGGCACGCATCTGCTCCCCGGCAGCCGGTCCCGCGGCGAAGACGAAGCGCGGGTCCGAGACGTCCAGTCCGGTCTCGGGATCGACGACGGCGGGCTCGACCTCGCGGCCGGTCTCGGCGTCGACGAGGACCATGGCCCGGTCGGCGGGCGCGAGCTGGGCGTTGCGCCAGGCGGCCATCGCCACCAGGACCGGGCGGAGCGACCGGCCGAGGTCGGTGAGGACGTACTCGTGGCGGACCGGGCGCTCCTGGTAGGCGCGTCTCTCCAGGACGCCGTTGTCCACCAGGGTCCTCAGCCTCGCGGTGAGCATGCTGGAGGACAGGCCGATGTTCTCCTGGAACTGGTCGAAGCGGGTGTAGCCGTCGAAGCAGTCGTGCAGGATCAGGATCGTCCACCACTCCCCCACATAGGCCATGGCCGTGGACAGGGGACATTCGCGATCCTCGACGCGGACTCGTGCCGGCACTCCGCCCTCCCTGCGCTCGGGTCTCGCCACCTCTGTTCCCGGCGGCCTCAGTGACTGCTAATCTAGCATCTACTATGACTGCGAAAATAGAAGCGACTGACGACTACGCCGACTACGACCCCTCGGCCCTGCCCGCCCCCGTGCCGGCCTACCTCGACGCCCACGACGAGAACCGCCACGCCGACGCCGTCGCCGCCTTCGCGCCCGGCGCCACGGTCCTCGACGACGGGACGACGTACGACGGCATCGACGCGATCAGCGCCTGGGTACGGCGCTCGGCGACGGAGTACGAGTACACGAGCACCCGCATCGGCCAGCGGATCGTGGACGGCGCCCACGTGGTCGTCCGGGTGCGGCTGGACGGGAGCTTCCCCGGGGGCACCGTCACGCTGCGCTACCAGTTCGCGCACCACGCCGGACTGATCACGCGCCTCGCGATCGAGGTCTGAGCCCGGGCGCCGTCACTTGACCTTCCGCGCCGGGGAGTCCGCGGCGGGGCAGCCGGCACCGGCCTTGGCCCGGACGAAGTACTTGCCCTTGGGCAGCTTCGCCTTCCGGACGGAGACCTTGTACTTGCCCGAGGCCTTCGCCTTGCCCTTGGCCACGACGACGGACTTCTTGCCCTTGACCCGTCGTACCTGGACCTTGCCGGCGGTGCACGACGGCGAGGCGGCGCTGACGGTGCCGGCGAAGACCCGCTTGGCGCCCTTCTTCCGCACCTTCTTCAGCGCGACCGTCCGGCCCTTCATCGTGGAGCCCGTGCCGACGTCGACGTTGGTGGTCTGCAGGGCGCTGAGCGGGACCCGGACGATCGAGTTGTTGACGTCGTCGGTGAACCACAGCGCGCCGTCGTTGCTGAACGTCAGGCCGCGCGGCTGCCAGCTGCCGACCTGGGTGACGGCGCCGAGGCCGGCGGCGTTGACGTGGCCGATGGCCTTGGTGATGCCGATGGAGGCGAACCAGATGTTGCCGTCGGGCCCGAGCTTGAGCGCGCGCGGCGCCACCTTGGAGCCCACCGGGATCACGTGGGCGCCGGAGTTGCCGAGGTCGAACCAGCCGACGCTGCCGTTGCCCGGCGAGCAGAACGTGCTGCAGCCGTTGTCCCGGCCGAACCAGATCGCGCCGGTGGGGCCTGCGGCGATCGAGTAGGGGTACGTCGCGTCCGCGGGCAGCGGGTACGCCTGGGTGGAGGACCCGTCCGCGGAGATCCGCTTCACGTTGGTCTGCACGTCCGTGGTGCACCACATGGTGCCCTGCGCGCCGCGGGAGATCTGGTTCTCGCAGGCCGGGTTGTAGCTGGTCTGCACGCTCCCGTTGACGACCCGGGCGATGCCGTGGGTGTCGTAGCCGAGGGTGATCCACGGGGTCACGCCGTCCGGTCCGATCCGGAGCTGCTGGCCGCGAGGAAGCGCGTCCAGGGCCACGTTCGTGGACCCGGTGCCCCCCTGGCCGGGGTAGAAGCCCAGCACGTGGCGGCCGCTGTTGTAGAGCACCCACACCTTGCCGTCCGCCGCGACGTCGACGTCCTTGACGGTCGAGTACTGGTTCTCGGCGCCGAGCCCCCACTCGGTGATCGCGCCGTTCGGCTTGATCTGACCGAGGATCCCGATGTAGCCGGAGTCGTGGGGCTGGGCGTTGCGCTCGACGAACCACATGTCGCCGTTGGGCGCCGTGGTGATCCGGCTCAGGCCCGCGCTGCCGCTCGGGACGGTGTAGGCGACGGTGCCGTCGGCCTGCTTCTGCGCGGCCGTCCGGTCGTGCCGGACGACCCGGAGCGCCGGGCCCGGGTCCTCGTCAGCAGCCGCCGCGGCGGCGGGGACGACGACCGTGAGGCCGCCGAGCAGCGCGGTGACGAAGGCCACCACCGAGAGAGTCCATCGCGTGTTCACCCCTCCCTGCTCCCCCACGCGGCGTTCGGAGAAACCTCGCCAACACGAGCCGGGAGGAGGGGTCAGCGGCGGCGGGCGAGCAGCGGCCGCAGCAGGAGGAGTACGACGAGCGCGGCACCGCCCCCGAGCCCCCACCAGATCGCGTCGTGCCGGGCGCCGGCGAGGACGTCGGCCTGGGCGCGCGGCGGGCGCGCGGGCTCGACCTGGTCCTTGCGCTCGGCGCCCATCTCCGCGACCTGCCGCTGGATCGCCTCGACCGGCTGGACCACGCCGTACCCGGTGATCGGGCTCGACGGCCCGCCGTTGCCGCTGGCGGTCTGCTCGAGGCGGGTGCGCAGCTGGTCGGCGTCCTCGTCGCGGTGCACCGACCACACGAGGGCGGCGACGCCGGCGACCTGGGCGGCGGCCCAGGCGGTCGAGGCGCCGTCGACGACGCACCAGCCGCCGTTGAGGGCCTTCGAGACCGCGCCGGCGCCGGGGGCGGACAGGTCGATGGCCGAGCTGCGGAGCACGTCGCCACGGGTCCCGGGCGTCGAGACGCCGACCGCGATCGCCTTCGGGTGCGCGGCCGGCCAGACCAGGTCGGCGGTGTCCTCGCCCTTCTTCGCCTCCCCCTGGAAGCCGTCGGGGAAGGCGCCGTCGCTCCGCGGCCGGTCGCCGGCGGCCGCGACGAGCAGCACCCCGGAGGCGACCAGCCGGTCGACCTGCTCCTCGAGCTCGGGCGAGTGCGGCACCTGAGCGGGTACGACGACCACGACCCGCCCGCCGAGCGCGCCCCCGGCGCGGGCGGTCGCCAGTTCCCCGAGCTTCGTGGCGAGGTTGGCCGCCATGGGGACGACCTGCCCGTCCTGGGTGCGCTCGGGGGTGTCGTAGAACCGCCCGTCGACCACGGTGGCCCGCGGTGCGATGCCGACCGGGACGCGGGTCGGCTCCCGCTGGTCCGGCCCGGCGACGATGCCGGCGACCGCGAAGCCGTGACCGCTGGGCAGGTCGACCGGCGCGGTGCCGTCGTACCCGCCGGTCCCGCTGTCGACCACGACGACGGTCACGCCCTTGCCGGGCGCCGTGCCGGTCTTGCGGGCCAGCCGCTGGGCCTGCGCGACGTGGAGGATCTCGTTGGCGGTGTTGTCGCCCTTGACCGTGCGCTGGTCGGTCGCGGTCGCGGTGACCTGCAGGCAGCCGGGCCCCTCCGCCGGCTCCCGTACGGCGGCCGCGACCGGCGCCGCGACCGGGATGCCCGTCGTGCCGAGCAGCACGGCCGCGGCGATCGCGGGCAGCCGGGGGCTCAGGGCGTGTCCCCCTAGGGCGTGTCTCCCTAGCCGCACGACTGGTCCTTCGACGGGGGGCACAGGGCGGCGTCGATGGACAGCTCCGGCCCGATCTCGAACAGCTTGTTCCACACGTCGGGGACGACCAGGACGGGGACGCTCCCGTAGCCGAGCTGGGCCAGCTCCTCGGTGCCGGCGACGGGGTAGCTGTAGCCGCGGTCGTCGACCAGGTGGATCGTGCCGTCGGCGCTGGTGATCCAGTCGGCGGAGCGGATCACGGCCCCGCGCCCGGAGGCGACGGTGACCTCGCGGTCGCCCGTGGCGACGTCCTCGGCGCTGGCGGAGCCCTCGGGCGCGGTGACCAGGTGGACGGCGGGCTCCGCACCCTCGTCGGTGACCAGCTGCGCGCAGGCCTGCTCGGTGGCGGGCAGCGATCCGTCGAGGACCTGCTCCGGCCAGAACTCGCCGGCGCCGGGAGCCCTGCGCACGATGTTGAAGGCGGCCCCGGGCTCCTCGGTCGCCTCCTGCGGCATCCGCTTGCCGAGCGAGGTGTTGCGCAGCACGGCGGCCTCGAACGGGGTCAGCTCGACCAGTCCGGCCTGGGTGAGGGCGTAGGTCGTGCCGGAGCGCTCGAGCCAGTCGCCGACGAGCGCATCGCCGTACCCGGGGAGGCCGGCGGGCTCGCCCCAGCCGGGGATGCCGAGACCGTCGGCGTCGAGCGGGTCGCCCGGCGGGAACAGCTCGAGCCAGGCGTCCGGCACCGTGACCTGGTCGTTCGGCGAGACCCGGAGATCGCTGTAGAGACCGTCGTTGCCGGAGTGGAGCTCGTAGCGGTACGCGCGGCGCGGCAGGCCCGGCACCTCGGCCTCGGCGATGAGGTAGACATCGCCGTCGGAGTCCCCCTTGACCACGAAGCCGGTCGCCGGCACCGGCGTGACCCGCGGCTCCGCCTCGACGGTGGTCTGCATCCCGAGTCCGGTGCCCGTGCACGACGTCCACCCGCTCCCGACCAGGTGATCGGCCGCCGGCACCGTGGCGGGGGCGTCGAGGATCCCGATCGGCGGCCCCTTCCGCTCGCCGGCGATCTCCTCGTCGGGCACCTTGCGGGCCTCGACGTCGGGGCCGAGGATCAGCTGGGCCGAGGTGACGTTGATGACCGGGCGGACCCGCGGCAGCCCGGGCACGGAGTCCTTGTCGAGGATGACGTAGAGCGCGCCGCGGTTGTCGGCGACCAGGCCGGGCTTGTCCCAGTCGACCTCGGCGCGGTCGGAGAGCGCGCCGGCGATCGCGGCGCCCGCGACGAGGAGGACGGCGAGCGCGATGCCGCCGACGATCATCCGGCCGGGCCGGGTCGGCTCGACCTCGCGCCCGCCCGGCGCACCGGACACGAACGCGGTCACCAGCCGGCGGCGGCTGAATGCATAGGCCTCGACGAGGTCCTTCTTGGTGGCCACTAGGTCGTGTCTCCCGTTCCTCGGTGGATGCCCGGGTCGTCCAGTGCGTGCGATGGCAAGGCGCCGGCGCGGAGGCATGCTGGGCGCACGTCGAGCGTCGGCAACGCCGCCAGCGTGCGTGCTGGGCGGGCCGGGCGCCGCCAGGGAACGGGAGACACGGCCTTGGCCCCTAGCCGATCCAGTCGCGCACCTGGTCGAACAGACCGGTGGCGACCACGAGGAGCGGGAGCAGGGTGAGCAGCGCGACGGACTCGAGGACGTCGCCGAGCCGGCCGCGGCGTACCGACGGGGCGGCGGGGCTGAGCGTCGCGACCAGGAGCACCGCGCCCACGACGGCGAGGACGACGGCGAGGGTCGGGCGCCAGTCGGGGTGGAAGGCGAGGATGGCGACGGCGGTCGCGGCGATGCCGGCGACGCCGGAGCCGAGGCCGAGCAGGACCTCGCTGCCGGTGCGGTACTGGCGGGTGCGGAGCACCACGATGAGGCAGGCGTCGACGGCCAGCAGGGTCCCGGTCACACCGAGGCTGACGGCGAGCGGCGCGACCAGGACGAGGAGGAGGCCGACGGTGCCGCTGATCGCGAGCAGGATCTCGTGGGCGACCCGGGCGTCGGCGGCGACCCGGTCGCGCTCGATGTCGTCGGGGTCGGCGGTGATGTCGGCGGGCGTGAAGAGCTGGTCGACCCGGGTGGCGGTGGCGCCGAGGGCGAGCCACGGAAAGATGCTGCCGGCGAGGACGACCAGCGCCAGCACGGTGGTCAGCAGAGGCGCGGGGGCGAGGCCGTCGGGCGTGGAGCGGACGTAGATGCCGACGCCCAGGGCGAGCGCGCCGACCACGATCGGCGGGAACGCCAGGGTCCGGCCGGGGCCGAGCCCGATCAGGCAGACCACCCCGGCCAGCAGCGCGCCGGCGCCCGCGGCCGCGAGCGGCTCGGCGAACCAGCCGGCGCCGTCGGGGGCGAACATCAGGCCGGCCACGGCGGCGTACCCGGTGCCCAGCCAGGCCACGCCGATGCCGGCCTCGTGCTCGTGCTGCGCGCGGGACAGCACGATCGCGCCGGCGCACAAGGCGAGCGCGACCAGGGCGGTGGCCGCGGCGGCGATGTCGGAGCCGCGCTGGACCAGCAGCGCGCCCGCCCCCAGGGCGAGGAAGAGGCCCGCCGCGACGAGCGCCGTACGCCGTCCCGCGGCGGGATGCCAGGGCTCGAGGTCGTGCTCGACGACGTCGGTCATCGCCTCGACGACGTCGTCGTAGACGCGGGGCGCCGGGTCGTCGACGCCGGCGGTGACCGTGAGCAGGCCACCGTCCTCGATGCCCTGCAGGGTCAGGCCGGTGTCGAGGGCGAGCCGGCGGCCCTCGGACGTGCCGACCCGGTAGCCGCCGTGGACGGTTGCGGGGTCGAGCAGGCCCACGCTGCGGGCCAGCTCGGGCAGCAGCTCGGCGACCGGGACGGCGCCCGGAAGCACCAGGTCGACCCGCCGGGTCCCGGACGTGACGGTCACCCGGACCAGCCCGGACGCGACGGCTGCGCTCGTGCGCGGCGCCTGTGTCATCTGCTCAACCTTCCCCGAGGAGCCTTCGGAGCTCGATCCTAGAGAGCCGGGGCCCGGAGGCGGACAGCGACGGAGGGACCGACCACCTGCGTGTCGGTCCCTCCGGGACGGCGGGTACGGCTCAGCGCGGCAGCGTGGCGGGAGGCGTGCGACGGCAGCTTGCTGCCCCTCAACACGCCGGAGACACGCTCGCGCCAGGCACGTCAGAACCGGCCGGCGCCGCGCTTGTCCGCCTGCATGTAGTCCGCGTTGGACTGGTAGACGGTGCTGTGGGTGTTGTCGAGCAGGTCGCGCAGCTCCTGCATCGCCCAGTCCCACGCCGCCTTGGCGGAGTCGTAGGCCTGGCGCTGCTCACCGCTCCAGGTGGCGACGTCGTTCTTGATGTCGCTCTCCAGCGCGTTGAGGCTGGCGTCCATCTTCTTGACGGTCTCGTACATGTTCGAGGCCGCCTCCTCGAGGGAGGCGTGCTTGACGCGCAGGCCGTCGAGGCTGCCGTAGTCAGGTCCGGTCATGGTTCTCGTCTCCTTGGGTTCGTGGGGTGGTCGTCGACTACTGCTGGCCGAGGCGGTTGAGGAGGTTGACCATCTCCGAACCGGCCTGCTCGTCCACGGCCCGGTTGTCGGCCTCGGTCTCGGTGAGCGACGCGTGGAAGCGGTCGAGGGCCGTGATGACGACCTTGTGCTTCTCGAGCCACGCCTGCTTGAGGTTGTTGAAGGAGAGTCCACCGGACCCCTGCCACTCGAGACGCAGCCGCTCGAGCTGTCCGTCCATCGTGGACGCGTGCCCGCCGAACTCCTCCTTGGCCTGGACAACACGCTCGGCGACCCGCTTGAGGGCGCCTTCTGCCTGTCCGAACTCCACTGCCATGTCTGCTCCTTGATTGCTGGTTGCGGGCGGCGAGACCCGCCCCGTGCACGTGCACTTCCTTCGATCTGGCTCCCCGAGCACTGCCAAAGAGCCGACGCGTCAGGTGCTACCCGCGGCCTCGGAGGGGCTAAACCTCAGCCCGTGACTTCCCACAGATGACGGAAGAAGCCGACCGCCACGACCAGCGAGCCGACGGTGAACGCGCCGCACAGCGCCTCCGCGATCTCGGCCCGGCGGGACCACCACGCCGAGCGCCAGCCGCGGCCGACGAACACGGCCGTGAGCACCAGGATCCCCGCCAGCGCGACAGCGACCGCGGCGACCGCGGCGGGGGCCGCGACCGGGTCCCGGCCCGGCGCCAGGCCCAGCAGTACGACGGCCAGCGCGGCCAGCGCGCCGACGCCGGCCAGGCGCAGCAGCCGGCAGGCACCGGCATGGCGGTAGCTGCGCGCCGCCAGCAGCAGCGCCGCACCGCCGAACCCGACGAGGCAGCGGGCGCCCGTGCGGTCCAGCGGCAGGGAGGCGGTGGCCAGCAGCAGGGGCGCGGTGACGATCACGACCACGAGGACCGCGGCCGAGGCGGCGGTCACGACCCGGGCTCCCCGGGCCGCGACGGCCTGGACGGCCTGCTCGGGCACGACGATCCGGCCCCGTCGTCCCGTGGGCCGCTCGCGGGCGGACCACGCGGTGACCGCGAGGCGCTCGAGGTCGAGGAGATACTGGTCGGGTACGTCGACCGCGAGCTCCGGCACGAACCGGGCGGCCAGCACCGCGGCGAGGAAGAGCACGGCCCAGACCACCTGGGGGGCGACGCCGGTCAGCGCACCGAGGCCGGCGACCGCGAACCAGCCGGAGCCGACCACGATCCAGACCCGGAGCCCGTCGACCGCCCCGTCGTCGGTGGCGGCGAGGGCGCGGCCGACACCGGCCGTGACGGCGGCACAGAGGGCGGCGACGCCGCAGACCGTCGGCAGCCGCTCGGGCAGCGGGTCCCAGGCGAGCGCGAAGCCCGCGGCCGCGGCGAACGCCGGGGCGGCGAGCACCCGCTGCGACCGCAGCACGCCGACGGGCAGGCAGCTCACGAGGGCGGCGGCGAGGAGCACGGCCACCACGGGCCACCGCTCGTCGGACGGCAGCTGCGCCGCACACCACCCCGCAACGGCCGCGACACCCACCGCCAGCGCGATCCAGGCCGCGGAGGCCCGGCCGGCCACCAGCGCCGTCTCCCCCGCGTCGCCGGAGCGGAACCTGCTGCGCGGCGGCGCCGGTCGCGAGGACGGGTCCACCGCGACCACCACCGACCCGGCGACGAGTCCCGCTTCCCCCACGACGGCGGTGAGCTGGAGCGGCTCCCCGGACCGGGACACCAGCGGCAGCACGACCGGAAGGCGGGCCTCGGCGGAGTAGGCCCGCGAGACGTCCTCGAGCGTGGCGTCGACCGGCACGGTCAGGTCGAGCACGCCCCGCGGCCCGTGCACCGTCACGGCGGTGACCGTGCCGGGCGCCGGCGGGCGGGACGTCCCGTTCAAGGCTGCTGCCTCCCGAGATCGAGTGGTCGTACCGGGCCGGGGTTCACGGCCTGGCTCGCAGGGTAGTCCTCTCCACCGTGCGTTCCGAGGCTCCCTACCCCGTCGGCCCCAAGAGATTCCCTCCGGGGAGCCCGGCTGCTGCGCGATGCGACGCACGCGCGCTGGCGGCGTTGCCGTCGCTCAACGTGCGATCCAGCATGCCTTCGCTCCGGCGCCTTGCCATCGCACGCGCCTCGCAGCGCTCGCGACGCCGTCCTCCCCGGAGGGAATCTCTCTCCTATCATCGACCAGGTCGCATGAACGGGCATCGACGACAGGGGACGGCAGCGTGACGGTGGGCATCACTCCAGGCGGCGTTCCGAGCGTGTCCCGGAGCGCGCCGCCGGGACCGGCGGGCCGGCGGGCCGCGCCGGCGTCCGCGTCCGCTCCGGGCAGCCTGACCCAGCGCGGCAGCCGCGGCGAGCGGCCCGAGCTGCCCAGCGGCCAGCTCCAGCTGCAGCCGCCGCCCCAGCTCCAGCCGAGCGAGGGGGCGGCGGGCGTGGCGATGAACGCCATCCCGATGCTCGGCAGCCTCGGCTCGATCGTTCTCGTCGCGGGCCTCGGCGGCGCGGGCGGCAACCAGGCGCTGCGGTTCATCGCGGCCGGCATGTTCCTGTTCGCGACCCTCGGCTTCATCGTCGTCCAGATCGATCGGCAGCGGAAGCAGCGCCAGCAGCAGGTCACCGGCTCGCGCACGGAGTACCTCCGCTATCTCGCCACCGTCCGCAAGGTCGCCCGCGAGGCCGCCGACCAGCAGCGCCGGGCGCTGACCTGGCTGCACCCCGCGCCCACCGCGCTGCCGTCGCTGGCCGAGGACCGGACCCGGGTGTGGGAGCGGTCGTCGGCCGACCCCGCCTTCCTGCAGGTGCGGTACGGCGTGTGCGCGCAGCCGCTCGCGCTCGAGCTCCTGCCGCCGGAGAGCGCGCCCATCGACGAGGTCGACCCGGCGTCGGCGTCCGCCCTGCACCGTCTGCTCGTCGTCCACCGCCTGCAGCCGGACCTGCCCGCGTCCATCGACCTGCGCGCCTTCGACCGGATCGAGGTCTGCGGCGACGAGGAGGAGGCCCGCTCCCTGGCCCGGGCGCTGCTGTGCTCGGCGGCGGCCTTCCAGTCGCCGGAGAACCTGCAGGTCGCGGTCCTCGCCAGCGACGCCACCCTCGCCCACTGGGACTGGGTGAAGTGGCTGCCCCACGCCCACAGCCAGCACCACAACGACGCGGTCGGCCCGGCCCGGATGGTGACGACCTCGCTCAGCGACCTCGCCACGATGCTGCCGCCGGACCTGACCGAGCGGCCGCGGTTCGGCGCCGACGAGCGGCCGGCGATCCCTCACATCATCCTGGTCACCGACGGCGCGGAGCTGCCGCCGGGCAACCACCTGGTGCCCTCCGACGGCCTGCACGGCGTCACCGTGATCGACCTGCCCGCCCGCTGGGGCGAGCTGGACAGCCCGACGGCGCTGCGCCTGGAGATCGAGGACGACGCCCGGTCGGCGACACCGGGCCAGGCTCCGGAGACGGTGCCCCTGGTCGCCGTACGACTGCGGACGGAGCCGGTCCGGGCCAAGGGCGACCAGTGCGGCGCGGCCACGGCCGAGGCGCTCGCCCGCCGGCTGACCCCGCTGTTCACGCCCACCGCCGGCGCGGCCGTCGGCGAGGAGGCGGCCGACCTCACCGGCCCGACCGACTTCATGGACCTGCTGGGCCTCGGCGACGTCCACAGCTTCGACCCCGGAGCCGTGTGGCGGCCGCGGCCGGCGCGCGACCGGCTGCGGGTCCCGATCGGCGTCGGCGACGGCGCCGGGCCGATCCACCTCGACATCAAGGAGTCCGCCCAGCAGGGCATGGGCCCGCACGGCCTGGTGATCGGCGCGACCGGGTCCGGCAAGTCGGAGTTCCTGCGGACGCTGGTCCTCGGCCTGGCGATGACCCACTCCCCCGAGCAGCTCAACATGGTGCTCGTCGACTTCAAGGGCGGCGCGACCTTCGCCGGCATGGCCGAGATGCCCCATGTCTCCGCGGTCATCACCAACCTCGCCCAGGAGCTCACGCTCGTCGACCGCATGCAGGACGCGCTGTCCGGCGAGATGGTGCGCCGCCAGGAGCTGCTGCGCGAGGCCGGCAACTTCGCCTCGATCCGCGACTACGAGAAGGCCCGTACGTCGGGCGAGCCGGCCAGCGCCGGCCTCGCCCCGCTGCCGTCGCTGTTCATCGTGGTCGACGAGTTCTCCGAGATGCTGTCGGCGAAGCCCGAGTTCATCGACCTGTTCGTCGCGATCGGCCGGCTCGGCCGCTCGCTCGGCCTGCACCTGCTGCTCGCCTCGCAGCGGCTGGAGGAGGGCCGGCTGCGCGGGCTGGAGTCGCACCTGTCGTACCGGATCGGCCTGCGCACGTTCAGCGCGCAGGAGTCCCGGGCGGTGCTCGGCGTGCCGGACGCCTACGAGCTGCCGGCCGTGCCCGGCCTGGGCTACCTCAAGCCCGACCCGACGACGATGACCCGGTTCAAGGCGGCGTACGTCTCGGGTCCGCCGGAGACCAGCCGGCGCCGGGTGGTCCGCGACAGCGGCGGCAAGTTGCGCGGCATCCTGCCGTTCACGATCTCGGAGGTGCAGACCTTCGACGAGCCGGAGCCCGAGGAGACCGACGACTCCGCGGCCCCGGCCGCCGTACCGGAGGGCAGCGCGTCGCTGCTCGACATCGCCGTGGCCCGGATGGACGGCCGCGGCCCGGCCGCCCACCAGGTGTGGCTGCCGCCGCTGGACCTGCCCGACACCCTCGACCAGCTCATGCCCGACCTCGCCCCGCACCCCGAGCTGGGCCTGGTCTCCCTCCAGTGGCGCGGCGCCGGCGGCCTGACGGTCCCCCTCGGCACCGTCGACCGGCCACGCGAGCAGCGGCGCGACACCCTCACCGTCAGTCTCAGCGGCGCCGCCGGCCACGTCGCGGTCGTCGGCGGGCCGCGCAGCGGCAAGAGCACGCTGCTGCGCACGATCGTGACCAGCCTGTCGCTGACCACGACCCCGCTGGAGTCGCAGTTCTACGTCCTCGACTTCGGCGGCGGCACCTTCGCGCCCCTCACCGCGCTGCCGCACGTGTCCGGCGTCGGCACCCGGTCGGAGCCGGAGGTGGTCCGCCGGATCGTCGCCGAGGTCAAGGGCATCGTCGACCGTCGCGAGCGCTACTTCCGCACCCACGGCATCGACTCGATCGAGACCTACCGCACGCGCCGTGCGCAGGGTCGCGCCGACGACGGGTACGGCGACGTGTTCCTCGTCATCGACGGCTGGGGCACGCTCCGCTCCGACTTCGACGACCTCGAGCTGGAGATCCAGCAGCTCGCCGGCCGCGGCCTCACCTTCGGTCTGCACATCGTCACCGCGTCGACCCGCTGGCCCGACTTCCGCGCGGCGATGCGCGACCTGCTCGGCACCCGCCTCGAGCTGCGGCTCGGCGACCCGATCGACTCCGAGATCGACCGCAAGGTCGCCGCTCTCGTCCCGGGCAACCGGCCCGGCCGCGGCCTGGTGCCCGGCAAGCTGCACTTCCTCGGCGCCCTCCCCCGCGTCGACGGCGACGGCTCCGCCGAGACCCTCGGCGACGGCGTGGACGCCATGATCGCCGCCGTCACCGCCGCCTGGCGCGGCCCGGCCGGCCCCAAGCTGCGGCTGCTGCCCGACCGGATCACCCTCGACGAGGTCCGCTCGCTGGCCGGTACGCCGCCGCAGCGGCAACTGCTGCTGGCGATCAACGAGAAGGAGCTCGCGCCGGTCTCCCTCGACGTCGACGCCGAGCCCCACCTGCTGCTGTTCGGCGACGGCAAGTCCGGGAAGTCCAACCTGCTGCGCACCTACTGCCACGAGATCATGCGCACCCGCACGCCGGCCGAGGCCCAGATCATCCTCGTCGACTACCGCCGGTCGCTGCTGGGCGAGGTGCCGGAGGAGTACCTCCTCAACTACCTCACCTCCGCGACCCAGGCGCAGCCGGCGCTCAACGACCTGACGACGTACCTCCAGAACCGGATCCCGGGACCGGACGTGACGCCCGAGCAGCTGCGCAACCGGTCGTGGTGGACCGGCGCCGAGGTGTTCGTCGTGGTCGACGACTACGACCTCGTCGCCACCCAGCAGAGCTCACCCGTCGCGCTGCTCCAGCCGCTGATGGCCCAGGCCCGCGACGTCGGCCTGCACATCGCCGTCGCCCGCCGCTCCGGTGGCGCGTCGCGGGCGCTCTACGAGCCGGTCATCCAGTCCATGCGGGACCTGGCGATGCCGGGCATCCTGCTGGCCGGCAGTCGCGACGAGGGCGCGCTGATCGGCAACCTCCGCCCCGGCCCCGCCCAGCCTGGCCGCGGCAAGATGCTCACCCGCGACCGTGGCGCCGAGGTGGTCCAGCTCGCGTGGACCGATCCGTCGTTGTGACGGCTGGGGGTGCGCAGGAATCGCCGCTTCAGCGGTGAAACTGGCGCTTCTTGCCCGTTGCAACGGGCAAGAAGCGCAGGAATCACCACTTAAGTGGTGATTCCTGCAGGGGAGGCATCCGGTCGCGGCGCGGCGATGAGGGCGGCGAGAGCGGTGGTGACGGGGACGGCGAGGACCAGGCCGACCGAGGTGACCAGGGTGCGCACGACCTCCTCGGCGAGCTGCTCGGTGGAGATCAGCTCGAGCAGCGGGCGATCGTAGACGCGCAGCAGCATGAGCAGGATCAGCGCGGTGCCGACGTACGCGAACACGATGGTGTAGATCGTCGAGGCGATGTGGTCGCGGCCGATCCGCATGGCGCTGGTGAAGACGGCCGTGCGGGAGGCGGCGGGGGTGGCGGCGCGCAGCTCCCAGACGGCGGAGGCCTGGGTGATGGTGACGTCGTTGAGTACGCCGAGCCCGGCGATGACGAGCGCGCAGCCGAGCAGCGCCTGGAAGTCGAGGGTGCCGAAGGAGGCGAGGATCGCGCCGCCCTCGTCGCTGATGCCGGTCAGCCGGGCGTCCCCGATGGCGAGCACGCCGATGCCGGCGGTCAGCACGATGCCGAGCAGCGTCCCGGCGAGCGCGGTGCTCGTGCGCAGCGAGAAGCCGTGGGTCGTGTAGAGGACGACGAACATGATCGCCGAGGCGCTCGTGAGCGCGACGCCGACGCCGGGTGCGCCGTCCAGCAGCGCCGGCAGCAGCCACCACCACACGACCACGCCGCCGAACGCCAGGCCGATCAGTCCCAGCAGGCCGCGCAGGCGGGCCACGGCGAGCACGACGGCGACGAAGAGCACCCCGAGCCAGACCAGCGTGCCGTAGCGCTCGGTGGCGAAGTAGGAGTACGACGCGCCCTGCTCCGGCGCGTCCTCGGGGGCGGGGGTGCGCAGCAGCTCGACCCGGTCGCCCGCGCTGATGCCGGAGTCGATCACCTCCGGGGGCACGTCGAGCCGGACCACCTCGCCCTCCCCCTCGACCTTCACGGTGAGGGTGCTGCAGCCCGAACCGTCGGGCAGGCCGATGCCGCCGCACCGCTCGGCCACGCCGACCACCTCGCCGGAGGGGAAGGTCACGCCGGGCGCCGCGAACTGGGCGGCCGGGCCGCCGGCCTCGGCGCTGCGGGCGGCGGCGTCGCCGGGCGGCCACCAGATGGCGAGGCCGGCCAGGGTGCCGAGCAGCGCGAGGGCGAGTGCGGCGAGCAGCAGCATGCGTGCCGTCGTACCGATCCGGATCTGGTCGTCGACGTCGCGATCGGCCCGGTGGGAGTGACCGTGTCCGGCCCCGCGGTGGCTGTTCACGCGCACACCTTGCCACGCGCCCCGAGGGAGACTCCGCCTAGTGTCCTGTCCGGCTGATTCGCCGCCATATTCGGCAGCCCTGGCACGCACCTCGCGGCGTTGGCCGCGCTCGACAGACGACCCGGTATGCCCTCGCACGGCCGCCTTGCGATACACGCACCAGGACCACCGACTATGTCAGCGCTTCAACCGGACAGGACACTAGGCTGGGCGTCGTGAGCTCCCACGTGCCGGTGACCGCCCTGACCGGGCACCTGGGGGCCGGCAAGACCACCTTGCTCAACCGGCTGCTGCGCCAGCCCGGCGCGCGGATCGGGGTCATCGTCAACGACTTCGGCGCGATCAACGTCGACGCGGGCCTGGTCGCCGGCCAGGTCGACGAGCCGGTGTCGATCGCGGGCGGGTGCCTGTGCTGCATCGAGGACGTGTCGGGGCTGGACGCCGCGCTGGAGCGGTTGACCCGGCCACGGCTCGCGCTCGACGCGGTCGTCGTCGAGGCGAGTGGGCTGGCGGAGCCGGGCGCGCTCGCGCAGCTGATCGCGGCCAGCGGCGCGCCGCGGGTGCGTCCGGGCGGGGTGGTCGACGTGGTCGATGCCGTGGAGTACTTCCGCACCGTCGACGACGGCGGTCTGCCGCCCGCGCGGTTCTCGGTCGCGACCCTGGTCGTCCTCAACAAGGTCGACCTGCTGCCGGAGGACTCCCGCGAGGCGACCCTCGCCGCGATCGAGGCCCGGGTGCGCGAGGTCAACCCGGCGGCCCACGTCGTCCGCACGTCCCGCGGCCGGATCGACCCGGCGCTGGTCCACGACGTCGCGATGGCCGAGGACCCGCCCGACCAGCTGCCCCTCGCCTCGCTGCTGCGGGCCGAGCGCGCGGCGCAGGACCACCACGACCACGGCCCCCATGCCGCCTCCGCATCGGTGCGCGCCGAGGGCCCGGTCGCGCCCGGGGCGGTCGTCGAGCTGCTCCTCGACCCGCCCGCCGGCGCCTACCGGATGAAGGGCACGGTCGCGGTCGACACCGGCCGGACCGTCAAGGGGTACGTCGTGAACCTGGTCGGTGGGCAGGTCCACGTCGCCGGCCTGCGCACCGCCCCGGACGGCAGCGAGCTGGTCGCGATCGGGGTCGGCCTGGACGCCGGCGCCGCGCAGGCCCGGCTGGAGGCGGCCCTGGCGCCGTCGTCCGGACCCGACGGCGTCGGGCTGCGGCGGCTGGAGCGCCTGCGCCGGCTCAGCGCCTGACGCCCGAGTCCGGCGGGTAGTGCGCCAGCGCCCGCTCCGCCTGCCGCCGCAGTCCCTCCCGCAGCGCCACCGGCTCGAGCAGGGTGAGGTCGGGCGTGTAGACGACCGCCATCGCGGTGAGCACGTCCGGCTTGGTGGTCCGCAGCCGCCAGGTCTCGGTGCCGTCGGGGCGGGGTCACCGACGACCTCGATGTCGGTGCCGGGAGCCAGTCCCATCCGCAGCAGCCGGCGCAGCAGGGGCGCGGCCGCGCGGCGGGCGGTGACGACGGCCGTGACCTGCGCGCTCTCCTGCTCGAAGCCGCCGCGCAGGTCGGCCCAGATCTCGGCGACGGGACGGGGGTCGGCGAGATCGACCGGGGTGGGCAGCACGGTGGCGGCGGCGAACCGGGAGACCCGGTAGGTGCGCACCTGCCGGCGGTGCTCGGCCACGAGGTACCAGCGGCCGGAGTGGTCGACCAGGCCGATCGGGTGCAGCGTCCGGGTGGCCGGGGCGGCCGCGCCCGCCGAGGTGTACCGCGCCCGCAGCCGCCGGCGCTGCGTGGTCGCCTCGCGCAGCACCGGCAGCAATGGGACGTCGTCGGCCGGCGAGAACCAGCGCCGCCGGTCGGAGTGGACGACCGTGCCCATCGCCTCGGCACGCTCCACCGCCGTGGTGGGGGCGCTGGCGGCGATCTTCGCCAGCCCCGAGGCGAGCGGGCCGGACAGGCCCAGCTCGGCGACCGACTCGCGGGCCGACCAGGCGAACAGCGCCTGCGCCTCGACCGGAGTGAGGCCTGCGGCGCGGGTGGTGAAGTCCTCCAGCAGCACGCAGCCGCCGCCCCGGCCCTGCTCGGTGTAGACCGGCACCCCGGCCGCGGACAGCGCCTCCATGTCGCGCAGCACGGTGCGCTCGCTGACCTCCAGCTCCGCCGCCAGCCGGGCCGCCGTGAGCCGCCGGTGCCGCTGCAGCAGCGCGAGCAGGCGGAGCAGGCGGTCGGCGCGCATGGGACGAGCATCGCAGGTGAACCTGACAGAGGACGTCAGGTTCACGCGCTGGACTGGTGCCACACACACCACCGACGGAGGAGCCACATGTCCACGACCTTCGACCCCCGCCCGCTGCTCGGCCACGCGCTGGACCAGGCCGAGAGCCTCATCAACGGAGTCACGCCCGAGCAGATCGGGCTCCCCACCCCCTGCGAGGAGTACGACGTCGCCCGGCTCGTCGCCCACCTCCAGGCCGTCGTCCGGCGGATCGGCGCGGTGCTGGACGGCCGGCCGTTCTCCTCCGTCCCCCGCGAGATCGAGGTCGAGCCCGGCGCCTGGGCGGACAGCTGGGCCGAGGGCCGCGCCGCCACCGAGCAGGTGCTCGCCGACGACATCGTCCTCGCCCGGACCGTGCAGGTGCCGTGGGGCGAGGTCAGCGGTGCGGCCGCGCTGGCGTCGTACGTCGGCGAGCTGACCGTGCACGCCTGGGATCTCGCCGTCGCCACCGGTCGGCTCGACCGGCTCGACCGGCGCTGGCGGAGCGGTCGCTGCCGGCGTACGTCGACAAGGTGCCCGCCGAGCCGCGCGGCGGCGAGATCCCGTTCGGCCCGGTGGTGCCGGTCGCCGACGACGCGCCGGCCTACGACCGGCTGGTCGCCTGGACCGGCCGCGACCCGCAGTGGCAGCCCTGACCCGAGCGGGCCGGGATCACCAGCTGGACTTGGTGATCCCCGGCAGCTCGCCGCGGTGCGCCATCTCGCGGAACCGGATCCGCGAGAGCCCGGCCTTGCGCAGGTAGCCGCGCGGCCGGCCGTCGACCTGGTCGCGGTTGCGCAGCCGGGTCGGCGAGGCGTCCCGCGGCAGCCGGGACAGCGCCCGCACCGCCTCGGCCAGCTCGGCCGAGCCGGGCTCGGCGCGGCGGACCTGCTCCTTGAGCGCGGCCCGCCGCTCGGCGTACCGCTCGACGACGGCGCGGCGCTTGGCCTCGGCCGCGATCTTGCTCTGCTTCGCCATGTCCGCGCCTCCTCAGCGCTCTTCGCGGAAGTCGACGTGGCGGCGGACGACAGGGTCGTACTTGCGCAGCGTCATCCGGTCGGGGTCGTTGCGGCGGTTCTTCCTGGTCACGTAGGTGTAGCCGGTGCCCGCCGTCGAGCGGAGCTTGATGATCGGCCGGACGTCGGAGCCCTTCTTGGCCATCAGAGCCTCTCTCCTCGTGCGCGGAGCTCGGCCACGACCGACTCGATGCCCCGCTGGTCGATGGTCTTGATGCCGCGGGCGGAGACCCGCAGCGTGACGTGCCGCCCCAGCGACGGCACCCAGTACCTCTTGCGCTGGATGTTGACGTCGAAGCGCCGTCGGGTACGACGGTGCGAGTGCGAGACGTTGTTGCCGAAGGCCGGCGCGGTGCCGGTCACCTGGCAGACGCGTGACATCGCCTTCTCCTTCCGGTGGATGATGTGGCATGATTGAGAACGATTCTCATTCTAATCATGCGAAGGGCAACACCGTGAAGCCAGGAATCCATCCCGACTACGGACCGGTCGCGTTCCGCGACCGCGCGACCGGCGATGTCGTGCTCACCCGGTCGACGCTCGTGGCGCGCGCCGAGGCGACCGTCGAGATCGACGGTCGCTCCTACCCGGTGGTGGACGTCGACGTCAGCGTGCACAGCCACCCGTTCTGGACCGGCCGAGGCCGGGTCCTCGACAGCGAGGGCCGGGTCGAGGCGTTCGAGCGGCGCTACGGCCGGCCCGGCCGGCCGAGCGGCGAGAAGAGCGGCGAGGAGGGCGCGCGATGAGGGTGCCCGTCGTCCTGCTCTCCGGCGTCGACCCCGACGCGATGGCCGCGACCATGGTCGGGCTGCAGTTCGACCTCCCCGGCGCGGTCGCCGTCCGGCACGCCATCGACCCCGAGCGCGGCCTGCTCACCCGGACGGTCAGCGATCTCACCGGCGTCGTCGAGACCCACGAGACGCTGCTCGAGCACGCCTGCGTGAGCTGCGCGATCCGCGAGGACATCCTCCCGACGCTCGAGCGGCTGGCCCGCGACGGCCGCTGGCAGAGCATCGTCGCGCACCTGCCGGTCGGCGCCGAGGCCGCGCACCTGTGCTCGGTGCTGACCTGGGA
Organism: Nocardioides humi; assembly: GCF_006494775.1. Taxonomy (NCBI): domain Bacteria; kingdom Bacillati; phylum Actinomycetota; class Actinomycetes; order Propionibacteriales; family Nocardioidaceae; genus Nocardioides; species Nocardioides humi. Next base: position 3,896,076 of record NZ_CP041146.1, on the reverse strand, counting down.
CACCCGGCTGGCCCGGTTCCTGCGGGTCTCGGCGGTCGTCACCGCCGTCGGCGCCCGGCATCCCGTGCGCGACCTGCTCGGCGACGACCTGCTCGCCGACCGCGGCCACCACTGCGCCCAGGACGACCGCCGCGGAGTCGGGGAGGTGCTCGCCGCGATGGTGGAGTACGCCGACGTGGTGGCCTTCGACGACACCGTCGACCCGGTCGCCCGCGGCCTGGTGACGGCGCTGGCCCGGCCCGACGCCACCGTGGTCGAGGGCGGTCACGGGCTCGGGGGCGACGTCCTGACCGGGCGGCTGCACCAGCACACCCGGACCGACGCGTGGACCAGCCCGGTCCGCACCGACGCGCTGCCCGACGTCCGCGCCGAGGGCGTCTGGCGGCTGGACCTGCAGTCGCTCCGGCCGTTCCACCCCGACCGGCTGCTGGACTCGCTGGAGTCGCTCGGCGCCGGAGCGCACCGCTCCCGCGGCTGCTTCTGGCTGCCCAGCCGCCCCGGCCGGGCCCTGGAGTGGGACGGCGCCGGCGGCCAGCTCAGCATCGGCGACCACGCCGGCTGGGCCCGTCGTACGCCGTTCACCCGGATCGTGCTGACCGGCGTCGGCGTCGCGCCCGCCCACCTGCGCGAGGCCTTCGCGGGCCTGCTGGTCGCCGAGGACGAGCGCGGCTCCTGGTCGGTCGCCGAGGACGGCTTCGAGCCCTGGCTGGGCCCGATCCGGGAGGTGGCCTGATGGCGGTCCCGAAGCGTCGTACCTCGCGCAGCAACACCCGGCACCGCCGGTCCCAGTGGAAGGCCGCCGCGCCCGACCTGGTGCCGGTGACGGTCGCCGGCGAGCGGTTCCGGGTGCCGCGCCGGCTGGTCGCCGCCGTCCGGGCCGGCCTCGTCGACCCCGCGACCGGACGACCCACGGGAGGGAGGAGCCGATGAAGGTCCGCAACTCGATCCGCTCGCTGAAGAACCAGCCGGGCGCCCAGGTGGTCCGCCGCCGTGGGCGGATCTACGTGATCAACAAGCAGAACCCGCGGATGAAGGGCCGCCAGGGCTGAGCCCGGTCCTCGGGTACCGCACGTCGGCACCCGAGGAGGAGGGGTGGCGGCGCGGCGCGACCTAGCGTCGAGAGCATGATCCGCCGTCCCGTCGCCGCCGTCCTCCTGGCCTGCTACTCCGTCTTCGTCGCCCGGCTCACCCTGGCCGACCCGTCGGCCGGGCGGTGGGCATTCCACGTCGCCGACGTGCTGGCCCGTCGGGCGAGCGACGGGCGGCTGGAGTGGAGCGAGACGGAGGTGCTGGCCAATGTCGCGCTGTTCGTGCCGGCGGGCTTCCTGCTCGCCGTCGTCCTCGGCCGGCCGCTGCTCGCGGCGGTGCTGGCCGTGCTCGCGTCGGCGTGCATCGAGCTGGCGCAGCAGCAGTTCCTCCCCACCCGGGTGCCGTCGCTGGCGGACGTCGTGCACAACGGTCTCGGCGGCCTGCTGGGCGCCGTACTGGCCGCGCCGTTCAGCCGGGTCCAGCGCTCGACCGTCGGGCGCCCTCAGCGCGCGGGGCAGTACTGAGCGAGCCAGCCGCCGAAGGCGCCGACCGTGCCCGAGATGGAGGTGCCGGTGCCGTCGTCCTCGAGGGCACCGGGTACGGCGCTCCGGTCGAGCTCGTCGCCGAGCGAGCCGTAGACGCCGGAGATCTCGACGTAGTAGCCCGTGCGCACGAGGGCGCTCATCGAGTCGGGGACGCCGCCGTCGATCAGGTCGTCGGCGGCCCGGCGCAGCGCCTCGGCGGCGGAGTCGGGCTGGGCGGCGTACTGGCTCTGGGCGGCCGCCAGGACGCGGTAGGCGTCGCAGAACTCCTCGTCGCTCGGCACGGTGGTCGGGGCGGACGGACCGGGAGAACCCGACTGATCGGGCGGACCGGCGGGCCCGCCGTCCGCAGGGTCGTCGCCGCCCCGGCCGAGGAAGAGGGTCACCACGAGCACCACGACCAGGACCAGCCCGAGACCGAGGCGCGGGAGCAGCGGGGACCGCTCACTCATAGGGCCGCTTCGGCGGGCTCGTCGGCGTGACCTCGGTGGCGGCGATGATCGGCGCGTCCTCGGCGCCGAGGCCCTCGCCGGTGCCCTCCACCCAGCTGCCGACCACCTCGACCCACTGCTCGTCGGCGGGAGCGTCGGCAGACACGGCGGCGTCGTCGACCCGGACCCGGAAGGCGAGCGCGTCCGCGGCACAGCAGCTGATGGAGAGCCGGGTGACGTACCAGCCGTCCTCGTCGTGGGTGACGAAGCCGAGCAGTCGCACCTGGTGACCGGTCAGCACCTCGCCGTACGCCGAGGCGTAGGCGACGAACTCCGAGACCAGCACGTCGCTGACCTGGCCCTCGGGCAGCGGCGCGACCGCCGCCTTGTCGTACTTCACCGCGGTGACGTCGTTGGCGCGGCGCTCCGCGACATAGGCGCCGAGCGCGGGCGGCTGGACGACGAAGGCGATGACGATCGGCAGCAGCAGCGCCCACACCGCGGGGGACGACTCGTGCTCGTCGTGGCGGCGGCTGAAGACGGCGAGGAAGGCCAGGCCGACCATGGCGACGCCGCTGACGACGAGGGGCCACTTCATCCAGTCGTTGACGTAGCGGGCGTACTCGTCGGTGACCCCCACCCGGAGGGCGACGGCGCCGAGCGCGGCGAGGACGACGGACTGGGCGTTGCGGTTCACAGCAGCACCCCTCCCACCACGACCGCGATGACAGTCGCGACCACGAGCACCAGCGGCACGAACTGGACGGCGAAGCGGCGGCCGAACTGTCCCGCCTCCATCGCGGCGAGCTTGATGTCCATGACCGGCCCCACGACGAGGAAGACCAGCTTGGCGGTGTCGGAGAACGCCGTGAGGCTCACCGCCACGAAGGCGTCCGCCTCGGAGCACAGCGCGACCAGGAAGGCGAAGGCGGCGAGCACCAGGATGCCGAGCAGCCAGTTCCCCGCGACGGACTCGACGACGTGCACCGGGACCAGCACGTTGACGGTGGCCGCGACGACGGCGCCGATGACCAGGAAGCCGCCGGCCGGCAGCAGGTCGTGCCAGGCCGCGCCGACGAAGCGGCCCCACCGGGTGTCGCCGCCGTGGGTGTGCTGGATCTCGCTGATCCGGGGCAGGCGCAGGGCCGGCAGCCGACCGGGCAGCCGCCCGGCGACGAAGACGTAGATCCAGCCGATGACGACGGCCACCAGCAGCGAGGCGACGAAACGGGCGAGGACCATGTCGGTGCGGCCCTGGAAGGCGACGGCCGTCGAGATGATCACGGCCGGGTTGATCGCGGGGCGGCGAGCAGGAAGGTCAGCGCGATCGGCGCCGGTACGCCGCGCCGGGCGAGCCCCGAGGCGACGGGGACGGCGGCGCACTCGCACGTGGGCAGCCCGATCCCGGCCAGGCCGGCCACCGGGACCGCCAGCGCCGGGTTCCGCGGCAGCACCCGCGACACCAGCTTCTCCGACAGCAGCGCCGAGATCAGCCCGGACAGCGCCACCCCGAGCACGAGGAACGGGATCGACTGGACGACGATGGCGAGGAAGACGGTGGACCAGGTCTGGAACGCCGCGCCCCCGAGGTGGTCGCCGAGCAGGCGCTGGACGGGGACCGCCGCCACCAGCACGCCCAGGACCAGCCACACCTGCAGATCGGCGCCGGCCCGGGGCGACGTGGGCGGCGAGGTCGGCGTCGTCATCGCGGGAAGACTAGCCCGGATCCCCAGAAATGAACATCATTCTCACTGCCCGGAGCCGGTGCCCGGGCCGCTGCCCGGGCCGGTGCCCGGGCCGGCGCCCGGGCCGGCGCCGGGACCGGTTCCCGGGCCGGGGCCGGAGCCGCTCGGATCGAGCAGACCCATCTGACCGGCGATGCTCAGCGCCGCCTCGCGCGAGGAGACGCCCAGCTTGCGGTAGACCGAGCGGAGCTGGGTCTTCACCGTGTTCGGGGACACGTAGAGGACCTCCGCCGCCGCCCGGGTCGACCCGTGCACGGCCAGGGCCTGCAGCACCGCCCGCTCGCGGGAGGTGAGGGTCGGCGTCCGGGTCGTGGTGGCGGCCGTCCGCGGCAGGCCGACGTCGACGTACGCCGCCAGGCCGGCCGGCCCGACCCGGCCGGCGAAGCGGACCAGCGCCTGGTGGTCGTGGTCGGAGAGGTAGGTCAGGTGCGAGCGCACGCCGTAGGTCTCGTAGGCGATGGCGGCGCCCTGCAGCAGGACGAGCGCCTCGGCCTCGTCGCCCTGGCGCAGCGCGGCGGCCGCGGCCAGCGTCTGCGTCGCCGCGCGCGTGCGGACCGTGTGCCCCGGCAGCGCGAGCTCGGTGGCGGCGCAGCGCAGGGCCTCGCGGTAGTGCCCGGCGTGGAGCAGCGCGGCGAGGCGCGCGGGCGACAGGTGCGGGCTGTCCGCCGGCTGGCTCTCGATCACCGCGCGGGCGGCGGCGAGGTCGCCGGCGGCGAGCCACAGCAGGGCCAGCACCCCGCAGAGGTGCTCGCTGGCGACGTTGTCGCCGAAGCCGGGCGGCGGGAAGGGCGCGGCCAGCTCCCGCGCGATCCGCTCCGCCTCGGCCCGCGCCTGCCCGAGGCCCAGCCGCGCCGCCATCGGGATCGCGGTCAGGAAGGGCCAGAACTCCGCGGTCTGGGTGTACGACGCCGTCTCGCCGAAGAGCCCCACCGCGCCGGCGAAGTCGAGGTCGTCGAGGAGGGCGTAGCCCTCGGCGAGCAGGCCGAAGGCGTTCATGTAGGACTGCCGGAACACGTCGGGCCACACGCCGTAGTCGATGGTGACCTGCGTGGCCCGCGCCTTCGCGACGTCGCCCAGGAAGGCGAAGGTGCCGGCGGCGTAGGCGACCGAGTAGTTGCGCGACGTCTGGCTCGTGCACAGCGACGCCGAGCGGGTCATCGTGCTCAGCGCCTCGTCGTACCGGCCGCCCTGGAGCAGCGAGTAGCTGAGCTGGCGCAGGATGGTCGCGACGAAGTCACCGAGCTGCGTGCGCAGGTCCGGGTCGAGCTCCTCGGCGAGCTGCACGGCCTTCGCGCTGGCCTCGGCCGACTCGCGGAAGCGGAAGACCAGCCGCCACGCCACCGCCCGCAGGCTCTCGTCGGCGAAGCGGTCGAACGCCGGCTCGAAGTACGACGGCTGCACCGGCGAGTCCAGCACGCGCCGGAACGGACCCACCGCGTCGGACCTCAGCACCGGGCTGCACGCGAGGGCCAGACCGAGGGCGAACGCCAGCAGCGGATGCTCCTCCTGGGTCGCCGCGGAGAGGCCGTGGAGCGAGCCGAGGAAGCGGTCGGAGATGTAGCTCGAGGGGTCCGTGACGAGGAGGTGCAGGAAGACCCGCTCGGCGAAGGCGTAGTCCTCGGCGTCGATGGCGTAGCGCAGCGAGTGGTCGTAGTCCTCGTTGTCGAACAGCCAGGCGGCCACGGTGGCCGAGGCCGCCCGGAGGGCGCTCCCGTCGGCCGCGGCCCGGGCGCGGAAGGAGTCGCGGATCGACTCGACGTACTGGAAGACCGACCGGCCGCGGGCGTAGGGCACCCACCGCCCGAACCCGTTGCGCTCCAGGAAGGAGAGCAGGCCCGGGACGTCCGGGTGCCGGGTCAGCCGCTCGGCGAGGGGAGCGTCGAAGTACGGCGCCACGCTGGTCGCCACCAGGAACTCGGCCGCCGCCTCGTCGGGCAGCAGCGAGGCCAGGTCCGAGGCAACGGCCGTCTCCCACTCGACCGAGCCGATGCGGGGCGCCTCGCCGAGGCGCGCGAGCGCCAGCACCGCCGCCCGCACCGCCAGCGCGTAGCCGCGCGTGCCGCGGCCGATCGACGCGGCGAGGCCCCGGTCCTCCCGGCCGAGATGGGTGACGACGAGCTCGGCGATCTCGTCGGTCGTCAGCGCGAGCGCCCGGCTGTCGACGACGTGCGCGAGCCCGCGCAGCTGGTGGGCGTCTGCGGCGAGGGTGGTGTTGCCGCGCGTCGCGACCAGCACCCGCAGCCGCGGGGCCTGGCTGACGACCCGGAGCACGTCCGCGTCGACCTCGGCGGCGATGTCGCCGAGGTGCTCGTAGGCGTCCAGCACGACCGTCACCGGGCCCGCCGCGGCGAGGATCCGGACGGCGACCGCGGCCGGGTCGGGCGCCGTACCGAGCCGGCTCGCCTCGTCCGCCGAGAGGTCGGCGAGCCGCCGGGCGCTGCTGACGACCTGCTGCCAGAACGCCGACCTGCTGGCGATGCCGGACTCCAGGCTGATCCAGATCAACGGCTCGTCGGACTCCCGCTGCAGCGCCCAGCTGCGCAGCAGCGTCGTCTTGCCGATCCCGCTCGGGCCGAGCAGCACGCAGATCTGCGGATCCGGCGCGTCGAGGAGGCGGTGCAGCCGGGGCCGGTCGACGACACCCGGGATCCGGGCCGCGGCCGTCACCTGCTCGCTGCTCATCGTCGCCCGCCCCCTCCGAGTGGTCGTCTCGTCGGCTCATTGTGCCCTCGCGCGCGAGGGCACCCGAGCGTCGTCAGCCCCGATCCTGACCTCGAGGCCCGGACGCTTCACCCGAGATTTCACCCGGGGTACGCCGCGGCCTCACCCCCGGAGGCCCCGATCCGCCGGAGGGCGGCCAGGACGCCGTGCCGCGGAGCCGCGAGCCAGGCGAGGAGGAAGCAGGCCGCCAGGACCAGCACGACGGTGCCGCCGACCGGCAGGTCCCACGACCACGACACGTAGAGGCCGAGCACCGCGCCGGTGGTCCCGATCAGCGGCGCGAGCGCCATCATCACCCCCAGCCGGTCGGTCAGCAGCCGGGCGGTCGCGGCCGGCGCCACCAGCAGGGCGAGGACCAGGACGTTGCCGATGGTCTGCACCGAGATCACCACGGCCAGGGTGACCAGGACGTAGAGGACCAGGTCGTGGAGGAAGACGCGCAGGCCGAGCGCGCGGGCCATCTCCCGGTCGAGCGTGACCGCGACCAGCCCGTGGTGGAGCAGGAACAGCACGGTCAGGACCACCAGGCCCGTCACCGCGATCACGGCGAGGTCGCGGTCGGGCACCCCGGCGATGGAGCCGAACAGGAACTGCTGGAGCGAGCCGGCGTACCCGGGCGCGCGGGAGATGATCACGACGCCGAGCGCGAAGGCGGCGACGAAGAAGATGCCGATCACGGAGTCCTCCTTGAGCCGCCGGCCCTGGCTGAACACCGCGATCAGCACGGCGGTGAGGACGCCGGCGACGGTCCCGCCGACGATCAGGTTGCCCGAGACCACGAACGCGACGGCGAGGCCGGGGAAGACCGCGTGGGCGACGGCGTCGCCGATGAACGCCATGCCGCGCAGGACGACATAGCAGCCGACGACGCCGCACACGAGCGACGACATCACGGCGACGGCCAGCGCCTTGGGGAGGAACCGCAGGTCGGGGTTGGTCAGGTCGGCGAGGAAGTCGAGCGGGCTCACGTCAGCACCCCCGCGTCGAGCACCCGCAGGAACGGGCTGTCGATCCCGACGCCGAAGGTCTCCGTCCACGCCTCGGGCCGGGCGCGCAGCTCGCCGGCGGTGCCGGTCGCGACGACCGTCCGGTTGAGCAGGACGACGCGGCCGCAGGCGAAGAGGGCGGAGGCGATGTCGTGGGTCGTCATCAGTACCGCGCGGGCCTCCCCGCTCGCTCCGTCGGCGAGGTCGGTGAACATCGCGAGCAGCGACTCCTGGGTCGGCAGGTCCAGGCCGGTGAACGGCTCGTCGAGCAGCAGCACCGAGGGGTCGAGCGCGAGCGCCCGGGCCACCAGCACCCGCTGCCGCTGCCCCCCGGAGAGCTCACCGACCGGGCGGCGGCGGAGGTCGGCCATGGCGACCAGTCCCAGCGCCCGGTCGACCGCCCTCCAGTCGTCGACGCGGGGCCCGCGGCCGGGGCGCAGCCCGCCGACCCGGCCGGTGAGCACGACCTGCTCGACCGAGATCGGGAAGTCCCAGGCGAACTCGTGGCGCTGGGGGACGTAGCCGATGTCGCCGCGCCTGCGGCGCACCGGCCGGCCGCCGACCGCGACCTGTCCCGACCGGACCCGGGTCAGGCCGAGGATGCTCCGCAGCAGGGTGGTCTTCCCCGCGCCGTTGGGGCCGATCAGGCCGACCAGCTCGCCGGGTGCGAGGTCGAGGTCGACGCCGCGCAGCACCGGCCGGCCGCCGAGATCGACATCGAGGCCGCGCACCTGCAGGCCGGCGCTCATACCTCGGTCCCCTCGTCCACCAGCGCCCGGGCCCGGGTACGACGACCGCGCGCGACCACGGCCAGCAGCACGCCGGCCAGGACGACCGCGCCCGCCCCGACGGCCCACAGCCAGGCCGGCGTACCGTCCTCGGCGGACTCGGCCGCCTCGGGGTCCTCCCCGGCGTCCTCCGCGGCGCCCGCGTCCGGCGTGGCCGGGGCGCTCGCCTCGGCGTGGCGGGCCTGCTCCGGGTCGGCGGCGTCGCCGACGGCCAGCCGGAGGGTGCCGGCGGTGGTCTGCTCGGTGCCGTCGACGAGGGTCGCGGTGGCGGCGATCGACACGAGGTAGGTGCCGGGCGCACTGAACACCCAGTTGGCGTGGGTGTGGGTGTTGACGTCGACCCACAGCCGCTGGCCCGTGCTGTCGCGCGCCACAAGATCTCTTGAGTCCCAGAGCACGTCGGGCTCGCCGAAGCCGCCGTCCTGGAGGTAGACGACGAGGTGGCCGGGACCGTCCACGCCGCGCAGGGTCAGGGTGACGCCGCGGTCCACGCTCTCCAGCACCGACGGGTCCTGGGTGTTCCAGCCGAGCCAGACCACGTCGGGGTTCTGGGTCTGTGGCACGACGTGCACGCCGGTGCCGGGGTCGACGCCCAGGAAGGAGTACGCCGGGTCGTCAGGCACCTGCTGGATGCCGGCGTCGCGCACCCGGATCACCGCGTGCTCGAGGGGACGCCACACGGACCCGGCCAGCTGCGTGTCGTCGTGGACCATCAGCACCCACTCGCCGTCCACATCGCGTGGGCCGAGGTCGACGTGGCCCTGCTCCAGCACGACGTCGTCGGTCGCGACCTCCTGGTCGGGGTCGATCGTCTGCTGCAGGGCGCCGTCGCCCGGTGGCACGGTCGGGGTGGGGTCGCCGGGGGCGGCCGCGGCGGCCGGGACGAGCAGCAGGGGCAGCGCGGCCAGCGCGACGGCCCGCCACCGGTTCAGGACGGGCCTCTTCAGGACAAGCACGTGCGGATCTCCTCTGCGTTGAAGCGCATCATCTGGACATAGCTGTGCACCCGGTCGTCGAAGGCGTCGCCGTAGATCGCGCAGACCTCGACGCCCTCCTCCTCGGCGACCTGGGTGAGCACCGACGACCGGGCCCGCAGGTTCGGCTCGAGGAAGACCGCCGGCACCCCGAGGGTGCGGATGGTCCCGACGAGCTTGCGGCGGTCGGCGAGCGACGGCTCCGTGGCCGGGTTGGGGGTGACGAACCCGGCGACCTGGAGGCCGTAGGCGTGGGCGAGATAGCCGAACGCGTCGTGGGTGGTCACCAGGTAGCGGCGGCTCTCCGGCACCTCGGCGAGGGTGTCGCGGACGTAGGCGTCGAGCCGCTCCAGCTCCGCGAGATAGGCGTCGGCCCGCTTCCGGTAGGCCAGCGCGTGCTCGGGGTCGGCGTCGATCAGGGTGTCGCGGATCAGCTCGGCGTAGGCCATCACGTTGCCGACGTCCTGCCACAGGTGCGGGTCGATCTCGCCGTGCACGTGCTTGCCGAGCACGGCCTGCGGCAGCTGGTAGACCGGCGTCCCGGGCCGGCCGAGGAAGCCGAGCCGCTCGTCGCCGGGGATCTCGACCAGCGCCTTCGCGGGTACGTCGACCACGACCGCCGCCGGGTCGAGCTCCTCCTGGCTGTGCTCGCCGCCGCCCTCGGGGTCGTAGCGGATGTCGAGGTCGCCGCCGTCGAGGTCGACGGTGACGTCCGCGTGGCCGCGGTCCAGCGGCCGGCCCTCGCCCGCCTCGGCGGGCGGCACGCCGACGGCGAAGGTCACCGTCGTGGTCCCGATCGGCACCGACCTCGACGCGCTGTCCACCTGCAGCCGTGCGGCGAAGTCGACCGTGTAGACGCCGGGCTCGGAGAAGGACCAGGACATGTGGGTGTGCGCGTCCGCGGGGAGGACGGCGGTGTCGTCGCGGTAGCCGTCGGTGGCCTCGAAGCCGTCCTCGCTGTCGAAGTAGACCTCCGGGTCGCCGAAGGAGCCGGTCAGGTAGCCGACCATCCGGCCCGGGCCGGTCATGCCGGTCGCGGAGAGGAGGACGTCGGAGGTCCGGGTGGCGCCGTACTGCTCGCCGCGGCCGTGGACCCGCAGCCCCAGCCAGATCGTGTCGAGGTTGACCTTCTCGACGAGCGGGATGATCTCGGCGGCGTACTTCACCGCGTCCTCGGCGAGCGAGATGCTCACGGCGTCGTCGGGCAGGTTGGCGTCGAGCACCTTGATCACGCTGTGCTCCTCCAGCAGCAGGTAGTTGCTGAAGGCGACGTCGGCGTAGACCACGTCGCGCGCGCGGCGCAGGCTCGGCTCGTAGCTGTGCGGGTCCGCGCCGTCCGGCACCAGCGACACGACGTTCACGTCGTCGCCGCCGACATTGCGGACCAGGTCGGCGATCAGCCCGGTGGTGGTGATCACCTGGAGCCGGCCGTCGTGCTCCGAGAGGGTGGGCGGCGCGGCGCAGGCGGTCAGGAGCACCGCCAGCGCCGCGCCGCCCGCGATCCGCCTAGGGAGACACGCCCTAGACATGGGTGAGGCGGCGGATCGCCCGGCGGCGTACGCCGAGCACGGCCGCGCCGGCCGCCACCAGCGTGACGCCGAGCGGCAGCAGCAGGGTGAGGCTGTCGTCGGCGCCGGTGGCGGGGATGACGCAGTCGCGGGTCGTCGCCACCGGCAGGGCGAGGGGGACGGTCAGGCCGACGCTCCGGCCCCCGCCGCCGCTGCCCGATCCGCCGACGACGAAGGTCAGCGTGGCCTGGTCGGAGACGGATCTCCCGCCGGTGAGCGTGGCGGACTGGGTGATGGTGACCTGGTAGGTGCCCGGCGCGGTGAAGACCCAGTTGCCGTGGGCGTGCACGTTGAGCGGGACGTCGAAGGAGCGCGGGAAGCCGGTCGCGTTGCCGAACACCTTCTGCCCGACCCCACCGAAGGAGTCGGTGAGGTAGACCGCCAGCTCGCCGGGCCCGCTGACGCCGTCGAGCCGGTAGCGCACCGAGCCGCTGACCTGCTGCCGGACGGTCTCGTGCTGGGTGTTCCAGCCCAGCCAGGGCACGCCGCTGACCTGGGTCTGCGGGATCAGCCAGATCGGGGCGCCCGGCTCACCGAGGAAGGAGTACGCCGAGCCGGCGGGGACCTGCTGCTCGGCGGCCTTCCCGAGCACGAACCTCAGCGACTCCGGCTCCACCCAGCTCGGCGGCTGGGTGCGGTCGTCCTTCACCCGGGCCTGCAGGGCGGTGCCCTCGATGACCGAGCCGAAGTCGAAATGGCCGTCGCTGACCGCGGTCTGCGCGGCCTGGGGCGTGGTCGGTGTGGCGGGGTCGGCCGAGCCGGAGGAGCCGGACGGGCTCGCGCCGCCCTGGCCGCGGGGAGCCGGGACGCAGGCCGAGGGCTCGCGGGCGGGAACAGGTGCCGGCGCGTCGGCGCCTGTCTCCGCGGTCTGCTTCTCCTGCTTCTCCCCCTTGGTCTTGCCGCCGCCCTTGCCGCCGCTGCCGCTGTCGCCGGCGCCGGCGCCGTCCGCCGGTCCCGGCGCCTGCTGTGCGCAGGGCCCGACCCGGAAGGTCAGCGTGCCGGTGCTGGTCACGTCCTGCCCGGAGGTCAGCCGGGCCAGGTGGGTCGTCCGTACCCGGTACACCCCCGGCTCGGTGAAGGACCAGTTGCCGTGGGCGTGGGTGTTGGCGGGGATGACGGTGCTGCGCGGCCAGCCGTCGGCGGTGCCCAGCACCGGCGAGATCGAGCCGAACGAGCCGGTCTGGTAGACGAACAGCCGGCCGGGACCCTCGACGGAGTCCAGGCGCCAGGTCGTACCGCCCTGGATGTTCGCGATCGCGCTCTCGTGCTGGGTGTTCCAGCCGAGCCACGGCACGCCGTCGGCCTGGACCTGGCCGATGGTCCAGATGGTGCTGCCGGCGGTCCCCAGGAACGCGAGGGCGGGATTGTCCGGCACCTGCTGGCGGGCCGGCTCGCCGACCTCGAACAGCATCGTCGCCGGGTCCCGCCAGGTCGCGGGCGAGGTGCGGTCGTCCTTGACCCGGGAGACGGCCTGGCCGCCGGCGACCTGGACGCCGTAGTCGAAGTGGCCCGCGCTGACCCGCACCGCGCCCGCGGGCAGGCCCGGGACCGCGCAGTCGTCCTCCTGCACCGCCAGAGTCACCGGAGGTGCGGGCGGCACGTCGGTGGGCTCCGGCTCGACCGGCTCCGGCTCGACGGGCGGGGGCTCGACGGGCGGGGGCTCGACGGGCTCCTCCGCAGGTGCCGGTACGTCGAGCAGGTAGCGCGTCGTCACGCCGGCGAGGGTCGCGTCCACGACGTACCGGCCGGGCTCGGAGAACGACCACAGCGGCCAGCCCTCGCTGTCCGGCGCGAGGGTCAGTCTCCCGTCGGGGTCGGCGTCCTGGACGACCACCGCGCCGGGTCCGGTGACCGCCAGGTCGATGGTGAGGGCCGCACCGGGCGCCGCGTCGGGCGCCCGGTGCGTGCTCCATCCGAGCGGCACCCCGTTGCCGAGGGCCTCCCCGAGCGCGAGGAGGACCTCGGCCGGCGCATGCGCCTGCTCGTCCTGGACCAGCGCCAGCCGCGGCGTACCGTCGGGTGCGGTCGCGACGTCGAACACGATGACGGGCCCGTCGGAGGTGCTCAGCACCGTCACCGGATCGGCCTCGGCCTCGGCCGGCGCTACGACGAGTCCGCTCGCGACGAGCAGGAGCAGGAGGGGCAGGAACACGCGCAGGAGTGCCTTCATGGGTCAGCGACGCACCTTCACGACCTGGGTCGCGACCGAGCCCTCGGTGCCGGCGTCGCCCTTGTAGACGACCGTGATCGTGTGCTTGCCGGCCTTGAGCCGGGGCAGCCGTACGACGACCTTGCCGTTCGCCTTCACCTTCCCGGTGGCGATCTTCCGCTTGCCGTCGCGGATCACGACCTTGCCGGTGACCGGGGTGCCCGGCGCCGACGGGACGGTGACCGCGACCTTGACCTTGGCGCGCTTGCCGGGCGTGATCCGCTTCGGCTTCACCTTCACGCCGACCTGGCTGACCGCCTTGCCCGCGGCCGGCGGCGGCGTGGGGGCGGCGGCACCGGCGAGGCTCACGACGACGGGGGCGGACTCGGCGATGACCGCGTGGTCGTGGTCGAAGAGCCGGGCGATGACCTCGGCGCCCTGCAGGTCCGCGGTGATCGGCAGGTCCGCGGTGGCCTGGTTGGAGTCCGGGATGTAGGTGGAGAACTCCTCGCCGGGCTTGCGGACGTACCAGTGGAAGTGGTCCTCACCCGTCGCCGGGCTCTGCGTGGACGTGAAGTGCGCCGTCTCCCCCACGGCGTACGACGCCTTGTCGGCCTGCGCGGTGAGCGTGGTGACCTGTGGCAGCTGGGAGACGTGCAGGGTCAGCGGCTCGGAGGACGCCACCACGTTGTGGGCGTGGTCGTAGAGGTTGGCGTAGACCTGCGCGCCGTCCCAGGCCAGCGAGGTCGGCAGCTTGAGCTCGGCCGTGCTGGACAGGCTGCTGATCACGTAGTCGGCACCGCCGGCCCGCTTGATGAACCAGTGGTAGTGGTCGAGGTCGGTCTCCGCGGTCGGGGCCGCGGTGAGCGTGATGCCCTGGCCGTAGAGGTAGGTCGCGTCCGGCTTGTTGGCCGTGACCTCGACGCCGAGGTCCGCGGGGGCCGGGTCGCCGACGCGGATGTGGTAGCTGGCCGGCGTACCCGTGATCGTGCCGCCGCCCTGCACCTGCGCGGTCGGGGTGACCTCGAGCGTGTAGTCGCCGAGCTCGGTGAAGATCCACTCGGTGTGCACGTGGGCGTTCGCACTGACGGGGATGATGTCGGGCCCGCCGTCGCTGCTGTCGACGTAGTGGTTGATGACCTCGCCCGTCGGGCTGTTCATGAACGTGTGGACGTCGCCGGGCCCCTCCACCTCGACGGCCAGCTGCACCGGCGCGCCCGAGGCGAGCGTGGTGCCGGCGGGCAGCGTGCCGTTGAGCCGCTCGGTGCTCCAGCCGGGCCAGGGCAGCTGCGGGTCCTGGGTCTGCGGCAGGTCGTAGACGACGTCCCCGGGCTCGCCGAGGAAGGCGAAGGACGGGGGCAGGCCCTCGGGGATGGTCAGGGCCGCGAGCTCCTCGTCGACCGCGATGGTCACGTCCTCGGGGTCGCGGTAGGTCGCCCCCGGGTCGTGCAGCTGCGTGTCGTCCTTCACCTGGAGTCTCAGGCCGGCACTGGACGCGTCGTAGGTGACCTCGAACAGGTCGATGTGGCCCCGGTCGAGGACCACCGGCCGGTCGGCGGCGGCCGCGGGAGCGGCCAGGCCGACGGCCACGGCGCCACTGGCCAGGGCCAGCGCGGTCAGTGAGCTGATGCTTCTCATGGGATTGTCCCTCTCCACCGACGGCGGCTCCGTCGGAGGTCGGGACTCTACATGAGAACGATTATCATTTGCACTAGGGTGTTGCCCGACAGCACCGGACGGACCCCAGGAGGGCCAGATGAACCGCACCGACCTGACCGCCGCCGTCGCCGAGGCGACCGGCCTGACCACCCACCAGGCGGCCGAGGCCGTCGCGGCGACCCTCGACGGCATCGCCCGCGGCGTGGCCGAGCACGGCAGCGTCGCCCTCCCGGGCTTCGGGACCTTCGAGCGGCGTGACCGCGCGGCCCGCAGCGGCCGCAACCCGCAGACGGGCGAGCCGATGGAGATCCCGGCGACCGTCGCGCCGGCCTTCAAGCCGGCGGCGGCCTTCCGGCGGCAGGTGGCGGAGGGCCGGACCGCATGACGGACCCGGCCGACGACCTCTGGGGCCGGGGCGACTACCCGGCGATGGCGCGGCGGCTGGAGCCGGCCGCCGCGCTGGTGGCGGGCGGGGCCGGCCCCGGGCGGGGCCGCTTCGCACTGGACGTCGCCGCCGGGACGGGCAGCGTGGCGCTGCGCCTCGCCGACGCGGGCTGGCGGGTCACGGCGACCGACGGATCGGCGCACCTGGTCGCGCTCGGCGAGCAGGCGACCGACCACGAGATCCAGGAGGTCGAGTGGCTGCGCGCGGACCTGGCCGCCCAGCCGTGCCCGGACGCCTCCCAGGACCTGGTGACCTCGTCCTTCGGGCTCATCTTCGCCGCCGACCCGGTCGCCGCCATGGCCGAGGTCGCCCGCGTGCTGACGCCGGCCGGGCGGCTGGCGCTCACCTCGTGGACCGACGACGGGCACATGGCGGGGATGACCGAGGCGATGGCGGCGTACCTGCCCGCACCCGGCGGCGCGCACCGGCCGCGGCGCTGGGGATCGCCGTCCTTCCTCGAGGAGCTCCTCGCGCCGCGCTTCCTCGACGTACGGATCGACACGCACACGCTCCCGTGGACCTTCCCCTCGGCCGCGGCCGGGCGGCGCTGGCTCGAGCGGACGTCGCCGGCGCACCTCGGCGCGATGGCGCTCGCCGGCGAGCACGCCGAGGAGATGATGGACGCGGTCGAGGAGCACCTGGCCGGGTACGCCGACCGGTTCGGGCGGGTCGAGGTGGCGGCCGAGTTCCGGCTGGTCCGCGCGCAGCGGGTGCCCTGACCGTCGCGGCCGCGGCGCCACCCGGCATCCCGTGACGTCATGGCACCGGCGTGGCGATGCGGCTGGCGAGGGCGAGCCCGTCGTGCCCCTGCGTGCTGTAACACGCTGTTCGCCCACCTGGCCGCCGCATGCCTGCTGTAACACGTCGTTCGCGCACCTGGCCGCCGAGCATCGGCTGTAACACGTGGTTCGCCCGCCTACCCGCCCGATGACTGCGGTACCAGCCGCCCACAACGGCCGATGCGCGAAGTCATCGGGCTGGTAGAGATGCGGACAACGTGTTACAGCGGACAACGGGCTGCCGCAGCCGCCAACCACGTGTTACAGCACCCGACCGACCACGCGCATCACCAACCACGCAGGCCCGCCAGGCCGCGCCGGCAGCCAGCGCCCTCAGCCTGCCCAGCCCGAGATCAGGCGGCGTGGGCGCAGGTCGCGCAGGTGCAGTCGCTGCACACGCACGAGCTGCACGGCTCGCCGCCGCAGTGTTCGCAGCTGCACACGCTGTGGTTGCAGGTCGGGCAGGTGCAGCCCTCGCACGTGCACACGGCGCAGCTGTCGGTGCAGTCGGGGCACGAGCAGCGGGCGCACTCGTCGTAGTGGCCGTCGTGCTCGCGGTGCACGTGGCCGTCGTGCAGGTAGTCGACATGGTCGCCGTGGATCACGGCGAGGTGGCCGCAGCCCGGACCGTGGGTGTGGTGGTGGGCCTCGGCGGCGGTGTGCTGGGACTCAGTCATCGGTGTTCTCCTGGGTGTGGACGAGGGCGTCGAGGAAGACGTGCGCCACGTGGTCGTCGGCCAGCGAGTAGACGGTGGACCGACCGGACCGCTCGGTCGTCACCAGCCCGGTCTCCCGGAGCACGCGCAGGTGCTGGGAGACGAGGGGCTGCGACGCGCCGAGCGCGGCGCCGATCTCCGAGACGGTGTGGGGTCGTTCGGTGAGCAGGTGGATCACGGCGGCCCGCACCGGGGAGGCGAGGGCGCCGAAGAACTCGGTGACCGGACCGTAGTCGTCGCCCACCAAACTCATGCGGAGATCTTTATATAAAGTTTTCCGCATGTCAACTCGGAAAACTAGAACGCATTATCGTTCTGCCCATGAGTGGCACGGTGGTCGGGGCGGCGCCCCTGCAGCAGGAGTACGACGTCGTGGTGGTCGGCTCGGGCGGGGGCGCGCTGACCGGCGCCGCCCTCGCGGCGTCGGCCGGGCTCAGCACCCTGGTGCTGGAGCGGACGCCGCTGATCGGCGGGACGTCGGCGTACTCCGGCGGCGCGTGCTGGCTGCCCGGGACCGACGTGCAGCAGCGGGCCGGGCTGCCGGACTCGACCGAGGGGGCGCGCGCCTACCTGGCCGCCGTGCTCGACGACCCGGACCCCGCGCGGGTGGAGGCGCTGCTCACGCAGGCGCCGCGGCTGGTCGCGCGCCTCGAGGCGGACCCGCTCCTGGAGTTCGAGTGGATCCCGTTCTCGGAGTACTACGACGCCCCCGGGCGGGTGCCGATGGGCCGCTCGATCCAGCCGAGGAGCATCCGGCGGGAGGATCTCGACCCTGCCGTCGCGGCGCTGGTGCGGCCGCCGGTCGAGCGCGACCGCGCCGGCCGGCCCGGCCGGTCCACGCTGTCCGGCGGGCAGGCGCTGATCGCGCGACTGGCGGCGATGACCGTGCGCGAGGGCGGCACGATCGCGACCGGCCGGCAGGCGACCGGCTTCGGCCGGGACGCCGACGGCCGCGCCACCACGGTCCGATATGACGGCCCGGACGGGCCGGCAGAGGTCACTGCCCGGCGGGGCATCCTGATCGCGGCCGGCGGCTTCGAGGGCAGCCCCGAGCGTCGTACCGCGCACGGCACGCCCGGCGACGCCGCGTGGACGATGGCGCCGCGGGGCACCAACACCGGCGAGGTGATCGACGCGGCCGCGGAGATCGGCGCGGCGACCGACTGGTCCGGCGAGGGCTGGTTCTGCCCCGGTCTGCAGCAGCCGGACGGCGGCGGCGCGTTCACCCTCGGCTTCCGCGGCGGCCTGATGGTGGACGGCTCGGCCCGGCGCTACGGCAACGAGTGCCTGCCCTACGACCGGTTCGGCCGGATCATGGCCCAGGCTCCCGAGCGGACACCGTCGTGGTTCGTCTTCGACGCGCGCGAGGACGGGCGGCTGCCCGCGATCGCGATGCCCGAGGGCGAGCGCGCCGAGCACCTCGCCGCCGGCACCTGGATGGAGGCCGACACCCTCGAGGACCTCGCCGTCGCGACCGGCCTCGACCCGGACGCACTGGTCGCGACGGTCGAGCGCTACAACGCGTTCGCGGCGGCCGGCAAGGACGAGGACTTCGGCCGCGGCGAGGACGAGTACGACACCTTCTTCGCCGGGGGCGGCGGAGCGTCGGCCGCACTCGTGCCGGTCGACCGGCCGCCGTACACCGCGGCCCGCTTCGTGCTCTCCGACCTCGGCACGAAGGGCGGCCTCGTCACCGACGCGAGCGCCCGCGTGCTCGACACGGACGGCCGCCCGATCCCCGGCCTGTACGCCGCCAGCAACTCCACCGCCTCGGTGTTCGGGTCCGCCTACCCCGGCCCCGGGGCGCCGCTCGGTGCGGCGATGACGTTCGCGTCCCTGGCGGTGGCGGACATGCAGGGCTGAACCAGGCGGAGCCCTACTCCCGCACCACGAGGTCGCGGAACAGCGCGCACACGCGCGGGGCCGCGGCGGACAGCCGCTCGATGTCGCCCTCCCGCGCCGAGGCGAGCTGGCAGTCCAGCAGGGTCCGGTCCACGACCACGCTGCGGGCCGCCAGGGCGAAGGACGTGCCGCCGACCGACCCCGCGCAGTCGACGCCCCGGGTGCGGGCGCCGAGCGCGTCGTCGGCGACGTCGGCGCAGTGCTCCTCGCCGAGGATCCCGGCCAGGTTGCCGACCGTCGCGCGCGCCTCGGCGGCCTTCACCTCCGCCTGGGCGATGCTCCAGGTGACCCCGATGCCGCCGTCCGCGGTCGTGCCGATGGTGCAGGTCCAGGCCGGCGACACGCTCGGAGCGCCCGGCTGCGCGCTCGCCGCGTCCCCCGGGGCGTGATCGGCCATGACCTCCAGCCGGTCGGTCCCGAGGACGTCGGCGACGTCCGCGGGGTCGATGCCCTGGCAGAACCTCGCGCGCGCCACGGTCGTCGACCCGTCGTCCTCGGCCGCGCCGGTCGCAGCGCTCCCCCCGGTGGAGGCGGGCCCGTCGGACGTGGAGGCCGTGGTGGACGGGCCGGCGGACGGCGGGGCCGAGGCGGTGCCGGCGGAGCCGGGCGGCTCGCCCGGGTCGTCGGCTCCGCCGCACCCGGCGAGGAGCAGCAGGGCGGCGGCAGCGAGGGCGATCCTGGGGAGCGGGGCCACGGTCCTTGGGTAGCAACACCCTGCCCCCGCCGGTGCGGCGTACCGGGCCCTCTCACCCGCAATTCCCCCCGTAACGGGCTCTCCTCGGCCCTGGTTGGCAGCAGTGGCACCCCCCAACGCGCTCGGGCGCACGCATCCTCCCGAAAGGTCAACGCCATGCGTCATTCCCGAAGGGTCAAGCTCGCCGCCGTCGCGTCGCTCGGCCTCAGTCTCTCCGGCCTCGCGATCGCAGCACCGGCCACCGCCGGCCAGATGAACACCAGCACCTTCGACACGACCACCCTGTCGGGCTCCGGCCCCCAGAGCGGCACCCTGCCCAACGGCGTGGAGTGGAGCGTCGACAAGGGCGCCGGGCCCAGCGACCAGGGCTACTACGTCTATCCCTCCGACGGTGTGCAGACCTACACCTTCTCCGAGCCGGTCTCCCTGGCCTTCGGCATCTCCGGCCTCAACTGCGCCGGCGAGGCCGTCCGGCTGCAGGACGGCATCGAGCCGGTCGACGTCAACGCCCACCACGTGTGGGACGGCGATGACAACCTCCTCACCGGCAGCGGAGCCAGCACCGGCGACGTCACGACGTTCACCAGCACCGCACCGGTCACGTCGTTCACCCTGACCCCGGTCGGCGCCGGCAGCTGCGGCCGCGGCGTGTCGTCCTTCGAGGTCGGCTACTTCGACAACCAGACCCCGACCGCGACCATCGCCGCGCCGGTCGACGGCGGCGAGTTCACGCAGGGCCAGACGGTGGCCGCCGACTACAGCTGCGCCGACGGCGACACCGGCCACGTCGACGCGGTCGACTGCGTCGGGGACGTCGCGGTGGGCGAGCCGATCGACACCTCGACGACCGGCACCAAGACGTTCACCGTCACCGCCACCGACGAGCACGGCGCCAGCTCGACCCAGACGGTCAGCTACACCGTCACGGACCAGGCGGGTCTGTGCGCCGGGATCGCCGTCGGCCTGCCGCTGAACATCAACCTCGGCACCGCCAACGCCGGCGGCGTCCCCTGCGCGACCGACAGCGGCACGCTCCTCGACGCCACCGTCTCCCTCGGCGCGCTGCCGTTCCCGCTGACCGCACTGTCCCCGTCGGTGACCGTGAAGGCCGTCGACGCGACCAGCGAGAAGGCCGGCAGCACCCACCGGGCCGACGCGAAGGTCGACTACGTGAAGATCGCGTTCCCGCTGAACGGCTACGTCCTCGAGCTCAAGGACCTGTGGTCGGAGGCCTCCGCCTCCACGCCGGTCAACTGCGCCGCGGGCAACGAGCTGAACGGCGTCGCCGAGATCGGCCAGTTCACCCAGAACGGCGTCGTCCACAACCAGCAGAACAAGCCGGTGAGCATCCCCCTGCCGCTGCTGGGCGGCGTCTACCTCAACCAGGTCGTCAAGACCGGCAGCACGGTGGTCACCAACGCGGTCGCCATCGACCTCCCCGGCCAGCTCCTCGACGTCACCATCGGCAGCGCGATCGCCGGCGTCGACTGCTGACCCGGAGCACCCGCACCGAGCAGCACCACACACCGAGGCCCGTCCCCCTGGGGCGGGCCTCGGTGCGTTCGCGCGACGTCAGCCCTCAGTCGGCCAGGCGGTCCAGCACGGTGGCCGCGAACCGGCCGAGACTGCGCACCTGCTCGGCGCTGAGCCCCTCGAAGAACAGCTCGCGCACGAGCGCGACGTGCCCGGGGGCGGCGGCGGCGATCGCGGCCTGGCCGGCGTCGGTCAGGTCGACGAAGGCGCCGCGCCGGTCGTCGGGGCAGTGGCGGCGCTCGACGAGGCCGCGGGCCTCCATCCGGGAGACCTGCTTGGACACCCGGCTCTTCTCCCACTGCAGCCGCTCGCCGAGCTCGTACATCCGCAGCGCACGGTCCGGGACGTCGGGGTCGGTGAGGGCGACCAGGATCTCGTAGTCGGACAGCGAGAGCCCGCTGACGGCCTGGAGCTCGCGGTTGAGGCGCGCGGACAGCTGCGCGTTGAGGTCGACCCAGGCCCGCCAGGCCTGCTGCTCCTCGTCGTCGAGCCACCGCGTCGTCGTACTCACGGGTCCATTCTAGCCGCGATTGTTGACATATCCACGATCTCGGCGGCGGCCCCCGGGGGCACGGGACGGCGCCCGTGCGCTGTGACGCATCCCACGCCCTCCGGACGCAGGCTCGATTAGCCACCCCCTACGCCCGGCGTCCTACGATCGAGCGGTTTTGTCGCACTGCCCTAGGGGATTTCGTTGAGCGTCATCGAGGACAAGTTCACCCGCTGGAAGCACCACGAGGAGCTGGCGGAGGCGATGATCCCGATCGTCGGCAAGCTCCACCGCGAGAAGGACGTGACGATCCTCCTCCACAGCCGCTCGCTGGTGAACAAGTCGGTGGTCAGCATCCTCAAGACCCACCGCTTCGCCCGGATGATCGAGGGCGAGGAGCTCTCGGTGACCGACACCTTCCCCTTCCTGCAGGCGATCGCCGGCCTCGACATCGCCGCCGCCAAGATCGACCTCGCGCTGCTGCTCAAGGCCTACAAGGAGAACGGCGCCGGCCAGGACGTCGCCGCCTTCACCGCGACGGTGCTCGCCGACGCGATCGGTGACCACAAGTCCGCGGCCCCGGGCCCGCAGGACGTCGTGCTCTACGGCTTCGGGCGCATCGGCCGGCTCGTCGCCCGCCTGCTCGTCGAGAAGTCCGGCTCCGGCAACGGCCTGCGGCTGCGCGCGGTCGTCGTCCGCAAGGGCAAGGGCGAGGACCTCAAGAAGCGCGCCTCGCTGCTGCGCCGCGACTCGATCCACGGCGCCTTCAACGGGTCGATCACGGTCGACGAGGAGAGGAGCCAGATCATCGCCAACGGCAACGTGATCCAGGTGATCTACTCCAACTCCCCCGAGGAGGTCGACTACACGGCGTACGGCATCGCCGACGCCATCCTGATCGACAACACCGGCATCTGGCGCGACCGGGCGGGCCTGTCCAGCCACCTGCGGCCCGGCATCGCGAAGGTGCTGCTGACCGCGCCGGGCAAGGGCGACGTCCCGAACATCGTGCACGGCATCAACCACCTCGAGGTCGACCCGGCCGAGCGGGTGCTCTCCTGCGCGTCGTGCACCACCAACGCGATCGTGCCGCCCCTGAAGGCGATGGACGAGGAGTTCGGCATCACCCGGGGCCACGTCGAGACGGTCCACTCGTTCACCAACGACCAGAACCTGCTCGACAACTACCACAAGGCCGACCGCCGCGGCCGCTCCGCTCCGCTCAACCTGGTCATCACCGAGACCGGCGCCGCCTCGGCCGTCGCGAAGGTGCTGCCCGGCCTCGACGCCAAGATCACCGGCAACTCGATCCGGGTCCCCACGCCCGACGTGTCGATCGCGATCCTGTCGCTGCAGCTCCAGCGGGAGACCAGCCGTGACGAGGTCCTCGAGCACCTGCGCAAGGTCTCGCTGACCGGCCCGCTGAGCCGCCAGCTCGACTACACCGAGGCCACCGACGCCGTCTCCAGCGACTTCATCGGCTCGCGGGCGGCCTCGATCGTCGACGGCAACGCGGCGATCGTCGACGGCGACAGCGCGATCCTCTACGTCTGGTACGACAACGAGTTCGGCTACTCCTGCCAGGTGGTGCGCACCGTGCAGCACATCTCCGGCGTGGAGTACCCCACCCTGCCGCGCGTCTGACGCCGGGCGCCTGCCGTGCGCCGGTCCCGCCCCCTTGCGAGGGGCCCGGGACCGGCGCACACTGCATTTGAGGGGGGTCTCCTGAAGGAGGAGCCATGAACGACAGCCCGGAGACCGGCGTCGACACCCTGGCCGACACCGTCACGCAGACCCACGCCGTCCTGCACGCCCGGATGCGCAGCGCCGAGACCTGCCGGCCGACACGGGACCGGCCGCGCGCCGCGCTCAGCGCCGCCGACCCGTTCCTGGCGAGCACGAGCCGCCACGTCGCGGCGGCCAACGCCGTGCTCGCCCCGGCCGCCCGCCGTCACCTCGACCACGGTCACCGGCGCGCCCACGAGCTCGCCCGGCAGAGCCGCCGGCTCGAGGTCGCCCTGGTGCAGCTCAAGGCCAAGCTCTACGGCTCCACGTTCGTCGTACGACGGCCCTGGTCCTCGATCTGGGAGGAGGTCGAGCGCGAGCTGGCCGGCATCCGCTCCCTCGAGCTCCGGCTGGTCGACGACCTGGCCGGAGCGGCGTCCGCGGACGAGTGCGGCCACCTCGCGCAGCGGCTCTACCGCACCGAGCGGCGGGTGCCGACCCGGCCGCACCCCTATCTCCCGCACCGCGGCGTGCCCGGCCGGCTGGCCCGGGGCGTCGCCCTGCGGGTGGACCGGTTCTGGGACACCGCCGAGGGCCGGATGGTCCCCGAGCCGGTGCGCCCGCGACGAACCCGCGACGGCCGGGTGGCCCGGTACCTGCTGGCGGATCCGCACCTGCCGGAGTGATCGGCGGCGCCTGCCGGCCCCCTGCGTTACATCGGTCCGGGGTGAGGATCGACACCCCGCGAACGTGACCGCGACCACTGCGCTAACTATTGCAAGCGGGTCGAATGGAGGAGAGACCTCTCCGACCGGAGGGGCCGCCCACGGTCGCGCCGAGGCTCGCGCTCGTCCTGGGGAGACATCGAGAACGATGAAGTAAGCGCGAGCACGGGAGACCCAGCACTACGCCGGCACCGCACGGAGCCGGCTCGGGGCGAAGGACACACGCTCCGGGGCATCAGCAGCCCCAGCCCGACAGGTCATCTCTCGCAGGCGCCGCTGACGGAGTTCCTCTGATGTCCACCATCGTGTCGCGCGCTGCCGCGCGCCTGCTCGTCGTACCCGTCCTCGCGGCGGTGTTCCTCGTCGCCCCGACCCCGTCGGCCCACGCCGACGACGACGCCTCCTCGCTCGTCCTGCCGGCCGAGCAGGCCAAGGAGGAGGCGGCCGGCCACCAGGACGGCAAGAGCAAGGCGGCGAAGAAGGCCGAGAAGCGCATCGACAAGGTCATGGCCACGGTCCGCTCGCGGGCCGGCAAGCCCTACCGGTACGGCGCCGCCGGCCCGAACGCGTTCGACTGCTCGGGCCTGGTGCAGTGGGTGTACCGCCACGTCGGGAAGCGACTGCCCCGCACCTCCGGCGCCCAGGCCGGCGCCACCCAGCGGGTCCGCAGCCCGCGGGTCGGCGACCTGGTGTTCTTCACCAGCGGCAGCCGCGTCTACCACGTCGGCATCTACGCCGGCGCCCACACCCTCTGGCACGCGTCGCGGCCCGGCGTGCCCGTCCGCAAGGAGCGGATCTGGACGAGCTCGGTCTTCTACGGCCGGGTGCGCTGAGCAGGCAGGGCACGGGCGACCACGGTGGCGATGTGGCTCGCCCGCCCGCTCTGCCCGAGCACGTGGTCGATCTGGGTGCCGCAGCTGAACCCGTCCGCGATCACGGCGCTCCCTCGGGACATCGCGCGCAGACGAGGCCCGAGTCCCTGCTCGGCGACCGCCATCGAGGTGTCGTAGTGGGATGCCTCGAAGCCGAAGTTGCCGGCGAGACCGCAGCATCCCTCGACCTGCTCGACCCGAAGCCCCAGAGCCTGGGCCACGGCCCTCGACGTGCCCGACCCGAACGTCGCGTGCTCGTGGCAGTGGGTCTGCAGCAGCGCCTCCCCGTCCAGCGCTGGAGGCACCCACCCGGACTCGACGGCCTGTCCGATGACCTCGCTCAGCGTCCGCACGCGCCCGGCCACCCGTCGCGCCGCGTCGGAGGCCAGGAGCTCGGGTACGTCGGCGCGGAGGGCGCTCGCACAACTGGGCTCGAGGACGACGATGTCGGCGTCCCCGGACTCGTCCAGGACCCGGACGGTGCGCCGGAGGATCCTCCTCGCGACTCCGAGCTGACCGGTGGTGATCCAGGTCAGGCCGCAGCACAGGTCGGGGGCCGGCGTCGCCACCCTGCCGGTGCTGTCCAGCACCTCCAGGGCGTCCCCGACGAGCCCCGGGCGGAAGGCGCGGGTGAAGGTGTCGCGGAACAGCACCACCGGCTCGCCGTGCCCGGCCCGACGCCTCTGCCCTGAGGGTGGGCGCGACGACCGCCAGGAGTGGACCGTCGGCAGCTCCCGACGCTGCGTCACACCACCCGCCCACCGCATCAGGCGCCCCACCACCCGGCTGCGGAGGACCCAGTTCGAGACCGCCGGTAGCATCCCCGCCAGCCGCAGCCAGACGGGAAGCCAACCGAGGGAGTAGTGGGAGCGCGGGCGGAGACGGCGTCGATAGTGGTGGTGGCTGAACTCGGACTTGTACGCCGCGATGTCGACGCCGACCGGACAGTCCGTCGAGCACGCCTTGCAGGACAGGCAGAGATCGAGTGCCTCACGAACCTCCGTGGACCGCCACCCGTCGGTGACCACGCGTCCGTCCACCATCTCCTGGAGGACCCGAGCGCGGCCCCTCGTCGAGTCGAGCTCCTCGCCACTCGCGCGGAAGCTGGGACACATGAAGCCCCCGGCGTCTGCCCGGCACCTCCCGACCCCGATGCACCGGCCGACGGCACGGGCGAAGGACCCGCCGTCCTGGTGCAGTGCCAGTACCGTCCGGCCCGGCGGTGCGGCACCCCGCCCACCGGGAGCCAGGACATCCCGGTCCAAGGCCACAGGGTCGACGACGATGCCCGGGTTGAGACGGGCCGAGGGGTCGAAGGCGCGCTTGAACCTCCGGAAGGCCTCCAGCGCGTCCGCGCTGTACATCAGCGGCAGAAGCTCGCTGCGCGCCCTGCCGTCGCCGTGCTCACCGGAGACGGTGCCACCATGGGAGGCGACGATCGTGGCCGCCTCGCGCACGAACACGGCCATCCTCCTGCGCCCCTCGGCCGTCTCGAGGTCGAAGTCGAGACGCACGTGCACGCAGCCGGCCCCGAAGTGGCCGTACATCACGCCCGTGATCTGCCGACTCCCCATCAGCTCGCAGAAGTCCCGCAGATAGGACCCGAGACGGTCCGGCGCGACGGCGGCGTCCTCCCAGCCGGCCCACGTGATCCGCCCGTCCGAGGGCCGAGCCGTCAGGCCGGCCCCGTCCTCCCGAACCCGCCAGAGTCGTGACCGCTCGCTCCCGTCGGTCACGACCGCGAAGTCGACCAGGCGTCCTCGGGCCCGGAGGTCGGAGGCGAGGGCGTACAGGCGGTCATGCCCGTCGTCGCGCCCGGCGTCGTCGTCTTGGATCTCCACGATCAGCCATGCCGTGCCCTGCGGCAGCCCGGCCACGGAGTCGTCACCGCGTCGCTCACGCAGGGTCGTGACGATGCGCTCGTCGAGGGCCTCGACGGCCGAGGGGGCCGCCTCGAGGATCCGCGGAACGTCGTCCGCCGCGGCGATCAGGTCGCGATAGCCGAGCACCAGGGTCGCCTCGGCGCGGGTCCGCGCGACCAGGGAGACCTTCGCCGCGACGATCACCGCACACGTGCCCTCGGAGCCGACCAGGGCTCGGGCGACGTCGAAGCCGTTCTCCGGCAGCAGCCGATGCAACTGGAACCCCGACACCTGCCGCGGAATCCGCCCGAGCTCGGTCCGCAGGGTGGCCAGGTGATCGCTCGCGATGCTCCGGAGCTCGCGCTCGAGATGCTCGGCGGCCCCGACCGACACGTCCCGGTCGTCGAGCGCAACCACGCCGCCGCGCGTGGCCCGCACGTAGGCGCCGTCCGCGAGTACCAGGTCGAGCTCGAGGATGTGGTCGGACGTTCTTCCGTGCGCGACGGAGTGGTTGCCGCAGGCATCGTTCCCGACCATGCCGCCGACGGTCGCCCGACTGTGCGAGGAGGGATCCGGGGCGAACTCCAGCCCGTGATCCGCCAGCCGGCGGTTCAGGTCGTCGAGCACCACCCCCGGCTCCAGCCGGACGCTTCGGCCCGCGACGTCGACCTCCAGCACCCGGTTCATCCGTCGCGAGAGGTCGATGACGATCCCCTCGCCCACGGCATTGCCGGCCATGCTGGTCCCCCCGCCTCGCGCGGTGACCGGGAGGTCGTGACGTCGCGCCGTCTCCAGAACGGCGCGGACATCGTCGACCCCGGCGGGGAAGGCGACCAGACGAGGGGTCACCCGGTAGCTGCTCGCATCGTACGAGTAGGCCGCCACCGTGGCGCCGTCGGAGCGCGTCTCGACGCCCTCGACGCCGGGCGGGCGGTCGGCTCGCCTCCCGCTCCCTCGGCTCACGACTGCGCGAGCAGGTCGGTCACGTCCTGCACCGACCGCCGCACCACCTCCACCCGCCCTTCGGCGGCGGCCAGGTCGAGGCGCGCCTCGGCGGAGCGTCCCGGATAGGTCGCTCCCCCCGCGACGAGGTCGGCGAGCAGCTGCTCGGTGGCGGCGTGGTAGTCCGACTCGGACCCGATCACGTCCGGCCGCCAGGCGAGGTACACGCCGGGGAAGTCGACCGCGGCGCCCAGCGGCGCCTGGGCCTTCGCGGAGCCGACCGCCTGTCCGAGACCGGCTGCGACGGTGAGCTCGATGAGGATCGACAGCGCCGACCCGCGGTGCCCGCCAAACGGCAGGATCCGCGGTCGTCCGTCGGGGCGGACCGCCTCGTCCAGGTCCGTGGTGACCGCCCCCTGGGCATCCACCACCACGCCCCGGGGCACGGGCCTGCCCTCCGCGACGGCTCGTCGCAGCGCGTGGTAAGCGATCGAGGAGGTGGCCATGTCGAGTACGACGGGATGTCCGTCGCGCCGGGGCACCGCCCACGCCATCGGGTTGGTTCCCAGCAGCGGCTCCGATCCTCCCAGCGGCACGACCACCGCAGGCGTGCTGTTGATCGCGATCGCCACCACGCCACGCCGCGCCATCTCCTCGACGTGCACGCCCAACGCTCCGCTGACCCCGGCGTTGACGATCGAGACCAGTCCGACTCCGACCTCCGACGCCAGACTCGCTGCCCGCGAGGCCGCCTGCGCATGCAGGTGGAGCGAGGCGTTGAAGCCGCCGTCGAGCTGCTCGGAGACGACGCTCCGGGCGACCACCGAGACCGGTCGACGACGCTTCTCGCCCTCCTGGTACTGATCGATGAGCTGCGGCAGCAAGGTGAGGCCGTGCGTCCGCTTGCCGCGGACCTCGGCGGCGACGCAGACCCGGGCCGAGCCCGCGGCCTCCTCCGGAGGGAGCCCGGCGTGCTCCAGCGCTCGTCGCACCAGGTCGACGAGCTCGACGACGGGCAGCGTGACGGTGTCGGTGGGGCGGGGCTCGCGCCCCGCCCCACCGCTGTCAGTCAACCGCAACCTGTCGGATCGAGGCGTAGGTGCCGTCCTGGTACTCGATGATGTTAACCGCGCTCCACGGGCTGACATCTCCCTCGGACGTGCGCACCTTGATCCCGTCGAACAGCAGCGGCACCTGGAGGTCTTCGATCGCCTCGACGCCCTCGAAGAGCTCGAGACGGGTCAGCTCCCCGTCCTCCGCGATCGAGCGGATGTAGGCGATCGCGCCGGCGGCGCTGACGTAACCGGTCTCGGCGAAGGAGGTCACCGCCGCCGGCGGCGCCTTCCCCTCGACCGCCGCGAGATAGTCCTTGACGTCCTGTCGCTCGGCGCTGGCGCCGTCGTTGGGATCGACAATCCAGTTGACGCTCCGCACTCCGTTGGCCAGGTCACCTGCCGGCTCGAGGACGCTGGGGTAAGCGCAGAAGTCTCCGACGTAGACCTGCGTCTCCCACCCCGAGCGGCCCAGGGCCTGCAGCGCCGGCGGGCACTGGAACGGCGAGAGGAACATCGCCAGCACGTCGGCCTCGTCCTTGAGGGCCTGGATCTGCGACGTCGGGGGCGCCGAGTCGGTAGGCGCCACCGTCTGCGGCGGCAGGACGGTCATCCCGGCCTCCTCCGCGACCCGCTTGAGGCTGTCGGTCAGACCGGCCCCGGAGTCGCTCTCTACCTGCAGCACCCCGATGGTGGCGTCCTCGCCGGCCTCGGCGCGGATGTCCTCGACCAGTGCCTTCGCCTGCGTGTCGTACGGGTCAGAGGCCGGGATCATGCCCTTGAACTGGGCGGCCGTGAACCGGGCATCGCCGGTCAGCGCGAACAGGTTGGGGACGCACTGCTCGACCGCGAACTCGCCGATGGCCAGGTTGACCGGCGTCGTGGTGACGGCGATCAGGGCGTCGACGTCCTCCTGGGAGATGAGCCGCTGGACGTTCGACACGGCACGCGCCGGGTCGCCCTTGTCGTCCAGCACGGTCAACTCCAGCTTCTTGCCGTCGATACCGCCCTCGGCGTTGACGGACTCGACCAGGGCCTCCACGCCGGCCCGGTTCTGGCCCACCGAGGCCAGCTGTCCCGACAGGGGCATGGTCGAGCCGAGCTTGATCGTGTCACCGATCGGCTCCGACGCGTTCGCGGGACAGCCCGACGACGAGGAGGACTCGCTACCCTGCGGGCTTCCGCAGGCTGCCAGGGCGCCGACGGTCAGCACCGCCACGGCGCTGAGCCGCCACGGACGATTTCTCATGGTTTTCCTTTCAGTGGTGGCCCGAGGACGGAATGTCGGGCAGCCCCGGACGGGACCGACGACGGCCACGCACACGGCGGAGGAGGTCGACGGCGAGCCCGTCGACTCCGCGTGGCGCGACGAAGAGCGCGATGAGGATCGAGACCGCGAACACTGCCTGTGCCAGCTCGCCGGACGCGACCTCCGACGCGTAGTAGGGAATGAAGACGTAGAAGGCGCCGCCGTACAGGGATCCGCGGATCGACGCGGCACCGCCCACGACCACGGCCACGAGGAGTTCGATGGACTGCAGCAGTCCGAACTGGCTCGGCGTGATGACACCGACCGACGCCGCGGTCAGCCCGCCCGCCAGGGCGCCGAACGCACCCGCCGTGCCGAACGCCATCGCCTTGGTCCGGGCGATGGGCACGCCCGCCGAGGCCGCCGCGACCTCGTGGTCACGGATCGCCACGAGGGACCGTCCGATGCGCGACGACACGATGTTGTGCACGACCAGGCAGGACAGCACCAAGCACGCGCCGGCCGTCCAGAACATCCAGATGATCTGACCCTCGAACCCGACCAGCCCCGTCCACGACGGCGCCCGCCACTGGACACCGAACATGCCGCGGTCACCCTGGGTGATGCCCTCCAGCCGCCGGACGACGCTCGGGAAGGTCACGCCGACCGCCAGGGTCAGCAGGGCGAGATAGAGGCCCTTGAGACGCAGCGCAGGGATGCTGACCGTCGCTCCCACCGCGAAGGCGACGAGCATCGACACCGGGACCGCCACGGGATAGGACCAGCCCGACTCGATCACCAGGACGGCCGACACATAGGCCCCGATCCCGAGGAAGGCCGCGTGCCCGATGGAGATCTGTCCGCAGTAGCCGAACAGCAGGTTCAGGCCCAGGATGGCGATGGCGGCGATGACCGCGCTGAGCATCAGGGCCAGCATCGACCCGCTGACGACATAGGGGACGAAGTAGACGGCCGCGAGCCCGGCGACGACCGCGAGCACGGTGCCCACGGGGACACGGCGCAGGCTGCCTCGGGAATGGGCCTGGTCCTCGCCGCGGACCTCGATGGGTGACATGGCCGTCTCGTTCTCGACGACGCTCCGGTCAGACACGGCGGGCCTCCACGGTTCCGAACAGCCCGGCGGGCCTGAGGACCAGGACGGCGATGATGAGTGCCATCGCCACCGCCTGCTTGAGCTCCTGCTCCACGCCGGGGACATAGGTCGCGATGAGGTCGGCGACCACCGCCACCCCGATCCCCCCGACGACGGCGCCCTTGAGGCTGTTCAGGCCGCCGAGCGTCGCGCCGGCCAGGCCGTAGAGCAGGACGTCGAACATCATGTTGGTCGACAGCGAGCTCGACGGCGCCGTGGTCGCCCCGGCCAGCGAGCCGGCCACACCGGCCAGCCCCCAGGACAGCACCAGCACCGAGCCCACGGACACACCGGCCAGGGCCGCCGATCCCGGATTGGAGGCGACCGCCCGCATCTGGAGACCGATCGAGGTACGGGTGAGCAGGAGCGAGAGCAGGGCCACCGTGAGTGCCAGGACGCCGACATTGCCCAGCGACTCGTAGTACAGACGCACGCCTCCCACGGCGACGAAGTCGTGGACGCCGTCCGGGAACAGGCTGGGGACCGCGTGCGAGTTGGTGTCCCAGACGACGGCGCAGATCGAGTTGACGCCCAGGAACAGCGCGGTCCCGACCAGAACGGTCGTCGACTCCGAGCGCGACGGCGCCCGGCGCACCACGAGGAGGTAGATGCCGGCACAGATCGCGAACCCGCAGACCACGGCGATGACCAGTGCCACCGCCAGGGGCACCGACCGACCGATCAGGAACAGGACGAAGAAGGCCGTGAGGGTGCCGAGCTCGCCCTGGCCGAAGTTGACGCTCTGGCTCGCCCGGTACACCAGCACGAGGCCGATGGCGAGCAGCGCATAGCTGCACCCGATCGTCGCCGAGTTGACGATCGTCTGGACGACGTCGGTCATCAGATCTCCTCCAGGTCGCCGATGTAGGCGCTGACCAGCGCGTCGTCGTCGTGCAGGTCCCGTGGCGTGCCCCGCCACACGATGCGCCCGCCTTCGATCACCAGGGCCAGGTCGGCGACGCCGAGCGCCAGGCCGGCGTTCTGCTCGACGATGAGCATCGCCAGTCCGCTCTCGTCGTGCAGCTGCTCGAAGACCTCGAAGACCTCCTTGCTCATCGCCGGCGACAGACCGAGGCTCGGCTCGTCGCACATCAGGACGCGGGGACGGCCGATGCACGCCCGGGCGATGGCCAGCATCTGCTGCTCTCCGCCGGAGAGCATGCCGGCCGCGACCTTCGACCGCTCGGCCAGTCGGGGGAAACGGTCGAGCCAGCGCTCCATCTCGACGTCCCGCTCCGCCCGCGGCAGCTGCAAAGCGGCGACGGCGAGGTTGTCCCGGACCGACAGGTCGGCGAACGTGCCCCGGCCCTGGGGCACCAGCGCCACTCCCCGCCGGCTGATCTGGTGCGCCGGGAGGCCGCCGAGAGCGTCGCCATCGAGCTCGATCCGCCCCGTGGCCCGGAGCTCGCCCGAGATACACCTCATCAGCGTCGTCTTGCCTGCCCCGTTGGCACCGAGGAGGACGACGACCTGGCCGCGCGGCACCGTGACGTCGATGCCGTGCAGCACCTCACCGTGCCCGTACCCCGCGTGGAGTCCCTGCACGCTGAGGAGAGGCTCCGCGACCGGGGGGTCCGTCGCGGGTCTCATGCCGACTCACCGAGGAAGACCCGGCGCACCGCCGGATCGCTCCGGGTCTCGCGTGCCGTGCCGTCGGCGATGACCCGACCGGCAGCGAGCGCCACCACGTGGTCGCACAGCGACATCACCAGGCGGACGTGATGGTCGACCATCACGATCGTCACTCCGAACTCGTCACGGATGCGCCGCAGCAGCGCTTCCAGCTCGAGAACCTCCGCCTCCCGCAGTCCGTTCGCCGGCTCGTCCAGGAGCAGCACGCGCGGCCGGGAGGCCAGCGCCCGAGCGAGCTCGACGCGCTTCATCGTGCCGAACGGCAGGTCGGCGACGACCGCGCCGCCCATCTGCTCAAGGTCGAGGACCTCGAGCAGATGGTCGGCACGCGCGCCGAGCGCCCGCTCCTCGGCCCGCACGCCCCAGCCGAGTGCTGCTCGGAGCCATCCGGTCCGGGCTCCGGTGTGGGCGCCGATCAGCACGTTCGTACGAACGTCCTGGCTCTCGAAGAGAGCGAGGTTCTGGAAGGTACGACGCAGGCCCAGCGCCGCCAGGTCCTCGGGCCGGCGGCCGCTGATGTCGTGGCCGTCGATCCGCACGGTCCCGCGTTCCGGGTCGACATTGCGGGTGATCGCGTTGAACAGCGTGGTCTTGCCGGCGCCGTTCGGGCCGACGAGACCCGCGATCTCGCCCTCCTCGACGAGGATGCTGACGTCGTCGACCGCCGCCAGACCCCCGAAACGCACGGTGAGGCTCTCCACCGACAGCAGGGCGCTCACGGAGCCGCCTCGTCCAGGAACCGCCGTACGGCCGCGTCGAAGTACTCCCGCGCCTCGACCTGCACCCAGTGGCCGCACCCGGGGATGACGCGCAGCTCGGCGTTCGGGATTCCCCGGACGTTGACCAGCGCGCGCTCGATCGGAAGGAAGACGTCCTCACGCCCCCACAGCAGCAGGGTCGGCGCCTCCACCCGCGGGAGGTCCGGCAGGAGGTCGCCGAAGACCGGCGGAAGCGTCTCGAGCTCGGGATGGGTCCTCAGGCTCGCCTCGTAACGCTCGTCGACGAGCCGGTCGGTCACCAGGCTCTTGTCCACCACCATCGCGTCGATGAACTCGGCCATGTCGTCCCGGGTGGGCTGCTGCTTCTCCATATAGCCCCAGAGGAGCGCCAGTCCCGGGGACCGCCCCGACGCGTCCTGCGGTCGGGCGCCACCCGCGTTGACCACCAGCCGGCGGACCCGATCGGGGTGGTCGGCCGCGATCTTGATGCCGACCGATCCGCCGAAGGAGTTGCCGACG
Organism: Nocardioides humi; assembly: GCF_006494775.1. Classification (NCBI taxonomy): domain Bacteria; kingdom Bacillati; phylum Actinomycetota; class Actinomycetes; order Propionibacteriales; family Nocardioidaceae; genus Nocardioides; species Nocardioides humi. The sequence continues at coordinate 3,862,475 of NZ_CP041146.1, read as the reverse complement.
ACGTGGAAGCGCTCGACAGCCATCGCCTCGAGCACGGCCACGACATTGCGCGCCGCGAAGGGCACCAACGGCTCGTCGATCGTGACGCGGTCCGAACCGCCGTACCGGGGCAGGTCGAAGACCAGGTGGCGATAGCCGTCGAACGCGGGGAGGTTGCCGCCGAAGTTACTCATCCCCGTCGCGCCCGGGCCGCTTCCGTGCAGCCACACGATCGGCTCCCCCTGCCCGACCTCCGTCACCTGCAGTGACAGGTCCTGGCCTCGGACGAGATGCGTCGTGCTGTTCATCGGGTCACCTTCTGCTCGTCGACGACCGCGGTCATGATGGCGAAGCCCGCGATCCATTCGGGGATGGGTCGGTAGTAGGTCGAGGTGACGCGATAGGCGCCCGCCGTGCCGAGTGCGGCGAAGGCCGCGATCCATGTCCGCACCTCGTGCGCCGCGTTTCCCGCCTCGGCGGCGAAGTCCTCCGGGGACCAGGAGTCGAACTCCGAGAGCCTGCCTCGGGCGAGCGTCTCCATCACCTCAGCGTCCCATTCGGGCGCGAGCGGGGCCCGGTCGGATGTGCCGGCCGCCAGCTCCTGGGCCGTCGCGACCACACGCGCCACGCGCGTCGCGACCGTATCCTCGTCGGGGTTCCTGCCGGCGATAAGCCGCTCGGCCACCTCCGGGCTCGCGCCCTCCAGCGCGGGGATGGGCGGATCGTGGGACAGGCCCCCCGACCCGATCAACAGCACCCGGCGACCCGACACCGACACCGCTCGGCCCACCGCCTCCCCGAGCAGGCGGATCCGCTCGGTCGGGCCCAGTGGCGGCGCCGCACAGTTGACGAAGACCGGGACGACCGGGACGGCGTCGATGGATCCGAACAGGAACTCCAGCGGCTGCGCGATCCCGTGGTCGACCTGCATCCGCTCGGACACGGCCAGGTCGAGGCCGGCGGCGAGCGCCTGGCGGTGGATCGTGCGCGCAGCCTCGGTGTCGACCGCGAGCGGGCCTGCCGACGTCCTCCAGTCCCCGATCGACTCCGCACCGGCGCCGACGCAGAAGGGAGGCAGCATGTCGTAGAAGACGCCGTTGAAGTGGTCCGGCCCGAAGATGACCGCCAGGTCGGGCGAGAAGGCACGAACATGCTCCCGTGCTCGGGCGAGCGCACCGTCGACCTCCGCCACCACGTCCGGTGCGGGCTGGTTCACGCCGATCAGCGGGGAATGCGACAGCGTGCACAGCGCAAGCGTCATCGTGCGCGTCCTTTCGATCGTGCCCCGTGAGGTGCTGGGACGTCCCAGACGCTACGTGTGACCGCCGCCATGGGTCCAAGCGATAGTTTGACCTCATCCGATAGCCAGGTGACTATTCGTTCCAGGAGGCTGGACCATGGCGATCGACCACCGCATGTCGTTGCAGAAGCTGGAGGTCTTCTGCGCTGTCGTCGAGCTGGGCGGCGTCCATCGCGCGGCCGACCACCTGTTCGTCTCGCAGCCGGTCGTCTCCGCGCACCTGAAGTCGCTGCAGCAGCGTCTCGACACCAAGCTCTTCGCCAGGGAGGGGCGGCGCATGGTGCTGACGGAGTCCGGCCAGGCCGTGTACGTGTGGGCACAGGAGGTGCTGAGCAGGCGAACGTCGTTGGCACGAGAGCTCGAGGACATCGCCGCAGGCACCTCCGGACGCGCGGTGGTGGCGGCGAGCATGTCGTTGGGCAACTACTACCTGCCGCCGGTCCTCGTCGACTTCCAGCGGGAGCACCCGGACGCCCACCTGACCCTGCTGGTCTCCGACCCCGAGACCGCCCTGCGGCGGACCGAGGCGGGAGAGGCGGACTTCTGCGTGGTCATGACGGATGTCGCGATCGATCCGGAGCTCTTCGAGCTCACCTCGACCGGCGAGGACGACCTCGTCCTCATCGTCCGGGCCCGGGATGCGCTGCCGGACGAGATCGAGGCCGAGACGGTCTCCACCCTCCCCTGCATCGTCCCGCCGAGCAGTCTCGCCGTCCGACGCCTCCAGGACGCCGCGCTCAGCTCGATCGGCGTGCACTCACGGCCCATGGTGATGGAGCTGGGCTCGGTCGACGCGATCAAGCAGGCGGTCGCCGCAGGCATCGGATGCGCCTTCCTCTCCCGGCGCGCGGTCGCCGACGAGCTGACGCGCGGCGTGCTGCGCGAGGTGCACATCCGCGGTGTCGAGCTGACCCAGCCGATCCTCCTCGTCCGCCGGCGCAACCGTCATCTGACGCGGCTCCAGCAGCGGCTGATGGCGGCCGTCGGCGACCGGATCCCGCACGCACGAACCGGCAGGTCATAGGCATTTGACTATCATTTGCGACCGATCTATCGCTTAGACGCGGAGATGTCGGAAAACTACGGTCGGCCCCATGACGACCCCCCTCGACGCGCCGTTCATCATCGTCGGATCCGGGCCGGTGGGCATGACCTTGGCACTCGACCTCGGATCGCGAGGAATACCGGTCCTCCTCCTGGAGCAGAGCCTCGACACGACGACGAATCCACGGTGCAACACCACCAACGCCCGCTCCATGGAGTACTTCCGCCGCCTGGGGCTGGCCAGGAGGATCCGCCGCGCCGGCCTCCCCCACGACCATCCGACGGACATCGTCTACACGACGAACCTCAGCGGGTACGAGCTCGCACGCTTCCCCTTCGCGTCGACGAACGAGGTGTTCGACCGGACGGCCGCCGAGATCGACGAATGGCCCACGCCGGAGCTCCAGCACCGCGTCTCGCAGATCTTCCTCGAGCCGATCCTGGCCGACGAGCTCGACCGCTACGAGAGCGTCACGGTACGCCGCGGCACGCGCGTGGAGTCGGTGGAGCAGCACCGGGACCACGTGGTCGTCCACACCACCGACCTGCAGTCGGGGCGGGCCCGGTCCTTCACCGCCGGACATGTCGTCGGCTGCGACGGCGGCTCGAGCGCGGTACGACGCTCGATCGGCGTCCAGCTCCACGGGGACTCCCGTGTCGGCGAGCGGCGGCTGTCGGTGTACTTCCGGTCCGACGAGGTGCCCCTGCCCGGCCGGCCGGGCTGGTGGTACTGGTGGCACGGAGCCCGTTACCACGGCGCCTTCATCCAGCTGGACGGAAAGTCCCTGTACCTGTGCCACGCCCGTGTTCCCGAGGGTGAGGACCTGGACACCGCCGACCCCGATGTCGCGCTGCGCGAGGCCCTCGGCAAGGACATCGCCCACGAGAAGATCGACGTCGTCCGGTGGACCCCCCGGCGGCTCGTCGCCGACCGCTTCCGTGTCGGGCGAGTGCTGCTGGCGGGCGACGCAGCGCACGTCTGGCTGCCCATGGGCGGGTTCGGGATGAACACCGGGATCGGCGACGCGATGGGACTCGGATGGCGGCTCTCCGCCATCCACCGGGGCTGGGCCACGGACCATGTCCTCGACGACTTCGAGCAGGAACGGCGCGCGGTGGGCGAGGCGACCTCGAGGGCCGCCCAGCAGATCGGTGACGACATCGAGAACCTCGCGTCGGATCCCCGTCTGCACGAGGACTCACCGCAGGGACGGGAGATCCGGGCCAAGGTCGGCCAGCTGCTGGTCGAGGTGGACCGCAAGCAGTGGTACAGCCAGGGCGTCCAGTTCGGCGCACGCTACGTCGGATCCGCCGGGACGGCCGCGCCGACCGACGCGCCCTCGGAGGAGGCCATCGGACGCATCGACCAGTACCAGCCGTCGTCGGAGCCCGGGGCTCGACTGCCCCACCACTGGATCGTCGAGGGCGAGGAGGCGGTGTTCGACCTGCTCGGACAGGGCTTCAGCATCCTGCGCATCGGCGACGCGCCCGACGTGGGTCCCCTGACGGATGCCGCACGGGCCTGCGGTGTCCCGGTGACGGTCGTCGATCTCCCCGCCTCGGCGAGTGCCACGTACGACCGTCACCTCCTGCTGGTCCGGCCCGACATGTACATCGCCTGGTCCGGCGACGAGCTGCCGGACGACCCGCGGGCACTGCTCGACGGGCTGCGCGGCTACGGTCGCGACGACACCCCCTTGTTCGGTTCCCGATCGGAGGCCATCGCATGACCGACTCCACCCCGACCTTTCCCAGCCACCGGCGTGAGGTCTCCCGACCGGCCGTCGAGGTTCCGCACGGCGCCTGGGACACGGCGGCCCACGTGTACGGGGACCCGGCCCGCTTTCCCTTCGCATCCGGGCCCAAGCCGTTCCTGCCGGACCCGGACTCGACCATGGCAGAGCTGATGCGGATCCACGCGACCCTCGGGATCGAGCGCGGCGTACTGGTGCAGGCGACCAGCTACGGCGCGGACCACGGCCTCCTGCGCGAGGCCCTCGCCCTGGGCGAGGGCCGCTACGTCGGCGTCGCCGTCCTCTCCGACGACGTCAGCGACGACACGGCTCGCGAGCTGACCGCCGCGGGGGTCGTGGGCTGCAGGATCAACCTGCCCGGCTGGCTCAACACGCCCCCGACCGACGAGCAGGTCCTGCGGCGGATCGAGCGCATCCGCGTCCTGGGGTGGAACGTGGCCCTGCACGTCGACGCCACGGTCCTCGTCGAGCGTGCCGCGCTGCTCCGCTCGATCGACGACGTCGACGTCTGCATCGACCACCTCGGGCACTTCAGCGCGTCCATCGAGGAGGACCACCCGGCCTGGGACGTGTTGGACGATCTCCTGTCGAAGGAGAACTGGTGGATCCGGCTGTCGAACGCCGACCGCGGCTCGGACGAGAGCACGGCCTATCTGGACATGGTACCGATCATCCGTCGCTTCGCCGAGATGGCACCCGGCCGGTCCGTGTGGGGCACCGACTGGCCACACGTCTTCTACAAGAAGGACCGGATGGTCGACGACGGAACGCTGCTGGACCTTCTCGCCGAGGCGCTCGACCCGGCCACCTTCCACGACGTCCTCGTCGAGGCTCCGCGGCGCCTGTACCGCTCTGCCACGTGATCTGTCGCCGCACCCGCTCGGCGGTGCGCCATGCTGTCCCCGTGACCGTGTACGTCGACGACATGCAGCTGGAGGCCGTGGTCGGCCCGGTCGACGGCGTCTGGTCGCACCTGCTCTCCGATCTGCCCGGCGAGGCCGGGCGCCGCGAGCTGCTGGACTTCGCGGCGCGGCTCGGCATCGAGGCCCGCTGGATCCAGAACGCCGGTACGGCGACCGAGCACTTCGACGTCACCGAGCCGACCCGGCAGCGCGCGCTCGCGCTCGGCGCCGTACCGATCCGCTACGGCCGGGCGGTCGCGGCGATCACCCGCGCCAAGCGGGCCTCCCGACCCGGCGCTAGCGGCCGGTGAACTCCGGCGGGCGTCGCTCGAGGAACGCCAGCATCGCCTCGTCGAGGTCGTCGCTGAGCAGGAAGGCCGAGTTCCACACGGCGGTGTAGCGCAGCCCGGCCTCGACGCGAGGGCCGCGCTCGGCGTCGAGGACGTCCTTGATGCCGCGCAGCACCAGCGGGGAGTTGGCGGCCATCCGGGCGGCGAGCTCGGCCGCGGCGGCGCGCGCCTCCTCGGCGGTGGGGTGGACGTGGTTGACCAGGCCGATCTGCGCGGCGCGGGCGGCGTCGACGTCGTCGCCGGTGAGGGCGAGCTCGCGGAGGTGGCCGTCGCCGATGACGCCGACGAGGCGCTGGAGGCTGCCGAGGTCGGCGACGATCCCGACCTTGGCCTCGCGGACGCTGAAGACCGCGTCGGCGGAGGCGATCCGGACGTCGCAGGCGACCGCGAGGTCGACGCCGCCGCCGATGCACCAGCCGGTGACGGCGGCGACCGTGGGCTTGCGGAGGCTCGCGACGACGTCGAGGGCGGCCTGCCAGCGCCGGATCAGCGCCAGCAGCTCCTGGCGGGCGCCGGCGTGGGTGGCGGCCCGCAGCGGGGCGAAGGTCTGCGCGGCGGCGGCCAGGTCGAGTCCGTAGGAGAAGTGCTTGCCCGCGCCGGCGAGCACGACCGCCCGGACGGCGTCGTCGGCGTCGAGCTCGGCGAAGGTCTGCGCCAGCTCGGCGAAGAACGCCTCGTCCATCACCGCCTTGCCACCGGGACCGGCCAAGCCGACCGTGGCGACGGCGCCGTCGCGGCCGACGGTGAACCGTCGCTCCGTCATGCCGTGACCTCCGCGACGATCTCGGAGAGCCGGCGTACCTGCGCGACCTTCTCCTCGTCGGTCGCGGCCAGCGGGTTGAGCAGGAAGGTGCGCACGCCGGCGGCGTGGAACTCACCGACCTGGCGGCGGATCGCGTCCTCGTCGCCGAGCAGCGTGACGGCGTCGACCAGCTCCTGCGGTACGGCGGCAGCCGCCTCCGCCTTCGCTCCCGAGAGGTAGAGGTCCTGGATCTCCTCGGCCTCGGCCTCGTAGCCGTAGCGGCAGGCCAGCTGGTTGTAGAAGTTCTTGTCGCGCGCGCCCATCCCGCCGACGTACAGGGCGAGCTGGTTGCGGATCGCCTGCAGCGCCTCGGGCGAGGGCTCGCCGAGGTGGTAGGCGATCTGGAGCTGGATGTCGAGCTCGCCGAGCGACGCGTCGCGCTTCGCGAACCCCTCCTCCAGCGAGGGTCCCCACGCGAGGTCGACCTTGCCGGGGTGGAAGAACAGGGGCTGCCAGCCGTTGGCGAGCTCGGCCACGAGCGCGACGTTCTTCGGGCCCAGCGCGGCGACCGAGATCGGGATGTCGCTGCGCACCGGGTGGTTGATGAGCTTGAGCGGCTTGCCGAGGCCGGAGCCGCCCTTCTCCTTCGTGAGCGGTACGTCGTAGTACCTGCCCTCGAACTCGACCGGCTGCCGCTTCCACACCTGGCGGCAGATCTCGATCACCTCGCGGGTGCGGCCCAGCGGGGCGTCGTACCTCACGCCGTGGAAGCCCTCGATGACCTGGGGGCCGCTGGCGCCGAGGCCGAGCGTGAACCGGCCGTCGGAGACGAAGTCCAGGCCCGCGGCGGTCATCGCGGTCAGCGACGGGGTGCGCGTGTAGATCTGGAAGATCGCCGACATCAGCTCGAGCCGCTCGGTCTTCGCGGCGATGTAGCCCAGCTGGCTGACCGCGTCGAAGGAGTACGCCTCCGGCATCGCGATCAGGTCGAGGCCGTTGCGCTCGTACTCCTGGAGCAGCTCCACGGTCTCGGCGAAGCCGCCGGAGTAGTCGATGATCATGCCGAGCCGCATGGCGCCCCCTGGGTCGTGGTACTGGTTGTCGTGACGTCTCAGGAGCCTAGGCTCAGGAGAACGGGTCGACGACCTCGACCCCGGCCGCGACGACGCCGTGGCCGAGCTCCGCAACGGTCTGTCGTCAGGTGGAGCCTCCAGACCGCTTGTCGCGCGGTCACTCGAGGCGGATCGGTTCGGACGCCGTCCGGTCGCGCTCAAGCTCGAGGTCAGAACCGGTTGATCCGGCGTTGACCTCGCGCCCGACGTCCGCGAGGAGACTGCCCAGGCGCACCCGGGCGGCAGGCTCACCATCAGTCGTGCGCGGACACCTCCCTGCCTCTCGCCGAATCGTTGCCAGGTCACGATCGTCGCATCCGGGCGTGTCCAGCCCCACCCGTGCCGCCTCGGCTCCCCGTCGCGCCCGATAGATTGCGTCCCGTGTCCGGCCTCGCCCTCGAGATCCAGCGGCACGGGGCCGGCGACGTCAGCGACGACGCGGCCGTCCTCGCCGCCTACTCCTCCGACGCTTCGCTCTACCGCGTGCCGCCGGCGGCCGTGGTGTTCCCGCGCTCGGTCGACGAGGTGGCCGCGACCCTGGGCGCGGCGCGCGAGCTGGGGCTGAGCGTCACCGCGCGGGGAGCGGGTACGTCGGTGGCGGGGAACGCGATCGGGCGGGGCGTGATCGTCGACTTCAGCCGGCACATGGACCGGGTCCTGTCGGTGGATCCCGAGGCCGAGAGCGCGGTGGTGCAGCCGGGCGTGGTCCAGGCGGTACTGCAGCAGGCGGCGGCGCCGTACGGGCTCAGGTTCGGGCCGGACCCCTCCACCAGCACGCGCTGCACCATCGGCGGGATGATCGGCAACGACGCGTGCGGGGCGCGGTCGCTGGCGTACGGCCGGACCTCGCACAACGTGCGGGGCGTGCGGGCGCTGCTGGCCGACGGCTCGCCGCTGACGACGGGCTACGGCGCCGACGGCAGGCCGGTAGCCGAGGCTCCGGGGTCCGACCTGCTCGACCGGCTGCGGGCCGTGGTCGCGGGCGACCTGGCGACGGCGCGCACCGAGTTCGGCACCTTCGGCCGCCACGTCTCGGGCATGGCGCTGGAGCACCTCGTGCCCGAGCGCGGCTTCGACCTGACCCGCACGCTGGTCGGCTCCGAGGGCACGCTCGCCGTGCTCACCGAGGCGACAGTCCGGCTGGTCCGCGCGCCGGAGGTCGCGGTGATGGTCGTGCTCGGCTTCCCCGACTTCCCGACCGCCGGGTTCGCGACGCCGGAGGTGCTCGCCTTCGAGCCCTCGGCGTGCGAGGGCCTGGACCGCCGCATCGTCGACGTGATCCGGGAGCGGCGCGGGCCCTCGGCGGTGCCGGACCTGCCGGCGGGGGACGCCTGGATGTTCGTCGAGCTGTCGGGCGCCGACCCCGACGACGTACGACGCCGGGCGGAGCTGCTGGCCGGAGCCGGGCTCGGGGTCTCGGCGCTGGTGGTCGACGACCCGGGCACCGCCGACCGGCTCTGGAAGATCCGGGCCGACGGGGCCGGGCTCGCGGGGCGCGCGCCGTCGGGGAGGCCGGCGTGGGCGGGCTGGGAGGACGCCGCCGTACCGCCGGACCGGCTGGGCACCTATCTCACCTCCTTCGAGGAGCTGCTCGCCGCGCACGAGCTGACCGCGATGCCGTTCGGGCACTTCGGCGAGGGCTGCCTGCACGTGCGGATGGACTTCCCGTTCGACCGGCCCGACGGGCCGGAGGCGTTCCGGGCGTTCCTCACCGACGCCGCCGACCTGGTGACCTCGCTCGGCGGCTCGCTCTCCGGCGAGCACGGCGACGGCCGGGCGCGCAGCGACCTGCTGCCGCGGATGTACTCCCCCGCAGCGCTCTCGCTCATGGCCGCGGTCAAGGACGTCTTCGACCCGGCCGGCCTGCTCAACCCCGGCATCCTGGTCGAGCCCGCGTCCAGCACGGCCGACCTGCGCTACTCCTCGACGGCCCGGCTGACCAAGGGTCTCGCGCTCGCCTACTCCTCCGACGGCGGCGACTTCGGCCAGGCCGTGCACCGCTGCACCGGGGTGGGCAAGTGCCGCGCCGACAACAGCGGCTCGGGCGGCGTGATGTGCCCGTCGTACCAGGCGACGAAGGAGGAGATCCACTCCACCCGCGGTCGCGCGCGGCTGCTGCAGGAGATCGTCAACGGCACGAGTACGACGACCTGGAGCTCGCCCGAGGTGCACGAGGCGCTCGACCTGTGCCTGTCCTGCAAGGGCTGCGCGTCGGACTGCCCGACCGGCACCGACATGGCGTCGTACAAGGCCGAGGTGCTGCACCAGACCTACCGGCGCAAGCTGCGGCCGCGCTCGCACTACTCCGTCGGCTGGCTGCCCCGGTGGGCGCGGCTCGGCTCCGCGATGCCCGGCTTCGCGAACCGCACCATGGACGTCGGCCCCCTGCGGAAGATGGCGCTGAAGGCGGCGGGCGTCGACACGCGGCGCCGGATGCCGGCGTTCGCGCGGCGGACCTTCCGGCGGTCCTTCACGGGAGCGGTGGGGACGGGCACCCCGGTCGTGCTCTTCGTCGACTCGTTCACCAACCACTTCGCACCCCAGGTCGCCGACGCGGCGGTGGCGGTGCTGCGGTCGGCCGGGTACGACCCGCGGATCACCCGGCAGCAGGAGTGCTGCGGCCTGCCGTGGATCAGCACCGGCCAGCTCGACGGCGCCGCCCGCCGGCTGCGCGGGATGGTCGACGCGCTGGCCGGGGACGCCCGGGCGGGTGTCCCGATCGTCGGGGTCGAGCCGTCGTGCACCGCCGTGCTGCGCCACGAGCTGCGCGAGCTGGTTCCCGGGCCGGACGCCGCCGCCGTGGCCGAGGCGACGACGACGCTGGCCGAGCTGCTCTCCCGCACCCCGGGCTGGACGCCGCCCTCGCTGGCCGGGGTGCGCGTCGTCGCGCAGCCGCACTGCCACCACCACGCCGTGATGGGGTGGCGCACCGACCAGGCGCTGCTGGAGCAGGCCGGCGCGACGGTCGAGGCGCTGGCCGGCTGCTGCGGCATGGCCGGCAACTTCGGCGTGGAGCAGGGGCACTACGAGGTGTCGCTCGCCGTCGCGGAGCAGAACCTGCTCCCCGCCGTACGCGCCTCCGCCGGCGACGACAGCCGGGTGGTCCTCGCCGACGGCTTCTCCTGCCGCACCCAGCTCGACGAGCTCGCCCCCGACGCCCGGCCGCTGCACCTGGCCGAGCTGCTCGCCCGGGCTGTCAGCGTGCAGCCAGCCACTCCTCGGTGACCGCGGCCAGGGTGGCGCGGGCCTGAAGGTCCTCGGCAGCGGCCGAAGGGGCCGCGCGGCGGCCCTTGTGGTAGTAGCCCGACTCCGCGTCCGGATCGGTGGCGAGTCGGACCAGGTGCGTGGCCGAGGCGGCGGGCGACATGAGCATCCGTCGCTCCAGCGGGCGGCCCAGGTTGCGGAGCCGGCGCAGCAGCGGCCGGGTCTCCAGGCCACGGTTCGCGATATTGGTCGACACCGCACCGGGATGCACCGAGAGCGCACGCAGCCCGCGGTCGCCGTACCGCTGGGCGAGGAGAGCGGCATGATGGACCAGACCCAGCTTCGAGGTCCCGTAGGACGCCCAGGAGTCGTAGCGCACCGGCTGGCCGAGGAGCTGGTCGGTGGTGCCGCGCTCGTGCAGCTGCGAGACGACGTGGAGGACGCAGGGGGCCGGCGACCTTAGCAGCGCAGGGAGCAGGGCGGCGGTGAGCTGGACTGTGCCGAGGTAGTTGGTGCGCCAGTGGATCTCGTGGCCGTCGACGAGCTGCGGGGTCCTCCAGCGGGAGCCGAGGTCGAGGTGGACGCCGGCGCTGTTGACCAGCAGGTCGAAGCAGTCCGACCGCTCGGCGTACCACTGGGCGAACGCGGCGACCGAGGACCGGTCGGCCAGATCGAGCGGATGCCAGGCATGGCTCTCGGGGCGCTCCGTGCGGGTGGTGACGACGACATCCCATCGGTCGGCGACGAGCGCGTCGGCGACGGCCCGGCCGATCGAGCCCGGCCCGGCGCCGGTCACGATGGCGCGACGCTGGGCACGGGGAGCGGGCGGGGCGGTCACGGGCTCACCATAGAACGTGTTCTAGTCCGGCGCGCGGCGCGGGACCCGCGTCCCGGGAAAACCACGACGCGGCCCGGGAGATGGGCCCGGGCCGCGCACTGGGGGGATGGGCCCCCTCCGGAGGCCCGAGACGATTCTGCTGGCGCCACCGCGTCGGAGACCAGCCGCAGAGGGGTCTTCTCACCCGGCAGTTCACCCGGTCGGATCGTCACCGAGGAGGCCGAGCCGGAGGCCCCGTTCGAGGGCGGCCTCGCGGGAGCTCACCCCCACTTGCGGTAGATGCTGCGCATGTGCGACTTCACCGTCTCCGGGGAGAGGTGGAGGGCCGCGGCGAGGTCGCTGCGGCGCGGGTGGTCGATCGACGCGCGGAGCACCGTCACCTCCTGCGCGGTCAGCGGGACCACCTCGACGCCGGGGTCGATGGTGCCGACCACGTCGACGTCGAGGTACGCCGACGCCGCGGTGCGGCCGGTGTGCCGGGCGAGGTCCCGCAGCGCCTCGAGGTCCTTGCCCGGGACGTGCAGCAGGTGGGTCCGGGCGCCGTGCTCGGCGTACAGGGATGCGGCGCGGTCGAGCAGCGCCCCCGCCGCGTCCGGGTGCCCGGCCCGCAGCGCCGCCGCGGCACCGAGGGTCAGCAGGCTGGCGCGGGAGCGGATGCTGTGGCCCGGCACCGCCTCGAGACGGGGGACGACGTGGAGCGCGCCGGCCGCGTCGCCGGCGGTCAGCCGGCTCAGCACCTGGGCGGGCGCGAGCTGGCCGGGCCAGCGGGTCGGCCGGCGCAGCAGCTGGGCGGCCTCGCGGGTGCGCCCCTGGGAGAGCCAGGCGATGGCGAGCAGGCCGTGCAGGGCGGCGGTGCCGAAGTTCTCCCCCGTGCCGGGCGGTGGCGGTGAGGCCTGCAGGGCGTCGGCGATCCGCTGGCTCTCCGGCGCGGGCTCGCCGAGGCCGAGGTGGGCCTGGAGCAGCGTCCAGGTGAGGAACGGCCAGAACTCGGCAGTGTGGACGAAGGACTCGCAGCCGTCGTACTCCGCGAGGGCGCCGGCGAAGTCGAAGGCGTCGAGCCGCAGCATGGCGTTGCCGATCCGGCCGAGCGCGTTGACGTAGGTGTAGGCGTGGTCGCGGGGCCAGGCGGCGGGGTCGATGAGCTGCGCGGTGTAGGCGGCCTCGCGCCCCCAGCCGCTGATCGCCGACAGGCCGAGGCCGTAGACGAGCGTGTAGTTGCGCGCCCAGGGCCGGGTCGCGGTCGTGATCGCCCGGATCACGACGGCGTGCGCGTCCTCCAGCTCGCCGGCCTGGAAGAGCGAGTAGCCCAGCTGGCGCAGGCCCATCGCCCGCAGCTCGAGCAGCCGGTCGTCGTCGCCGATGTCGATGTCGTCGTAGAAGTCGAGCGCCGAGCGGCCCGCGGCGGCGGCCTCGACGTACCGGCCGATGAACCGCAGGCTCGCCGACTTGGCGACGCGCTGGAAGAAGGACGAGCCGCGGTCGAGGCCGCGCCAGTCCTCGCCGGTCTGCTCCGCGGCGCGCAGGAAGTACTCCGCGGACGCGCCGCGGGTGGCCGGGTTGCTGAGCAGCGCCAGGCCCCGGGCGAACGCCAGGGCCGGCTGCCGCATCAGCACGGTCCGCGGGATCCGGGCGAGCTGCCGGTCGAGGTGGTCGGTCGTGTAGCTCTCCGGCGAGCTCAGCAGCACGCTGCGGAAGATCCGGCTGGCCAGCTCGTAGCGTCCGGCGTCGACGGCCAGCTCGAGCGCCTGCTCGTGCTCGTCGTGGTCGTGCAGCCAGGTCGCGGCGGTGCCGGCGCTGCGGCGGTACCGGTCGGAGTCGTGGGCCCGCAGGTCGCCCCGGACGGCCTCCCGCAGCGAGTCGACGTACTGGAAGACGGGACGGTCGGCGAGATAGGGGACCCAGCGCCCGAAGCCGTTCCACTCCAGCCGGTCCACGACCGGGCCGGCGTCCTCGAGACCGGTGAGGGCCTGGGCGAGCTCGAGGTCGAAGTACGGCGCGGCGGCGGTGTCGCGCACGAACTCGGAGAGCGCCGCGTCGTGCATCTGCGAGCTCAGGTCCTGCGCGACGATCGCCCGCCACTCGGCGGAGTCGCGGGCCGGCAGCCGCGACCGCCCCCGCAGCGCCAGGCTGGCCGCCCGGATGGCCAGCGGGTAGCCGCGGGTGTCGCGGTGGACGTCGGCCGCGGCGGCGCCCAGGTCGTCGGGCAGGTGCTCGGCGAACAGCAGCGCGGTCTCCTCGGGGGTGAAGCCGAGGTCCTGCTCCCCGATCAGGCGGACGGCGTCGCGCACCTGGTGCACCGGGTCCGCCAGCGTCGTCGCGGCCCTCGTGGTGACGACGACCCGCAGGTTGGGCAGCTCCGCGGTCAGCCGCAGGATGTCGCGGTCCACCTGGTCGGTGGCGCCGCGCGCGTGCTCGTAGGCGTCGACGACGAGCACCACCGGCGCCCGGCCGGCCAGCAGGTCGCGCAGCACCGGGACCGGGTCGTCGAGCGCGTCGACGTCGTCGGCGACCACGCCCGCCCGCTCCGGTGAGAGGTGCCCGAGCCGGCAGCCGGCGGCGACGACGGTGGTCCAGAAGGCGCGGTCGGACTCGACCTCCGCGCTCAGCGCGACCCAGACCAGCCGCTCCTCCGGAGGTCGCGGGCCGGCGGCCCACTGCCGGACCAGGGTCGTCTTGCCGTAGCCGGACGGCGCCTGCAGCACCGTGACCGGTGCCGGGTCGACCTCGAGCAGGTCGAGCAGGCGGGGTCGCACGATCGCACCGGCGCGCATGTCAGCACGGCCGCTCTGGGGGACGGAGCCGCTCAGGGGGACGGGCGCCATGACCGCATCGTGCCGTACCCGGCGCGGCCGCGGGGCGGAAACGGGAAGCACCGGGGTGGCCGGCAGGATCGCTGCCGGCACCCCGGTGCTCCGTCGTCATCGCAGGATCAGCCGATCGGGCTGGCGACCACCACGAGGTTCTTCGTGTAGTGGAAGCGGCCGTTGCGGTAGGTCACCTTGCCGGTGCAGGTCACCAGCGTGAGCTGGTGCGCGCCGGTGGTGCTGGTCGCGGCTCCGCTGAAGCCGTTCTTCCGCGGCTGGGTGTAGACGCGGTCGATGCGGTACTTCTGCACGGTGCCGTCGGCGGCGCGGACCTTGACGACCTGCCCCTTCTTGGCCTTCCGGAGCTTGCCGAACGCGCCGGGCCGGTCGTGCCGGTCGGAGACGTGACCGGCGATGACGGTCGAGCCGACCAGGTCGCCCGGCAGCGCGGACTGGCGCAGCCAGCCGCCCTTGGCGACGTTGTTCGGGATCACCATCGAGCCCTTGCGCACGCCGACCGTGTCGAGCTTCGCCTTCATGCCGAGCGCCGGGATCGCGATCCGGGCGGGACGGACCTTGCGGCCCTGGACGGACGAGGCGGTGCCGGAGAAGCCGGTCTCGATCTTCACCTTGCCGACCTCGGGCCGGTGGACCAGCGTCGTCTCCGACGGCAGGCCGCAGGCGTGGGAGGCCGCGAGGTTGCGACGGTCCGCGCCGGTGGAGACCACCCAGGTGTAGTAGCCCGGCTTCGTCACCTTCACCGCCGGGGTGTCGACGGTGCCGTCGACCGGGGTGAAGGTCACCGAGCCGGCGAGGTTCTCCGGCGTGCACATCGCGGCCGAGGGGCTCGCGACCGGTCCGTACAGCAGGGCGGTGCCCTGGGCGTTGCCGCCGGCGACGAGGCCGGTGACGGTCACGGAGTCGCGCAGCGCGACCGCCTTGGCCTGGCCCGCCTTGCCGACCTTCAGCTCCACCTTCTTCTCGGCCTTGGTCAGGATCGACGGAGCACCGAGCGGACCGGTCGGGGTGTTGACCGTGTTCGACGACACCGTCACCGGCGGCGGGGTCACGCCGCCGCGGGTCGGTCCTGTCGACTCCACCGAGGCGGTGTTCTCGATCTTGCCAGCCTTCACGTCGTCGGCCGTGACGGTGTACGTCGCGGTGAACTCCTGCGAGGCGCCCGGGGCGAGCGAGGCCACCGACGCCGGGGTGATCGTGCCGAGGCCCGGCAGCGGGTCTTCCACCGACACGTTGAAGGCCGTCGCCGCACCGTGGTTGGTCGCGGTGAAGGTGTAGGTGATGACGTCGCCGTCGTCGGCCTTGCCCAGCGGGACCTCGTCGGTGGTGATGGCCGCCGACTTCACGACCTGTACGTCGGGGTCCGCGTCCACGATCGGCGTCGTCGTGGTGGTCGGCGGACCGCCCGGCGAGGTGACCGGGCCGTCCGGGCCGGTGCCGTTCGCGGTGGCCGCGTTGACGATCTGGCCGCCGTTGTCGACGTCGTCCTGGGTGACGGTGTACGTCGCCGTGAACACGGCGTCGTCGCCCGGGGCGATGGTGGCCGCCGACGCCGGCGCGACGGCGCTCAGGCCGGGCAGCGGGTCGTCGATCGACACGTCGTCGACCGGCACGTTGCCGGTGTTCGACACGGTGAACGTGTAGGTGATCACGTCGCCGACGTCGGCCACGCCCGGCGTACCGCCGTCCGTGGTGAGGGCGCTGGTCTTCACCAGCTCCAGCGCGGCCAGCTCCGCCTGGACCAGGTGGTCCTCGACCTCGCCGCCGTCGGCCGCACCCGTCGGCTGCGGACCGGTCACGTCGCCCTCGAAGAGACGCAGCCGCAGGTAGGTGTCGTCGTTCAGCGCCGTCGCGACCGGGAAGGTGAGCGTGTGGCTCCCCGTCCCCGCGTTGGCCGGGATCGTGACGACACCGGACCGCTCGCCCGCGTCGAAGGTGCCGTTCTCGTCGAGGTCGATCCACCCGACCAGCGTCGCCGGCCCGTTGGTGTCGTTGGTGACCTCGACCTCCACGCTCGGCGCCTCGCCGGCCGTCACCAGGACGGCTCCGGTGAGGGCGTCCTCGTCGTCGATGCCGGCCAGGTCGTCACCGTCGGCGGCGGCGCCCGGGGCGCCGTCGCTCTCGCTGTCGACCCTGCTGCCGAGCATCAGGTCGGCGGTACCCGCGGCGGCGTCGTACCCGACGATGCCGTGGGCCGCGGCCTCGCCGCCCTCGGTGCCGTACGACGCCGGGGCGTCGCCGAGGTCGTCGCAGGAGGCGCCGAAGTTGTCGACGAACGTGATGTCGGGACCGGTGCGGCCCTCCGCGGAGATGATGAACCGGTCGAGGCTGGCGAGGATGTCCTCGAGCTGCGTGGCGCTCGGCGCCGGCGAGGAGAGGTCCACGCCGGTCGCGCCGGAGAAGCCGGTGTAGCCGAGGGCGGCGTCCAGCAGGACCCGGACCCGGTTGGGCGCCTGGGAGTTCACGATCTGCGGGGTGAAATTGAACCAGACGGTATCGCCGTTGGTGCCGCGCAGGCCGAGGTAGAGGTTGTAGCCGATGCCGGTGTCGTTGCGGTAGTCGAACCGCAGCGTCGTGCCGATCAGGTCGGTGTAGTCATCGGTGTAGCCGTTGGCCAGCAGCTCCGGGGACCAGAACTCGGTCCAGTTGCTGTCGAGGTCGTTGGTCCGCAGCGCACCGCCGGGGTTGCCCTCGGTGGCATCCCAGCCGGAGGGGGCCGGGGGCGTCACGACGGTCACGCCACCGGTGGTGGTCGCCACGCGCCAGCCCTCGTTGCCGGTGTCGAAGGTGATCGGCTGGGCGCAGTCGCGGATCAGCGGCTGCGGCGGGACGATCTCGAGGGTCGCGGTGCCCGGCGGGTTGATGCCGACCGCGGGGTCGACGTTCGCGGGACCGTTGGCGAAGGTGTCGCCGACGGCGGCGCCCGGGGTGGCGACGTCGATCGACAGCGTGCAGTACTCCTGGCCCGCGGTCAGGTCACCGGTCAGCGCGACGGTGGTGTCGCCGGCGGCGCCGCCGCCGGTGATCGCGCCGTTGGCGCAGTCGGTGACGAAGTTCGGGGTCGGGGCGATCTCCATGCCGGCGGGCAGGCTGTCGGTGAACGCCCAGCCCTCCTTGGCCGCGAGCTCGGAGGTGTTGGTGACCGTGAAGGTCAGCGTCGTGGTGGCGGCCGGCGCCGAGGAGGCGCGGCTGAACGCCTTGTCCAGCTGCGGCGTCGCGTCGAGGACCTTGATGTCGTCGAAGGCGTGGTCGTTGCCGGAGCCGCTGCCCTGCTGGTTGCGGAGCACGATGCCGAGCTCGGAGCCGGTGAAGAGCACCGAGCCGTCCGAGACCAGCGCCCGGCTGCCGTTGGGGCACGGGTCCATCGCGTTGTTGGTCACCGGGATCTCGGTGGTGCCGTCGTCGAGGTAGAACCGCAGCAGCGGGTGGGCCGCGTGGCAGTTGGTGACGCCGACGTTGACCGAGAAGGTGAGGAACCGGTTGTCCACGTTCAGCGGCAGCGGCGCCGCGGTGCGGAACTCGACCAGGCCCGGGCCGGGGTCGCCCGCGGTGTAGGCGGCGACGGCGTGGTTCAGGTTGCTCGGCGAGCTGCCGTTGAACTGACCCAGCGAGTCCGCCAGGCCGCGCAGCTGGGCGTAGCCGCCGGTGTTGCCGACGGCCTGCTGGTCGGCGTCGGTCGAGGTGCCGTCGAGCACGAAGCCGTTCTGGGTGGCCGGGTCGGCCCACTGACCCTCGGCGGTGTACGTCTCGCCGTTCGCGCCGACGTAGTCGCCGAGGACCTTGACCTGGCCGTCGGCCATGCCGTTCTCGAAGTCCTCCTCGAAGAGGACCACAGGGTCGGAGGGGGTGCCCGGATCACCGGGCGCCGCGGTCGCCGGCGGAGCCAGCGCCACGGTGGGTACGACGGCCGCGGTGCCGGCGACGAGCGCCAGCGCGAGACCGGGGAGCAGTTTCTTCACGGGGGGACCTTCCGCTTTCGGTGCTGGAAAAGGGCACGGCGACGCCTCCCGAGGAGAGAGGGGGAGCTTGCCCTGCACCAACGGATATCGAGGAAGGCGCCCGGGGGACACGGGAACCCGGACAACCTCCCCCGAACTCTCACCCGGGGGATCCGGAACGGGCCGCAGGCCTAGTGTCCCTAGCTCGGCCGGCCGCGGCCGACGAGGCCGCCGCCGGCGGCGACCAGCCCGACGCCGGCGAGGAGCGCCAGCAGGGGCGGGCCACCCGTGTCCGGCAGCGCGCCGCCGCCGGGGCCGGGGACCGCGCCGACCGCCAGGCCGGTCTCGTCGCGGCAGCCGAGCAGGTCCGGGCTGTCGGGGATGAAGCGTGCGCGGGCGACGTACGCGCCACGGGCGAGGCGCGGGCCCTCCAGGGTCAGCGGCCGGCCGGTGTGGCGGGCGGTGGTGCGCCAGACGGTACGACGCCCGTCGGCCTCGCGGATCGCGACCGTCACGGTCCCCGCCGGCGACAGGTCGCCCGGGACGCTCACCCGGACCCGGACGACCACCCGGTCGCCGGCGACGGTCGTGGGCACGGCGACCCGGCACTGTGCCGGCACGGCCGGTGAGTAGGGGTCCGCCTGCGCGGGGGCGGTGGCCGGGACGAGGAGTGCGAGCAGCGCCAGCAGCACCGCGGGGAGCAGGACACGGAGGGCGGTCATCCGCTCACGCCCGCCGCGACAGGGTGTCGCCGAGGTCGCTGAGCACCCCGCACAGGTGGGTCAGGATCTCGATCTCGGGCTCCGCCGCCAGCCGGGACCGGGCGTCGTCGATCTCCTGGTGCAGCCGCTGGAGCCGGTGCTCGACGAGCGCGTCGAACTCCGTGGTGCGCCGGACGATCGGGAGCCTGCTGTACATGGGTCGGATTGTGCGGGTCCGGACCCGCGCTGCCGAGGCGCTCGGCCGGTTGTCACCCCGGAAGTCACCCGGTGGCTGACCCCTCGAGGAACCCTGGGGCCGGCTCCTGGGCCGGCTCCTCGGTCAGGACGACGACCCGAGGCGCTGCTCCTCGCGGTCGAGCAGCGCCTCGACGTGCTTGGAGAGGCTCCGTGCTGAAGGCGCCCACGGAGCGCTCGCGCAGCAGCCCGTCGCGCAGGGCGTCGAGGTAGCGGCGCTGGATGATGAACGCCTGCTCCCGCTGGTCGGGCCTGCCCTCGGCGCCGCGTCGTACGCCGGCCAGGAGCATCGGCAGGAAGCGGTCCTTCAGCACCGCCACCACCTCGGGATCGAGCGGCTCGCCGTCGATCGTCTGCTCCGCCAGGGGGCCGAGGGCGTCGGTCGCGTCCTCGCCGATCTGCCGCATCAGGGTGAGCACGTCGTCGCGGCGCTCGGCGGGGTCCACGCTCGGGAAGTCCATCCGCCGGATCAGGGCGGGCAGGGTGAGGCCGAACAGCGCCAGCGAGAGCATCGCGACCAGGCAGGCCACCAGGACGACGGTGTCGCGGTGCGGGGTGTCGCTGGGGATGGTCTGCGCCGCGGCGAGAGTGACGACGCCGCGCATCCCGGCCCAGGCGAGCACGAGGTAGCCGCGGGCGGTGATCGGCTCGCGCTCCTCGAAGGCGACGTCCGCGCTGGCCCGGGCGATCCGCTTGCGCGCCCACTGCAGGCGGGTCTCCTCCCGGTCGTCCTTCGGCTCCCGGCTCTCGAGCCTCTGCTCGAACTGGTCCAGCCGCTCCCGGGTCCGGTCGCCGCGCTCGCCGGCGCCCCGCCTGCCGACCAGGGCGGGCCAGGCCAGGCCGACGAGGCGGAGCACGACCAGGGTCACGAGCACCAGGCTCACCATGCCGACGACCTCGCCGGCGCTGGTCTCCTCCCGGGCGTCCTCGACCAGGCTCGACAGCTGGTAGCCGAGGGCGAGGAACACCCCGCTCTCGAGGATGAAGTTGATCGTCGCCCAGGTCGTCGTCTGCGTCTGCCGGTCGCGTGCGCTGAACCGCCGCGCCCCCATCGCCCCGGTGACCAGCCCGGCCACGACGACCGCCAGCACGCCCGACGCGTGCAACTCCTCGGCGGGGACGTACGCCAGGAACGGCGTGATGAACGAGATCGTGGTGTTGAGCACCGGGTCGTCGAGCCGCTGCCGCACCAGCACCGTCACCCAGGCCACCGCCCAGCCGACCAGGCCGGCCCCGACCACCGCCCACGCGAAGTCGCCGGCGGTCTCCCCGAGGCTGAACGCGCTGCTGGCGCCGACCGCGGCGATCGCCGTACGCAGCACCACCAGGGCGGACGCGTCGTTGACCAGGCTCTCCCCCTCCAGCACCGTCATCAGCCGCGGCGGCAGCCCGAGCCGCCGGCCGACGGCGGTCGCGGCGACGGCGTCCGTCGGGCTCACCACCGCGCCCAGCGCGATGCCGAGGGCGAGCGGGATCGCGGGGAACACCGCGTGCACCAGGAGGCCCACGACGACCGAGGTCACGATGACCATCACGACCGAGAGCCACGAGATCAGCGACAGGTTGCGCCGCAGGTCGATCACGGGCAGCTGCACCGCGGACGCGTAGAGCAGCGGCGGCAGCACGCCGGCCAGGATCAGCTCCGGGTCGACCTCGAGGGTCGGCGTACCCGGGAGCAGGCTGGCGGCGATGCCGAGGGCGACCAGGAGCAGCGGTGCGGCCACGCCGGTACGACGGGCGAACACCGCCGCCGCGATGCTGATGGCCAGGCCGGCTCCGGCGATCAGGACGAGGTCGTGATGCACCCTCCGAGCCTAGTGTCCTGTCAGCCGTGGACGATGCGGTGCAGCTCGGCCATCCGGGTGTCGAGCTCGTGGGCGACCCGGGCGGCGGCGGACAGCTCCTCGACCAGCTCGGCCGGCACGTCCTTGTCGTACTTGTAGTAGATCTTGTGCTCGACACTGGCCCAGAAGTCCATGGCGGCGGTGCGGATCTGCAGCTCGACGGTGACCGTGCGGACGGCGTCGGAGAGGAAGACGGGGATCTCGACGATCGCGTGCAGGCTGCGGTAGCCGTTGGGCTTGGGCTGCGCGACGTAGTCCTTGATGGTGCGCACGGTGACATCGGGCTGGGTCGTCAGCATGTCGAGCACCTGGTAGGCGTCCGCGATGAAGCTGCACACGATCCGGACCCCGGCGATGTCGGTGATCTGCCCGGCGATCGCGTCGAGCTCGAGCGGGCAGCCGATCCGGGCGGCCTTGGCGCGCAGGCTCTCCGGCGACTTCAGCCGCGAGCTGACGTGCTCGATCGGGTTGCCGGTGCCCCGGAACGCCAGCTCCTCGCGCAGGATGTTGATCTTGGTGAGGATCTCGTCGAGGCCGAACTTGTAGTGCAGCAGGAACTGCCCCAGCGCCCGCTCGAACGCCGAGGGGTCCTCCGCGGACTCCTCGTGCGGCGGCGCACTGGTCGTGGTCACAGGACGAGTCTGCCCGGTCGCCGGTGACCTGTCTCGGGGACGGGGTGCCCGGTACGCGGTCTAGAGGAGGAGCAGTCGCTCCTCGAGGCTCGCGGCGACCCGGGTGCCCAGCACCTCCAGGCCGCCCTTGACCAGCGGCGATGCGAGCCTGGCGACGCCGTGCGGCGTCATCTCCGCGTGGTAGGTGACCGACGTCGCGCCGTCCTGCTCGCTGAACCGCAGCGTGTCGTGCAGGTCGACGCCGGAGCCCGAGCCGGTCAGCTCGAACAGCTCGTGCGGGACGAACGCGACGACGCGGTACTCGACCTCGGTCTCGTGGCCCAGGAAGGTCGAGACGTTCCGGTACGTCGTGCCGACGCCGCCGTCGCCGCCGGTGCGCACCGTGGTCACGGTGGGCGGGTCCCACTCCTCCGTGGTGGTGAAGTCGGTCAGGTAGGCCCACACCCGCTCCAGGGGACGCGGCACGGTCACGGTGCGCTCGACGCTCGGCATGGCAGCGCCGTACCCGCTGGCCGGGCGCGCAGCCGGGCGCCGGCGCCGTGTCCCCCGTTCGGGGGACAAATCGCGCGGCCGCACGGGGAGCTCCCGCGGCGGGCCGCGTCGTACCCGGCGCTCTCGTCTAGCGTGCGTCGAGCGCACGGCATTTCCGGGGGGAAGGTGCCGTGCGCGACTGGTGGCCACCCCCGGAGCGACAGACAGGCCGGGGATGCAGGGGACCGTCTCAGCCGTCGAGCGGGCGGTGCTGGCCAACGCCCTCGCGCTCGCCCGTCACGACGACAACGCCGACGTCGACGACGCGCGCGACCTCGCCCGGCTGGTCGGCCGGCTGGGCGCCGCCGAGGTGGCGCGCCTGCAGGAGGAGGTGCTCCGCCCGGTCGACGACGACCGGCGCACGCTGACGACCCGGCTGCTGCGCCGGACGGCGGGATGGGCGTGGGCGCCGGACAGCCCGCTCCGTGACGACCCCGAGCACGCCCGGGCCTGTGCGGACGCGGTGCTCCGGCTCCTGACGGCCGGGGACGCCGTACCCGTCCGGCTGGTGGCCCGGACGACGGCCGAGGTCCTCGAGGCGCTCACCCACGGCACGGCGCCCACCTGGCGTGCGCTGGTCGCCGCCGCGATGGCCGATCCGTGGTCGCGCACGGCGGTCGGCCAGCTCGCCCTGATCGACCCGGCCACCCATCCGGTCGAGGCCGCCGGCATGCGGGCGGCGATCGAGCTGTGCCGACGGCTGACGGAGGAGGACGAGCGGCGCGCCGTGGCGTCCCACATCCGCAGCGCCATCGGGACGACCGGCCTGACCCAGCGGGAGTTCGCGGCGCTCGTGGGGACCTCGCCGTCCCGCCTCTCGACGTACGTCACCGGAGCGGTCACCCCGTCCGCCGCGATGGTGCTGCGGATCAACCGGACCGCCCGGCGGGCCGGCCTCACCGCCCGGGGCGCGTGACGCCGCCGGCGGCGCGGCGCCTCACATCGAGCGGAGCCGCTCGGCGACCGCCTCGAGGTCCTGGTCCGTGCGTACGACGACCACGGCGCGCGGCCCCGACGCCGGCGCGAAGAGCGCGTTGACCTGCGCCATGGCCTCGTCGATCTCGACGTGCGGGTCCTCGCACTCCCCGCGCAGCCAGCGCCGCAGCACGTGGTTGTGGGCGGCGACCACGGCGGCGGCCATCAGCTCGGCGCGGCGCTCGGACTCCTCCGAGCCGTCGCCCCAGGCGCTGATGTACTGGCGGAACAGCTGCTGGTAGCGGGCGCCGCTGATCAGCTCCCGCTCGCGCAGCGCGAGGACGGTCGAGGTGAGCTCGTAGCGCCGGCGGGCCAGCGGGCCCTCCGCGATGTAGTGGAAGAGGACGACCCGCACGGCGTCGGAGACGGCGAGGATGGCGCTCTTCTCGGTCGAGGCCGCCAGCCGCTCCTCGACGGCGGCGAGGATCGCGTCGTGATCGGGGAAGATCACCATCTCCTTCGACCCGAACAGCCGGAAGAAGGAGCTGCGGCTCACCCCGGCGGCGGTGGCGATGTCGCCGACGCTGGTCTCGTCGTACCCGTTCTCGGCGAACAGCCGGAAGGCGGCGTCGACGATCGCCTCGGCAGGGCTCAGCCGCCGGTCCTCCTCGCGCGCTTCCGTCACACCCCACCCCCACTTGTGAACTTCAGTGTCAATGGATGATACTCAGTTTCATGACCGAGATCGACCTGCACACGACGGCGGGCAAGCTGGCGGACCTGGACCGCCGCACCGACGAGGCCGTGCACGCTCCCGCCGCCAAGGCGCAGGAGAAGCAGCACGCCAAGGGACGCAAGACCGCCCGCGAGCGGATCGAGCAGCTCTTCGACGAGGGCAGCTTCGTCGAGCTCGACGAGTTCGCCCGCCACCGCTCGACCGCCTTCGGCCTGGAGCGGACCCGCCCGTACGGCGACGGCGTGATCACCGGCTACGGCACCGTCGACGGCCGCCAGGTGTGCGTGTTCTCCCAGGACTTCACGGTCTTCGGCGGCTCCCTCGGCGAGGTCTACGGCGAGAAGATCACCAAGGTCATGGACCTCGCCATGAAGTCCGGCTGCCCCATCATCGGCATCAACGAGGGCGCCGGCGCCCGGATCCAGGAGGGCGTCGTCTCGCTCGGCCTGTACGGCGAGATCTTCCGCCGCAACGTGCACGCCTCGGGCGTCATCCCGCAGATCTCGATGATCATGGGCAACTGCGCGGGCGGCCACGTCTACTCCCCCGCGGTCACCGACTTCACGATCATGGTCGACCAGACCTCGGCGATGTTCATCACCGGACCCGACGTCATCAAGACCGTCACCGGCGAGAACATCTCGATGGAGGAGCTCGGCGGCGCCCGGGCCCACAACACCAAGTCGGGCAACGCCCACTACATGGCCCACGACGAGGACGACGCCATCGAGTACGTCAAGGCGCTGCTGTCGTTCCTCCCGCAGAACAACCTCGACGAGCCGCCGTCGTACGACGAGGCGGCCGACCTGGAGCCGACGGCCGAGGACCTGGCGCTCGACGCGCTGATCCCGGACTCGCCGAACCAGCCGTACGACATGCACGACGTCATCACGACGATCCTCGACGACGGCGACTTCCTCGAGGTGCAGCCGCTGTTCGCGCCCAACATCATCGTCGGCTACGGCCGGGTCGAGGGCCGCTCGGTCGGCGTGGTCGCCAACCAGCCGATGCAGTTCGCCGGCACACTCGACATCGACGCCTCCGAGAAGGCCGCCCGCTTCGTGCGGACCTGCGACGCCTTCAACATCCCGGTGCTGACCTTCGTCGACGTCCCGGGCTTCCTCCCCGGCGTCGACCAGGAGCACCTCGGCATCATCCGCCGCGGCGCGAAGCTGATCTACGCCTACGCCGAGGCGACCGTCCCGCTGGTCACGATCATCACCCGCAAGGCCTACGGCGGCGCGTACGACGTGATGGGGTCCAAGCACCTCGGCGCCGACATCAACCTGTCGTGGCCCACCGGCCAGATCGCCGTGATGGGCGCCCAGGGCGCGGCCAACATCGTGCACCGCCGTACCCTCGCCGAGCTCGAGGCCGCCGGCGGCGACGTCGAGGCCAAGCGGGCCGAGCTGATCGACGAGTACGAGACCACGCTGGCCAACCCCTACATCGCCGCCGAGCGCGGGTACGTCGACGGCGTGATCAAGCCGTCGGAGACCCGGGCCGAGGTGGTCAAGGCGCTGCGGCTGCTGCGGACCAAGCGGGAGACGCTGCCGCCGAAGAAGCACGGCAATATCCCGCTCTGAGGTCTCAGCGCTGCGCGCTTCGACCTCAGAGCGGAATATTGCCTGCTGAAACTGTGGAAAGCCGACCCGGCGGATCCGGGCGAGGGAGCGCAGCGACCGAAGCAGGGATGCGCCGGGTCGGCGCCCCACAGACCAACCGAGACCGAACGAACCGACAGGGAGCACCGGTATGACCGAGGAGCAGACCGGCACGACGAGCGACGTCGTACCGCCCCTCCTTTCCGTCCTCACCCCCGGCACCACGCCGGAGGAGGTCGCCGCGCTCGTCGCCGTGCTCTCCGCCCTCGGCGGTGGCGCTCCGGCGCCCGCGGCCCCGCGCTCGGAGTGGACCGACCCGGCCCGCCGCCTGCGCGCCACCGCGACCACCCACCCGACCCCGGGACGCGGCGCGTGGCGCGCCAGCGCCCTGCCCCGCTGACTCCGCCGTCACGAAACTGGAAGGCCACACCATGTCGTTGAAGAAGGTCCTGATCGCCAACCGCGGCGAGATCGCGGTGCGGGTCATCCGTGCGGCCAAGGACGCCGGTATCGGCTCGGTCGCCGTCTACGCCGAGCCGGACGCGAACGCGCTGTTCGTGCGCCTGGCCGACGAGGCCTACTCCCTGGGCGGTGCCACGCCGGCGGAGACCTACCTCGACATCGCCAAGATCGTCGAGGTCGCGAAGCAGTCCGGCGCCGACTCGGTGCACCCGGGCTACGGCTTCCTCGCCGAGAACGCCGAGTTCGCCCAGGCCGTCCTCGACGCCGGCCTGATCTGGATCGGCCCCTCGCCCGCCGCGATCGAGGGGCTCGGCGACAAGGCCAAGGCCAAGCAGATCGCCCTCGCCGCCGGCGCCCCGCTCGCCCCCGGCCTCAAGGACGCGGTGGAGTCCGCCGACGAGATCGTCGCGTTCGCGAAGGAGCACGGCCTCCCGGTCGCCATCAAGGCGGTCTTCGGCGGCGGTGGCCGCGGCCTCAAGGTCGCCCGCACCCTCGAGGAGATCCCCGAGCTCTACGAGTCCGCGACCCGCGAGGCGGTCTCCGCCTTCGGCCGCGGCGAGTGCCTGGTCGAGAAGTTCCTCGACAAGCCCCGCCACGTCGAGACCCAGTGCCTCGCCGACTCCCACGGCAACGTCGTGGTCGTCTCCACCCGGGACTGCTCACTGCAGCGCCGCCACCAGAAGCTCGTCGAGGAGGCGCCCGCGCCGTTCCTGACCGACGAGCAGAACCAGCGCCTCTACGAGTCGTCCAAGGCGATCCTGCGCGAGGCCGGGTACGTCGGCGCCGGCACCTGCGAGTTCCTCGTGGCGGCCGACGGCACCATCTCCTTCCTCGAGGTCAACACCCGCCTCCAGGTCGAGCACTGCGTGTCCGAGGAGGTCACCGGCATCGACCTGGTCCGTGAGATGTTCCGGATCGCCGCGGGCGAGGAGCTCGGGTACGACGACCCGGAGATCCGCGGCCACTCCATCGAGTACCGGATCAACGCCGAGGACGGCGGCAACAACTTCATGCCCGCCCCCGGGACCCTGACCGCCTGGAACCCGCCGCAGGGCCCGGGCGTGCGCGTCGACGGCGGCTACGAGGTCGGCGAGACCGTGCCCGGCGCGTTCGACTCGCTGATCGCCAAGCTGATCATCACCGGGTCGAGCCGGACCCAGGCGATCGAGCGCTCCCGGCGCGCGCTCGCCGAGTTCGAGGTCGACGGCATGCCGACCGCGATCACCTTCCACGAGGTCATCGTCAACGACCCGGCGTGGGTCGGTGCGTCCAATCCCTCCGGCGAGGGATCGTTCGACGTCTACACGACCTGGATCGAGACCGACTTCGACAACCAGATCACGCCCTACGGGGGTGCCGCGGGCGAGGCGGAGGACCAGGGCGAGAAGCAGAGGGTGGTCGTCGAGGTCGGCGGCAAGCGGATCGAGGTCGTCCTCCCCGCCGGTCTCGGCGGCCTGGCCGTCGGTGGCGGCACGGGCGGCGCGAAGAAGCCCAAGCGCGCGGGCGGCAAGAAGGCCGGCGCCGCGGCCTCGGGCGACTCGGTCACCTCCCCGATGCAGGGCACCATCGTGAAGGTCGCCGTCGAGGAGGGCCAGGCGGTCGAGGAGGGCGACGTCGTCGTCGTCCTCGAGGCGATGAAGATGGAGCAGCCGCTCAAGGCCCACAAGGCCGGCACCGTCACCGGCCTGTCGGCCGAGGTCGGCGCCACCATCGGCAACGGCGAGGTCGTCTGCGAGATCAAGGACTGACCCGACCCGGCGCAAACTGACCTCAGGACAACGCCGACCCGGCGCATCCTTACCTCGCGAAAGGTAAGGATGCGCCGGGTCGACGCCATTTCGGGGTCAGGACGAGCCGGGTCGCGGGATGAGGGACAGCACGGCGGCGATCGCGCAGAGGGCGGCGCCGCCCCACCAGGCCCAGGTGTAGGCGCCGAGCGTGTCGCGGATGACACCGGCGCCGAGGGCGGCGACGGCCGCGCCGAGCTGGTGGGAGGCGAAGACCCAGCCGAAGACGATGGTGCCGCGCTCGCCGAACGCCTCCCGGCACAGCGCGGCGGTCGGCGGCACGGTCGCGACCCAGTCCAGGCCGTAGATCACGATGAACAGCACCATGCTGGGGTGGACGGCGTCCGCCAGCAGGCTCGGCAGCAGAAGCAGCCCGAGGCCGCGGAAGAGGTAGTAGGCGACGAGCAGCAATCGCGGGTCGAACCGGTCGGTGAGCCAGCCCGAGGCGATGGTGCCGACGATGTCGAAGACGCCGACCACGGCGAGCAGCCCGGCGGCCGTGGTGGCGGACATGCCGTGGTCGTGCGCCGACGGGATGAAGTGGATCCCGATCAGGCCGTTGGTGGTCGCGCCGCAGATGGCGAAGGCGACCGCGAGCGCCCAGAACGCCCGCGAGCGGGCGGCGTACGCGAGGCCCTCGAGCGCGCGCCGGGTCGCCCCGCCGGTGGCGCGCGGCGGCGCGACCCAGTCCGCGGCGGCGCCGTACGGGAGGACGCCGCGGTCCGCGGGGTGGTCGCGGACGACCAGCCACACCACGGGTACGACGGCGAGCGCCGCCGCCGCGATGACGAGCGAGGCCGGGCGCCAGCCGGCGCCCTCGGCCAGCGCCGCGACGATCGGTAGGAACACCAGCTGACCGGTCGCCGAGCCGGCGGTCAGCACGCCCATCACGAGCCCGCGGCGCCGCTCGAACCACCGGTTCGCGATGGTCGCGGCGAAGACCAGCGCCATCGAGCCGGTGCCGAGGCCGATCAGCACGCCCCAGCACACGAGCAGCTGCCACGACGCCGTCATGAGCACGCTGCCGCCCGCCCCGAGGGCGACCAGGGTGAGCGCCGCGGCGACCACCCGTCGTACGCCGAACCGGTCCATCAGCGCCGCGGCGAACGGCGCGGTCAGCCCGAAGAGGACGAGGTTGATGCTGACCGCCAGCGACATCACGCTGGTCGACCAGCCGAACTCGTCGTGCAGCGGCACCATCAGCGCGCCGGGCGCGGCCCGGAAGCCCGCGGCGCCGACGAGGGCGAGGAACGCGACCGCCGCCACGGCCCAGGCCGGGTGGAGGCCGCGGCGCGTGGTGGGCGAGGAGGTCGCGGTCATCACATGGCTTTCTTCAAGGAAGTCAGAGCGCGTACGCTAGCACGCATGCCGCTGCGGTCCGACTGGTCGACGGAGCACTGCCCCATCCGCCGCTCCCTGGACGTCCTCGGGGACCCGTGGGTGCTGCTCATCGTGCGCGACGTGCTGCACGGCAGCGGCCGCTTCGAGCAGCTGCGCGACAACCTCGGCATCTCCGAGGCCGTCCTCAGCCGGCGGCTGCGGGCGATGCGCGAGGCGGGGCTGCTCGACACCGTCGACTACGTGCGCGACGGCCGCACCCGCCAGCGGTACGTCGCCACCGAGGCCGCCGCCGACCTGCTCCCCCTGCTCCAGCAGCTCGCGATCTGGGGCGAGCAGCACACGCGCCTGCCCGACGGGGGCGCCCACATGACCCTGCGGCACGAGCCCTGCGGCCGGGAGACCACCCGTGCCGAGACCTGCAGCGCCTGCGGCGAGCCGCTGCGCCCCGAGGACATGACCTGGGTCAAGCCGTGGCGCTCGGCGGAGCACCGGCTGCGGGGCCCCGGCGGCTGACCCCTACGGTGTCCCCGTGTTCCTCTACGAGTTCGAGGGCCGCCGGCCCCAGGTCCACCCCGAGGCGTTCGTCGCGCCGACCGCGACCCTGATCGGCGACGTACGCGTCGAGAAGGGCGCCAGCGTCTGGTACGGCGCCGTCCTGCGCGCCGACATCTGCACGATCATCGTCCGCGCAGGGTCGAACATCCAGGACAACTCGGTCGTCCACGGCGCCCCCGACGTGGTCGTCGACATCGGCCCCGACGCCACGGTGGCGCACGGCTGCGTGTTCCACGGCGACGCCATGGGCGAGAAGTCGCTGCTCGGGAACGCCAGCACCGTCCTCGACGGCGCCACCGTCGGCGCCGGCTCGCTCGTCGCCGCCGGCGCCGTCGTCACCCCCGGCACCGCCATCCCCGCGGGGGTGCTGGCGGCCGGCGCCCCCGCCGAGGCGAGGAAGCCGATCGAGGGCACCGGCGCGCAGTTCTGGGTCGAGACCAATGCGCCCTACTACGCCGAGCTCGCGCAGCGGCACCGCGCGGGCGTCGTACCGGTCGACGGCAACTCCTGACCCTCTCCCGACCGCCGGCTCGGCGACACCTGACGAGCCGGCGGTCGGGCGCGCTCCGGACCCTTGACACCTGTCTGACAGGTGAGGACTGTCGTGTCTGACAGATCCCAGGACTCCGGGAGGAACCATGAGCGCCACGACCCACGCGTCGGCCAACCGCGACGTCGTCGTCCACAGCCTGACCGACTACGCCTCGCTCGCCGTGGTCGGCGGGGAGCACTCCGTCGTCATCGACGAGCCGCGCGAGTTCGAGGGCGGCGGTACGGCGCCCAACCCGTTCGGGCTCGTGCTCTCGGCGCTCGGCGGCTGCATGGCCGGCACGCTGCGGGGCGTCGCGCGGCAGCAGGGCTTCGACTACGACCGGGCGGTGATCCGGCTCTCGCTGCGGATCAACCGGCCCACGTCCGGCCCCCTCGATCCCGGCGAGCGGGAGCTGCGGATCTCGCGGATCATCGCCGAGGTCACCGTGCACGGCGACCTCACGCCCGAGCAGCAGGAGGCGCTGCGGCACGGCGTCGAGACCTGCCCCGTCGGCAACACCCTCCGCCGCGCGCTCACCCTGCAGGAGTCGATCGTCTTCGAGGCGGCGGCATGAGCGCGCCGCTCGACCTGCTCGTCACGAACGCCCGCCTGGCCGACGGGTCGCCGGTCGCGCTGGGGATCCGCGACGGCCGCTACGTGCACGTCGCGGCCGCCGTGCCGGCCGACACCACCGCGGCCCGGACCATCGACGCGGGCGGCGGACTGGTCACCGAGTCGTTCGTCAACGGGCACATGCACCTGGAGAAGGTGCACACGCTCGACCGCGCGGGCGACGGCGCGCTGGCGGCGTACACCTCCGGCAGCATGGGCGCCGCGCTGCGCTCGATCGTGCGGGAGGCGAGCGGAGTGAAGCGGCAGTACGACCGCGCCTGGCTCGAGCCCAACGTACGCCGCGCGCTCGACGCGGCGGTCGCGCACGGGGTGCTGCACATCCAGGCGTTCGTGGACGTCGACACCACCGCGCGGCTGGTGGGGATGGAGGCGGTGCTGGCGGTGCGCGAGGAGTACCGCGACCTGCTGGACGTGCAGGTCGTGGCGTTCCCGCAGGACGGCCTGCTCCGCGACCCCGGCGCCGCGGAGCTGTGCGAGGAGGCGCTGCGGATGGGCGCCGACGTCGTCGGCGGGATCCCGTGGATCGAGATGACCGACGCCGACGCCCGCGCGCACGTCGAGTGGGCCTGCCGGCTGGCCGCGGAGCAGGGCCGGCGGGTGGCGATGCTGGTCGACGACGCCGGCGACCCGGGACTGCGGACGACGCAGCTGCTGGCCGAGGCGATGATCGAGCACGGCCTCCACGGGCGGGGCGTCGCCTGCCACGCGCGGGCGCTGGCGACGTACCCCCAGCCGACGCTGCAGCGGCTGATGGACCTCGCGCACGCGGCCGGGCTGGGCTTCGTGTCCGACCCGCACACGGGGCCGCTGCACCTGCCGGTGCGGGAGTTCCTCGAGGACGGCATCCCGGTGGCGCTGGGGCAGGACGACATCGAGGACGCGTACTACCCGTTCGGGCGGCACAGCATGCTGGAGGTGGCCTTCCTCGCCGCCCACACCCTGCGCTTCCTCACCGGGGCGGACCAGCGGCTGCTGCTCGACCTGGTGACCACGCGCGCGGCCGACGTGCTCGGCGTACCGGACCATGCGATCGCGGAGGGCAACCCGGCCGACCTGTGCGTGCACGCGGACGGCCGGCTGCGCGACGTCCTCACCGAGCACGCGCGGCCGCGCTGGGTCGTCCGCGAGGGCCGGGTCGTCGCGGAGTCGGAGACGACGACGCGGCTGCTGCGCTGACCCGCTACCAGTCCGCGCGGCGGACCATCGCGTACCGGAACGCCCCGCGCAGGTGCACCTCGCGGGTCCAGTAGCAGACCGTGCCGGTGCGGCTGATCCCGGTCGCCTCGAGCGTCATCGCCGGCTCGCCCTCCGGGCGCCCGGTCAGCCCGGCGTCCTCGGGCGACAGGCCGTCGGCGCCGGGCCAGACCAGCTCCCAACCGACCTGCTCCCCCACCAGCGCGCGGGCGAGCTCCGACATCGGCGCGGCGGGGTCGAGGGCCGTCGGGTCGGTGTCGGTCAGCACCGGTACGACGTCGCGCGCGACGAGCACCGGCTCGCCGTCGGCCGACCAGACCTTGGTCGTGCGCAGCACGGTCCGGCGCGGCGAGACGTCGTACTCGTCCGCCTCGTCGAGGCTCACCTCGCCGACGTCGGCGGACACCACCGTCACGGACGGGGTCCGGCCCATCGCGGCGATCAGCGCGGAGCTGTCGAGCCGCTGCTCGAAGCGTGCGGGGATGCCGAGCAGCGAGCTGTTGACCGTCGTGTCGGCGCCCTTGCGCCGGTGGATGAAGCCGCGCTCCTCGAGCCGGACCAGCGCCTCGCGCACCGCCGGGCGGCTGATCTCCAGCGAGGAGGCGAGCGCGATCTCGCTCGGCATCGGCCCGCCCCGCTCGGCCGCCTCGGCCCAGAGCCGCTGCAGCCGCCGCTCCACCGGCTCCGGCAGCTCCGCTTCGCTCACGCCGTCACCCTAGAGCGTGCCGGGGCGTGCTCGCGGTTGTGCGCGCGGTTGTGCTCGGGTCGGGGTGGTCAGCCCACCGAGATGATCCCGCCGGCGGCGGGGTCGCGGTCGAGGGAGCGGCCGATGACCATCCGCTGGATCTGGTTGGTGCCCTCGAAGATCTGCATCACCTTGGCCTCGCGCATGTACCGCTCGACGGGGAAGTCCTTCGTGTAGCCGGCTCCGCCGAGGACCTGGACGGCGTCGGTGGTCACCTTCATCGCGGCGTCGGTGGCGACCAGCTTGGCGATCGAGGCCTCGCGGGAGAAGGGCAGTCCGTGGTCGCGGAGCCGGGCGGCGTGCAGCAGCGTGGCGCGCGCGGACTGGACGGCGGCCTCCATGTCGGCGAGCACGAAGGCCAGGCCCTGGTGGTCGATGATCCGCTGGCCGAAGGACTCGCGCTGCTGGGCGTAGGCGACCGCGCGGTCGAGCGCGCCCTGGGCGAGACCGGTCGCGACGGCGGCGATGCCGAGCCGGCCGGAGTCGAGGCCGGCGAGCGCGATCTTCAGGCCCTGCCCCTCGTCGCCGAGCCGCTGGTCGGCCGGGACCCGGACGCCCTCGAAGCGCACGGTCGCCGTCGTCGAGCCCATCAGGCCCATCTTCTGCTCGGGCGGGTCGGCGGACAGGCCGGGGGTGTCGGCGCGGACCAGGAAGCAGGAGATGTCGCCGCGCCCGTCGCCGGTGCGCGCCATGACCTTGTAGAAGTCGGCCTGGCCGCCGTGGGTGACCCACGCCTTGGCGCCGTCGATGACGTACTCGTCGCCGTCGCGGCGGGCGCGGGTCCGCATCGCGGCGGGGTCGGAGCCGGCCTGCGCCTCGGAGAGGCAGTAGGCGCCGAGCAGCTCGCCGCCCAGCATCTCGGGGAGCCACTTCGCGCGCTGCTCGTCGGTGCCGAAGGCGGCCAGCCCGAAGCAGCTCAGGGCGTGCACCGAGACCCCGACGCCCACGCTCGACCAGACGGCGCCGAGCTCCTCGAGCACCTGGAGATAGACCTCGTACGGCAGACCGCCGCCACCGACCTCCTCCGGGTAGGGCAGGCCGAGGAACCCGGCCCGGCCGAGGAGCCGGAACACCTCGCGCGGGAAGGCGCCGGTCGCCTCGGCCTCGGCCGCGCGCGGGAGCAGCTCCTCGGTGGCGAGCTGGCGGGCGAGGCGGAGCAGGTCCGCGGTCTCCTCGGTCGCCAACAGGCGGCGTGCGGGCATGGGGTCCTCCAGGAAACGGTTCGAGTACTACAATCGCGGTACTGGTACGGAACAGAGTACCCGGTCGATTGCTAGCCTGCGACCGTGCAGCAGCAGCGAACCCTCCCCGCGCGCTCCCGCCAGCGCCGGGACGCCCTGCTCGACGAGCTGGTCGACCTCTTCCTCGCCGAGGGCTTCGCCGCCTTCGGCATCGGCGAGCTCGCCCAGCGCCTCTCCTGCTC
Organism: Nocardioides humi; assembly: GCF_006494775.1. Classification (NCBI taxonomy): domain Bacteria; kingdom Bacillati; phylum Actinomycetota; class Actinomycetes; order Propionibacteriales; family Nocardioidaceae; genus Nocardioides; species Nocardioides humi. The sequence goes on along the minus strand of NZ_CP041146.1, from coordinate 3,828,600 downwards.
GCGCAGCACCCTCTACCTCGTGGCGCCCAGCAAGGAGCAGGTCATCACCGCCACGGTGCGGCACTTCTTCAAGCGCGCCGCGGAGCGGATCGAGGAGCGGATCGACGCGGTCGCCGACCCGGCGGACCGCCTGGCGACGTACCTCACCGCGGTGGCGGACGAGCTCGCCCCCGCCTCCCCCCAGTTCTACGCCGACCTCGCCGGCTTCCCGCCCGGCGCCGAGGTCTACCGCGCCAACACCGCCCAGGCCGCCGCGCGGGTACAGGCGCTCGTCACCGAGGGCGTCGCCGCCGGCACGCTCCGCCAGGTCCACGCCGGCTTCGTCGGCGCCGCGGTCGCCGAGGTGATGGACGCGATCGGCGACGGCCGGATCGGCGCCGCCACCGGGCTCGACGACGCGCAGGCGTACCAGGCGCTGGTCGACCTGGTGTCGACCGGGCTGCGGGCCTGATCGGCGCTCACCGCGGCCGGGGCCGGGTGACGACCGCACCCGGCAGTCCCCACGCGCTGCCGCCCAGCCGCGACAGCGGCGCGAGGAGGTCGAAGGCCGGGCGGCCGTCGACCAGGACCTCCGGGTCGACGGTGACCGCCACGACGTCGCCGAACACGAGGACGGAGTCGCCCAACGGCAGGGTGTCGTGGAGGCGGCACTCCAGGGACGCCGGCGACGCCGCCACCCGAGGCGGTACGACGACCGCGCTCGGCGCCATCGCGACACCGACGGCAGCCGCCTCGTCCACCTCGCGCGGGTAGGGGGCACTGGTCGCGTTGACGTCGTCGATCAGCGCCCGCGTGGCCAGGCTGATCGTGAACTCACCGGACTCGCGGACGTTGCGCAGCGTGTCCTTCGCCCCGACCGAGGTGAACTGGACGATCGGGGGATCCGCGCTCGCCACCGTGAAGAACGAGTGCGGCGCCAGGTTGCCGACGCCCTCGGCGGACACGCTCGACACCCAGGCGATCGGGCGCGGGACCACCAGCTCGGTGAGCAGGCGGTAGGCGTTCACACCCGACTCGCCGGGGCGGAGGACGACGTGGTCGTGACCCATGGCCACGATCATGCCGGGTACGTGACGATGTCGGACATGCAGCGGACCCGCCACGCCTACGGCGACGACCCGAGCCAGTACGGCGACCTCCACCTGCCGCGCGCCGGCACGCCGCGCGGCGTCGTGGTGGTGGTCCACGGCGGCTTCTGGCGTGCGCCGTACACCGCCGCGTCGCTCGGCACGCCGCTCGCGGCGGACCTGGCCGCGCGGGGCTGGGCGGCCTGGAACCTGGAGTACCGCCGGGTCGGGACCGGGCCGGGGAGCGGCGGCGGGACGCCCGCGACCTTCGACGACGTCGCCGCCGGGATCGACCACCTCGCCACGCTCGGCCTCGCCACGTCGACGGTCGTCACGCTCGGCCACTCCGCGGGCGGGCACCTCGCCACCTGGGCGGCGGCGCGCGGTCGCTTCGGCTGGCCCGAGGAGGTGCCGGTGACCCACGTGATCAGCCAGGCCGGCGTCCTCGACCTGCGCGCCACCGACGCGGCGGGGCTCAGCGACGGTGCGGTCCGCGAGCTGCTCGGCCACCCGCCGACCGAGGCCGACGCCCGCTACGACCCCGCGCAGCAGCTCCCCCTCGCCGTACCCGTGTGGTGCGTGCACGCCCCGGACGACGCGGACGTGCCGATCAGCCAGTCCCGGGAGTACGTCGAGCGCGCGGCGGCGGCCGGGGCCGAGGCGGCGCTGGTCGAGGTCGACGGCGGCCACTTCGCCGTGATCGACCCGGGGTCGCCCGCGTGGGCGCGGCAGCTGGCGATCCTGGACCGGATCAGCCCCGCCCGAGCCGGCTGAACCCGCTGCGGTGGAAGACGAGCGGAGCGAGGGCGGCGCCCTGCTCGACGTGGTCGACGGCGTGCAGCTCGAGCAGGACGAGGACGTGGTCGCCGGCCTCGACCTCGCGGTAGACGGTGCAGTCGAACCGGGCGAGGCCGTCGTCGAGGAGGAGCGCGCCGTCGTCGGTGACGCTGTGGGCGACCCCGTCGAAGCGGCTCTCGACGGGGCCGGCGAGCTGGCGGCAGACGGGTGCGTGGTGGTCGGCGAGGATGGTGACGCCGAGGTGCGGGGCGCGCTTGAGGTCGGGCCAGGTCTTCGAGGTGACGGCGAGGTTGACCGAGACCAGCGGCGGGTCGAGGCTCACCGACGTGAACGAGCTCGCGGCGAGGCCGACGGGCCGACCGTCGATCTCGGCGGCGACCGCGACCACGCCGCTGGGGAAGAACCCGAACGCCTGGCGCAGCCGGTCCGGGTCGAGGTCCTGGTTGGTCGCGAAGCTGCCGGCGAGGGTGGTCATGCGGTCCTGCTCTCCAGGTAGGCGCTGACGAAGGGGCGGACCGCGTCCAGCCAGGGCCGGTACGACGCGTCGTCGTCGTGCGCGCTGTCGAGGACGTACAGCGCCCGGCCGGGGACGGTCCCGCCGAGCTCGGCGAGGATCGGGCGCAGGGTGTACTCCGGCGCCAGCGCGTGGGCCGGGCCGCCGCCGAGCATGAGCGGCACCGCCAGCCCGTTGAGGCCGGTGTCGGCGGCGAAGCGGTCGAGGAACAGCTTCAGCAGCCCCGTGTACGACGACTTGTAGGTCGGGCTCGCGACGACGACCAGGTCCGCGGCGCCCACCTGGGCGACGAGGTCGCCGACGCCGGCGTCCGACCAGTCGAGGAGCGCCGGCCCGAGGGTGGCGAGGTCGACGACCAGGTCGGGCTCGCCGGCGAGCTCGCGGGCGACGTACAGCGCCGAGGAGAGGGTGCGGCTGGCGGGCTTGGGGTTGCCCACCACGACAGCGACGGTCATCGGGTCACGCTCCCCTCGGGCTCGCGGACGACGTCCGGCAGGTCGGTCCCCAGCCGCAGCGACTCCAGGAAGAGCACGACCGTGGCGGCGACCGAGCGGTGCGAGGCGTCGTTCAGTACGTCGTGACGCCCGCCGTCGACGACCCGGACCCGCGCCTCCCGCAGGGCGTCGTACGCCGCGAGGGCGTCGGCGACCGGTGTCACCGGGTCGGCGGACCCGTGCAGGACGAGGACCGGCCGCCCGGGGGAGGTCAGCTCGACCGAGCTCCACGGCAGCGGCTGGTCGAGGCCGCCGCGGCCGAACCCGCTGTCCTCGGAGATCACCCGCCGGTGCACGGGACACGCAGTGCGTGCGTCGACCTCGTCCTCCCACGAGTCCCACGAGCCGCCGGCCGAGCCGGGCAGGGCGATGCCCGCGAGCACAACGCCGTCCACCGGAAGTGCCGGCGCGAGCAGCGCGGCCAGGGTCGCGCCGGAGTCGCTGCCGACCAGCACCTTCGGGGCCGGGAGCGACTCGTCGACGAGCAGCTTCTCCACCTGCTCGCGGACGGCGTCGGGGCCGTCCGGGTCGCCGAGGTCGACCGGCACCAGCCGCACCCGCCAGGCGTCGGCGGACAGCCGCCGGCCGAACCGATCGTACGAGGCGGCGGTCTCGCCGCGTCCGGGCAGCACGACCAGGGTGCCGCGCGGCGTACCCCCGACGGGCTCGTCCCAGGAAGTCACGGTCATCGGTCCTCTCCTTCTGTCAGGGCCCACGTGGACGTGAACCAGTGCACGGCCCCGGTCTCGGGATCGTACGAACGGCGCGGCAGGGTGCCGATGTCGGCGCCGTAGACGTGGATGCCGACGACCGGCTCGTCGCCACCGCAGCGGACCTGGTGCACGTCGTCGTCGGTGGTGCAGCACACCGTGACCTGGCCGGCGGTCCACTCGTCGGTGCCCTCGGCGACCAGCGGTACGTCGGGCGCGGACGGCTTCTCGAAGCGCGTCTCGACCTCGACGCCGCGGTAGATCCCCACCACGCCCCACGTCTCGTGGCCGTGGACGGGCGTGCCCTGGCCGACGTTCCACACCGCGCTGGCGATCGAGAAGGAGCCGTCGGCGGCGACGTGCAGCGGGTACATGACGTAGCGCTCCGGGTCCGGCCGGGTCGTCTCGGCGGGCAGGTCGAAGCCGGCGGCGAGGGTCGCCTCGAGGTCGTCGCGGATCGCGGCGGTGAGGGCACGCTCGTCGAGCCCGCGCGCGACCAGGTCGGCCACCCGGTCGGCGAAGGCGGCGATCTCCGGGACCTCGCTCGCCACGGGGACGATCTGCTGCTGGGTCATGCGTTCTCCTTAGCCGGGGTCCGTGGGTAGGCGCCGTAGCGAGCGGCGCCACGGTGGGGTGATGGCAAGGCGTCCGCCGCGAAGACAGACTGGGGGTCTTTCGAGCGGCGGCAACGCAGCCAGCGCCCTGCCGTGGTGTCGCGTAGTAGGTGCCTACCCACGGATCCCGGCTTCCGTCAGGGCTGTCCGGTAGGCCGCGATCCGGTCGCGCAGGCCGGGTACGGCGACCGAGCGGGCCAGCGCCGCGAGCTCGGCATCGCCGTCGTGGGGCGGGCGGGCCGGCGACTCCGCGCGGAGCACGTCGGGCAACGTACTCGGCACGCCGGTCGTCAGGGCGGCGCCGAGCTCGGCCCGGCGCACGGTGCCGAGCGCGACCCCGAAGGCCGAGCCGGGGAAGCGCAGCGTCACGGCGGGATCCACCAGTCGATGGTCGCAGGCGAGCACGAGATCGGCTCCAGCGCCGACAGCGGCGCCCTCGGCGACCGCGACGGTCCGGTACGGCGCCGCGATCAGCCGCTCGAGCAGCAGCCCGATCCGCAGGAAGCGCAGCGCCAGCGAGGCATCGGTCTCCGTGGAGAGCCCCCGAGGTCGAAGCCGGCCGCGAAGTGCCGGTCGTTGCCGCGCAGCACCAGCGCCTCGGGCCGTGCAGAGGCGGCCTCGTCGAGCACGCCGTGCAGCGCCTCCACCAGCTCAGCGGAGAGCGCGTTGGCCCGCTCCGGGCGGTCCAGGGTGACCGTCCAGACGTCACCGCGCACGATGCCGAGGCTCATCGCGCCGCCCACTCGTCGTACACCTCGGTGTCGGCGCCGAGCCGCGGGGCTCCGCGGTCGAGTCGCGGCGAGAGGCCCTCGACCCGCACCGGGAAGACCACGGTCGGCGTCGGCCCGGCCACCGGTACGTCGACGGCGGCCACCAGCCCGGTCGCCTCCACGTGCGGGTCGGCGAGGATCTCGCCGAAGGTGTTCACCGGGCCGCACGGCACGCCGCGGGCGGCGAGGGCGGTCAGCCAGTGCTCGCGCTTCTCCTCGGCGAAGCGCGCCTGCAGCAGGGCCTCGAGCTCGTGCTGGTTCCGCACCCGGTCCAGCTGGGTGCGGAAGCGCGGGTCGTCGACGAGCTCGGGCAGCCCGACCACCGACGCGACCGCGGCCCAGAGCCGGTCGTTGCCGGCCGCCACGGTGAAGTCGCCGTCGGCGGCACTGAAACCCTGGTAGGGGGCGTTGCGCGGGTGGGCCGTGCCCAGCCGGCGCGGCTCGACGCCGGATCCCCAGTACTCGCTGGTCTGCAGCGCCGAGACCCCGAGCAGGCAGTCGAGCATCGGGCAGTCCACCCGCACCGACCCGCCCGTGTCGCGCACCCGCGGCAGCAGCGCCGCGATCGTGTACGCCGCGTAGAGCCCGGCGGTGAAGTCGCCCACCGGCACGCCGGCCTTGACCGGTCCGCCGTCGGGCTCGCCGGTCACGCTCATCAGCCCGGACATGCCCTGGATGACGACGTCGTAGGCGCCGCGGTCGACATACGGGCTCTGCAGCCCGTAGCCGGAGATCGAGCAGTAGACCAACCCCCGGTGCCCCTCACGCACAGTTGCGTAGCCGAGGCCGAGCCGGTCGAGCACGCCGGGCCGGTAGTTCTCGACGACCACGTCGGCCGCCGCCACCAGGCCCCGCACCCGCGCCAGGTCGTCGGGATCCTTGAGGTCGGCGACGACCGAGCGCTTGTTGCGGTTGACCGACGCGAAGTTGTGGCTGAACCGGTCCTCGCCGCCCCTCCCGTCATCTTCCGTGGCGAAGGGCGGCCAGGCCCGCATCTGGTCACCGGTCGGCGGCTCGACCTTGACCACGTCCGCGCCGAGGTCCGCGAGCAGCATGCCCGCGAACGGCCCGGCGGCGACGTGCGCCAGCTCGACGACCCGCACTCCTTCCAACGGCCTCATGGATCAGACGGCCGCCTTCTCCGTGACGCCGGTACGACGCGTGGCCGCGCGGTGCGCCAGCTCCTGGCGGACCAGCGGGAGCAGGTCGCGGCCGTAGTCGATCGCGTCCTGGAGCGGGTCGTAGCCGCGGATCAGCACGGTGTCGACGCCGATCTCGACGTAGTCGAGGATCGCGGCGGCGACGGTCTCGGGCGAGCCGACCAGCGCGGTGGAGTTGCCGCCACCGCCGACCGCCCTGGTGGTGGGCGTCCACAGGCAGCGGTCGTGCAGCTCGCCCTTCTCGGCCACGGCAAGCAGGCGCTGGGATCCGGCGTTCTCGGGCGCACGATCCCGCGGATGCAGCTGGCCCATCTTCTGCTTGAACTGTGCGCCGACCGCGCCGTTGATCGTGTCGAGGATGCCGTGCGCGCGCTCCCATGCGGCCTCGTCGGTCGCGCCGAGGATCGGCCGGAAGGACACCGAGATCCGCGGCCGCCGGGCGCGTCCCGCCTCGGCGGCTCGCGCGGTGACGGTGGCGATCTGCTCGCCGGTCTCCTTCAGCGGCTCGCCCCAGAGCATGTAGGTGTCCGCGCGCCTCGCGCCGACGACATACGCCGCGGGCGAGCTGCCGCCGAAGAAGAGCTCCAGATGCCGGTCCTGGTAGGGGAAGACCTGCGGGGTGGCGCCCTCGAAGCGGTAGTAGCGGCCCTCGAAGTCGCGCGGCCCCTTGGTGTCCCAGGCGGTGCGCAGGATCTGGAGGTACTCGTCGGTGCGGTCGTAGCGCTCGTCGTGCGGCACGTAGTCGCCTTCGCGGCGCTGCTCGGCGTTGGTGCTGCCGGTCACGATGTTGAGCGCGACCCGGCCCTTGCTGAACTGGTCGAGCGTCGTGAACGTGCGCGCCGCGAGCGTCGGGTGCACGACGCCGGGCCGGTGCGCGACGAGGAGGCCGAGGCGCTCGGTGTGCGCGGCGGCGTACGCCGCGACCTGGCTGCCCTCGGCCCAGCCGGAGCCGTAGCCGATGAGGACGCGGTCGAAGCCGCCCTCCTCGTGGGCGCGGGCGAACCGGGCGGTGTAGTCGGGGTCGACGACGGCGGCGTTGCCGGGGCGGATCTCGGAGGCGTCGGCGGTGCCGATCATGCCGAGGATCTCGACGTCGTCGTAGGGGGATGCGTGGCTCATGGGATCTCCTTCTGCTAGCCGGCGAGCGCCGGGTGGTCGGCCGCGCCAGCGCGGACAAGGTCGATGAGTCGGCCGTACTTCCGCGCGTCCTCGAGCGGGTCGAAGCCGCGGATGAGCAGCGTCGTGACGCCGATGCCGACGTAGTCGAGCAGCGCTTCGGCGACCTGCTCGTAGCTGCCGACGACCGCCGTCGAGTTGCCGCCGGCACCGGTGACCTTGGCCAGTGCCGTCCACAGACGCTTGTCGTGCACGTCGGCCTGGTCGGCGGCGGCGAGCAGGCGCTGTGAGCCGACCGCCTTGCTGCCGAAGGCGCGCACCTTCTCCGCGCCGGCGGCGGCGACGTACTCACGCGTGCGGGCGAGGATCTCCTCCGCACGCGACCACGCCTCGGCCTCGGTGTCGGCCACGATCGGCCGCAGGCTCACGCTGAAGCGCGGCTCGCGGCCGTACGGCTCGGCGGCCGCGCGGACCTCACGGATGCGCTCCTTGATGCCCTCCAGCGGCTCGCCCCAGAAGGCGTACGCGTCGGCGTGCTTGCCGCCGACCCGGATCGCGTCGGCGGAGGCGCCGCCGAAGTAGACGGGGATCCGGGTACCCGGCCGCACCGACGACCAGGCGCCGGCGACCCGGTAGAACTCGCCCTCGTGGTCGAAGGGAGCCTCCGACTCCCACTCCTTGCGCACCACCGTGAGGAAGTCGTCGGTACGCCGGTAGCGCTCGGCCTTGGTGAGGAAGTCGCCGTCGCGCTGCTGGTCGGCGTCGTCGCCACCCGTGATCACGTGCATCGCGACCCGGCCCGGGTGGAAGGCGTCGAGGGTCGCGTAGGCGCGGGCGGCGATCGTCGGGGCCCAGAAGCCGGGGCGATGCGCCAGCAGCACCTTCAGCCTCTCGGTGGCCTCCAGCACCTGGTCGGCGACGACGAAGCCGTCGGGCATCGAGGACAGATGGGCGATCAGCACCCGATCGAATCCGGCCTCCTCGTGAGTGCGGGCGAGCCGACGGACGTAGTCCTTGTCGACGACGGGGCCGACCGGCGCGGATGCCTCGGACTGGGTGGTGGCGCCGACCGAGGTCGCCCCCGGGCCGCGAGTGCCCACGTCCTGGGTGGCGGTGATGCCGATGAACTCCAGGCTCATGCGGACTCCTTCTGCGGGTGGGGATGGTCGAGTCGCTCGCGCCACACGACGGCGTCGTGGCAGGCGACCTGCCGGCCCGGCGCCTGCGGTACGACGGCCGGGACGGGCTGGTCGGCGCAGGCGTCGTGCGCGAACGGGCAGCGGTGGGCGAAGACACAGCCGAGGTCGGCCGGCCAGGACGGGGTGCCGGCGGCGGGCCGGAGCTGGTCGGGGCGCAGCCGGTCCTCGTGCCCGATGCTCGGGCGGAGGCGGTGAGCAGCGCCGTGTAGGGATGGGCGGGGTCCTCCAGCACGGCGCGGATCGGGCCCTGCTCGACGATCCGGCCGCGGTAGAAGACGGCGACCCGGTCGGCGATGCCGGCCAGCGAGCTGAGGTCGTGGGCGATGATCACGACGGCGAGGTCGAGCTCGACCCGGAGCCGGTCGAGCAGGTTGAGCACCAGGTTGCGGTTGGACACGTCGAGCGCGGAGACCGGCTCGTCGCAGAACAGCAGCCGCGGACGGGTGGCGATGGCGCGGGCGAGGGAGACGCGCTGGCGCTGGCCGCCGGACAGCTCGCGCGGACGGCGGTGCGCGACCGTCTCGGGGTCGAGGCCGACGAGGTGGAGCGACTCCGCCACCCGCTGCTGCCGCTCGGTCCGTGTCAGCGTGCCGGCGATGTCGAGCGGCTCGCGGACCAGCTCGGCGACGGCGAGGTCGGGGTCGAGCGAGCGCAGCGGGTCCTGGAAGACCAGCTGCACCTGGCCGGAGCGGCGGAAGGCGCGCCGCGCGCGGCCGCGCAGGCCGCCGATGTCGTCGCCGGCGAACTCGATGGTCCCGGCAGCGGGCGCGACCAGGCCGACGGTGGCGCGGGCGAGCGTGGTCTTGCCGGAGCCGGTCTCGCCGACGATGCCGACGATCTCGCCGGGGCGGACCTCGAGGTCGGCGTCGCGGAGCGCCGCGCCGGTGCCGAGGTGGGTGCCCTTGCGCGGCGGGGCGTAGGAGACCGAGAGGCCGCGGACCCGCAGCAGCGGCGCGGGGGTGGGCGTCACCTCCGCACGCTCGGGGATCCTGAGGTCGTGGGTCGTGCTCATGCCGGCACCGCCTCTCCGACCGACGTGGCCGAGGATGTGGTCGTGCGGACGCACCGCGACGTGCGGCCCGCGCCGAGATCGGTCACCGGGACCGGTCCGGCCAGGCACGCGTCCGCGGCGTACCCGCAGCGCGGGGCGAACCGGCAGCCCGGCATCTCCTCCCCCGCCGCGGGCGGCTGGCCGGGGATCACCTCGAGCCGGCGCCGGCCCCAGTCGCCGATGGTCGCGACGCCCATCAGCGCGCGGGTGTAGGGATGCCGCGGGTCGCCGAGGACCTCGTCGGTGGGGCCGCTCTCGACGATCTGGCCGCCGTACATGACCAGGATCCGCTCGCAGCTCTCGGCGACCACGGCGAGGTCGTGGGTGACCAGGAGCAGCGAGAGACCGTGGGCCGCGCGCAGCCGCCGCAGCAGGGCGAGGATCTCGGCCTGGATGACGACGTCGAGCGCGGTGGTGGCCTCGTCGGCGATGAGCAGCTCGGGCTCGCAGGAGATCGCGATCGCGATGAGGACCCGCTGGAGCATGCCGCCGGAGAGCTGGTGCGGGTACTGGTGGAACACGCCGGCGGGGTCGTGCAGGCCGACCTCGGCGAACAGCTCGACCGACCGGTCGTGGGCCGCGCGCCGGCGCAGGCCGCGCTTGACCCGCAGCTGCTCGGCGAGCTGGTGGCCGACGGTCAGCGAGGGGTTGAGGTACGACGCCGGGTCCTGGAACACCGCGCCGATCCGGCCCGCGCGGACGCCGTCCCAGGTGGAGCGGCGCGCGCCGGTCAGCTCGACCGCGTCGGCGCCGTCGCCGAGCACGATCCGGCCGGCGTCGACCCGGCCGGTGGCCGGCAGCAGCCCGAGCGCGGCGCGGCAGGTCAGCGTCTTGCCGCTGCCGGACTCGCCGACCAGGCCGACCGACTCGCCGCGGGCGATCGCGAAGGAGACGTCCTGGACGGCGACCAGCCCGTCGGCGACGGAGATCCGGAGGTCACTCACCTCGAGCGTGCTGGCGGGTTGCTCAGGACGCGACGGCATCGCGCTGCTCCTCTCGGGAGGCGGACGGGGTGGGCCGGGTACGACGGCGCGGCGCCGCGCTCGCGCCGGTGGCGTCGCGGATGGCGTCGGCGAGGAGGTTGAGCGAGCCGACGGTCGCCATCATCAGCAGGGCGGGGAAGATCGGCGCCCACGGCTGCTGCGCGAGGTAGCCGAGGTCGGAGGAGAGCATGCCGCCCCAGGTGGGTGCGGGCGGCGTGACGCCGAGGCCGAGGAAGGCGAGCGAGGCCACCACGAGCAGGGCGGCGCCGGTCGCGTGCGCGGCGGTGACGGCGACATTCGGCAGCACCTTGTTCCAGATGTGCCGGCGCAGGGTCCACCACTCGGTGGCTCCCATCAGCTCGGCGGCCTCGACGTACTGCACCTTGCGCAGCCCGAGCGCGGCGGCCCGGGTGACGCGGTAGAAGATCGGGCTGATCAGGATGCCGATCGCGATCATCGCCTGCTGCAGGCCGTTGCCGAGCGTGCCGGCGACCGCGATGGCGAAGACCGTGAACGGAAGGATCACCAGGGTGTCGCTGACCCGCAGCGTGATCCACTCCAGCCGCGGGCCCAGCCAGGCGGACGCGAGGCCGGACGGGATGCCGAGCAGCCCGCCGATCAGCACCGCCTCGACCGCGCCGAGCACGGACAGGCGGGTGCCGCTCATCAGCCGGCTCAGCACGTCGCGGCCGACGTAGTCGGTGCCGAGCAGGTGCTGCGCGCTCGGGCCCTGCAGCACGTCGTCGGTGTACTGCTTCAGCGGGTCGTGCGGGGCGAGCGTGCCGCCGAAGACCGCGAGGAGCGCCACGCCGGCCAGCACGATCAGGGCGAGCCGGGCGCTGGGGATGCGCCACAGCGCACGGAGGGTGCTCACTGGACTACCTTCCTGACGTCATCGCTTCCAGATGAGGCGGTGATGCACCCCGGGTGCCGCCAGGTCACTGCCCTGCTCGCTTGACGCCAAGGACGTCCACGATGAGATCTGCAGGATCTGGTGGTTGCCCGGGACGTGTGGACCGTCGATAGGGCTGTGCGCCAAGACCGCTGCTGAGCATCAGCGTGGTCGCGAGCGCCGATCAGTGAGCGAACCGGCAGACACGTCCCGGCACCGTGAGATATCGCGACACCCGAAGAAATGGGTGCCTCCCCACTGATTGGAGCAGCGAGGAGGCTGACGTGAAGTCTGCCAGCAAAACCCCGACCGAATCCATGAGTAGCCAACGTTCTGTGACCCTGCCCGAGACCGCGCCCAACGACGTGACCGCGGGCATCGACTGGGCCCGTGACGACCACGCCGCCTGCATCGTCAACGGACGCGGCCGCAAGGTCGCCACCACGACGGTCGAGCACACCGCAAGCGGCCTGCGTGAACTGGTCGGCTTCCTGCGCCGTCACGGCGTCGACGAGGTCGCGATCGAACGACCCGACGGACCCGTCATCGACACACTGCTGGCCGCCGGGCTGAGCGTGGTGGTGATCTCCCCGAACCAGGTCAAGAACCTGCGCGGCCGCTACGGATCGGCCGGCAACAAGGACGACCGTTTCGACGCCTACGTCCTGGCCGACACCCTGCGCACCGACCGGACCCGACTGCGCCCACTGATCCCCGACCGCGACGACACGGTCGCGCTGCGACGCGCCTGCCGTGCCCGCAAAGACCTCGTCAAACACCGCGTCGCGGTCGCCAACCAGCTCCGTGCCCACCTGCGCAACGTCTTCCCAGGCGCCATCGGCCTCTTCCGCGACATCGACTCCGAGATCTCCTTGACGTTCCTGACCCGGTTCGACACCCAAGACCGCGCCGACTGGCTCACCCCCCAACGCCTCGGCGGCTGGCTGACCAAACAGGGCTACTCCGGACGCACCGACCCTGCCGTGCTGCACGCCCGGCTCCTGGACGCGCCCAGGGGCGCCACCGGCATCCACGCCACCACCCAGGCTGCGATCACCGCGAGCTACGTGACGCTGCTGCTGACTCTGGTCGAGCAGATCAAGATCCTCTCGACCCAGATCGACCGGCAGCTCGACGCACACACCGACGCGCACATCTTCACCAGCCTCCCCAAAGCCGGACGCGTCCGCGCCGCACGCCTCCTGGCCGAGATCGGCGACTGCCGAGCCAGATTCCCCACCCCGAATCGCTGACCTGCCTGGCCGGCGCCGCACCCTCGACCCGCCAGTCCGGCAAACACCGAGCCGTCGGGTTCCGCTGGTCCTGCGACAAACAACTCCGCGACGCCGTGGTCGACTTCGCCGCCGACAGCAGACACGCCAACCCCTGGGCCGCCGACTACTACAACCGCGCCAGGGCACGAGGCCACGACCACGCCCACGCCGTACGCATCCTCGCCCGAGCCTGGCTCCACATCATCTGGCACTGCTGGCAAGACAACCTCGCCTACAACCCCGAAACCCACCGCGCACTCCAACGCGTCATCACCCAACAGAACAAAGCGGCTTGACATAGGGCTTCTCATCGCGCCGCCCCCGTCGCTCCGCTGCCGCGCCGGGCGACCGGGTTGAGCAGCACCTGCAGCAGGTTGACCACGAGACTCGCGATCACGACGACCACGGCGGTGACCAGCAGGGTGCCGAGGACGACGGGCACGTCGCCCTTCTCGGCCGCCTGCAGCGACAGCTGGGCCACGCCCGGCAGGCCGAACAGCTTCTCGGTGATCACCGCGCCGCCGATGATCAGCGGGATGGCCAGGCCGATGACCGCGAGCGTCGGTCCCGCGGCGTTGCGGAGCACGTGCCCGAAGAGCACCCGGCGCCGACCGAAGCCGCGCATCTCCGCCCCCACGGCGTAGTTCTCGCGCAGCTGGCCGACCAGCGAGGTCCGCAGCTGGCGCGCGATCGAGGCCGCCACGTCGAGGCTCAGCGCCAGCGCCGGGAGGATGGCGAAGCGCAGCCACTCCAGCGGGTCCGCCTGGATCGGCACGTACCCGCCGGCCGGCAGCAGCTGGAGCTTCACGGCGAACACGACGATGAGCGCCATGCCGATGACGAACGGCGGCAGCGTGGCCAGCAGGGAGCAGACCAGCGTCACCGCCCGGTCGAACACGCCGCCGTTGCTGAGCGCCGCGCCGATCCCGGCGCCGCCGCCGATCAGGAGCGCCAGCACGAGCGCGAGGGCCGCGATCGAGAGGTCGACGGGCAGCGCCTGCCGGATGCTGTCGGCCACCGGGATGGTCGTGAACCAGGAGCGGCCGAGGTCGCCGGTGACGGCGTTGCCGACCCAGCTGAGGTACTGCTCGGGCAGCGGGCGGTCCAGCCCGAACTCGTGGTCGAGCCGCGCGATGTCCTCCGCGGTGGCGGTCTCCCCCAGCGCCGCGGCGGCCGGGTTGCTGTCGCTGAGCGCACCGAGCGCGAAGGTGACGACCGAGGCGAGGAGGAGCACGGTCACGGTCACGGCCACCACGCCGGCGAGCGACCGCAGCGCCGGCACGGTACGGCGGGCCGCCGCGCCGGCGCGGCCGACGGCGGGCGCCGCCGGGGCCGGCGCGGAGGCGACCAGGGTCACGACGTGGTCACCCCCTCGAAGCGCCGCAGGCTCGGGGAGTCCGGCAGCGCCGAGACGCCCTTGCGCGCGACGATCGACGGCGTGAGGTAGAGGAAGACGTTGGGGAACGTGGTGACCGCGATCCGGGTCGCCTCCTGGAGGAGGGCGGGGTACTCCGGGTCGTCGGTCGGCGTCTCCTTGACCTTCTTCAGCTGCGCCTCGAGCTCGGGGTCGGTGGTCCGGTTGGGGTTCATCAGCCCCTCGGCGCCGAAGAGCACCTGGAAGGCCTGCACCGGCGACTCGCGGCCGGCGAAGCCGTCGTACGTCAGGGCCTTGGAGCGCTCGATGTAGACCTGCTGGGTGTGCTGGGTCTGCGGGATCGTGTCGATCTTCGCCTCGATCCCGACCTCCTTCAGCTGCGCCTGGATCAGCTCCACGGCGGCCGGGCCGAAGCCGGAGCTGGTGAAGACGGCCGGGATCGGCTCGGTGTAGCCGGCATCGGCGAGCAGCTGGCGGGACTTGTCGGGGTCGTAGGCGTAGATGTCGCCCAGGTCGGGGTCGTAGCCGACGTACCCCGGCGGGAAGGGCTGGTAGTTCACGTCGCCGATGCCGAAGTTGGCGACCTCCTTGATCTTCTCCCGGTCGATGGCGAACTTGAGCGCCTCCACGACGGCGGGGTCGTCGAACGGCTTCATCCCGGTGTGCACGTCGAGGCAGCTGACGAACATCGAGTCGAGGATCTGCACCTCCAGCCCGGCGTCCTCGGCCTGCTGGACCTGCGCGCCGAAGAGCCGCGCGACGTTGTACTGCCCCGACTGGACGGCGGCCACGACGGTCGCCGGGTCGGCCTGCGGGTAGAGGTCGAAGGCGGAGACCTTGATCTCGTCGGCGGCGAAGAAGTTCGGGTTCTTCTTCATCGAGGCGTGGTCGTTCTGGACGTACTTCGTGACCTCGAAGGGCCCGGACCCGGCGGGCTGGGTGGCCAGCGACGAGGCGTCCTTCTCGAAGACCGCGGGGTTGACGACCATGCCGGTCTTGCCGGCGAAGAGCAGCGGGTACTGGTAGTCGACCTCGCTCAGCTCGAGGACGACGTCACGGTCGCCGGACGCGCTGACCTTCTCGATCGTCTTCATCTGCGGGGCGATGAGCGAGCCCTGCTCGCTGCGGCCGCGCTCGATCGACTTCGCGACCGCGGTGGCGTCGATCGGGCTGCCGTCGCTGAACTTCAGGCCCGCACGGAGGGTGAAGGTGACCTGGGTGCCCGACGCGTCGTACGTCCACGACTCGGCGAGCCACGGGATCGCGTTGCCCTCCTGGTCGAGCGCCGTGATGGGGTCGTAGGCCAGCGCGAGCATCTGCACGTCCGAGCCGGCGGAGGAGGTGACCGGGTCCCAGGTCGTCGGCAGCTGCCAGGCCCACTTGAGGGTGCCGCCGGCGCCGCCGCTGGTGCCCGTCGAGGTGCCGCCGCAGGCCTCGAGCGCCAGGATCAGCCCGGCGCCCAGGCTGGCGCCGAGGAAGGTCCGCCGGTTGAGGTGGGTGGCGGGCTTGCTGGTGCGGAGAGGCATGCGTTTCTGCTTTCGTGGGTGTCTCGGGGTGTCTTCGTGCTGGTGACCGGGCGCCCGGCGGGTGCGGCCGGGCGCCCGGGGTCTAGACGCTCGCGGCGGCGGTGGCGCGAGCGGTGGTGTGGCGGTTGACGGGGACGGGCAGCCCGAGATGCCCGCGCAGGGTCGTGGCGTCGTACTCGGCGCGGAAGACGCCGCGCTCGGTGAGGATCGGCACCACCTCGTCGACGAAGCGGCGGAAGTTGGCCGGGTGGTCGACGCCGACGTTGAAGCCGTCGCAGGCGCGCGCCTCCCACCACTCGACGAGCTTGTCGGCGACGGTCGCCGGGGATCCGACGAACTCGCTCTTGCGGAAGTAGCGGGTGGCCTCGACGGTCTGGCGCAGCGTCCAGCCGTTCTCGACCGCCCGCTCGGTGACCGCCTTGGCCTGGGTGAAGAACGAGCGCTCGCCGTACCTCAGCGCCTCGGCGGGGAAGGGCGCGTCGAGGTCGTACCGGGTGAAGTCGTGCCAGCCGAAGGGCCGGCCGAACTCCGCGAGCGCCGCGGCGAAGGTGTGGTCGCGGTCGTTGTTGAACGCCTCGATCTCGCGGGCCTCCTCGTCGGTGTCGCCGACGACGACCTTGATCCCGGGCAGGATCTTGAGGTGCTCGGGGTCGCGGCCGAACTTCGTCCGCGCCCGGCCCTTGATGTCGTCGTAGAACGCCTGGCCGGCGGGGATGTCCGGTGCGTGGGTGAAGATGCCCTCGCCCACGCTGGCGCCGAGGTCGCGGCCCTGGTCGGAGTCGCCGGCCTGGAAGACCACCGGGTGCCCCTGGGCGGAGCGCACCAGGTTGAGCGGGCCGCGCACCCGGAAGTAGGTGCCGTCGTGGTTCAGCACGTGCTGCCTGTCGCGGTCGAGGAAGACGCCGGTCTCGCGGTCGCGGACGAAGGCGTCGTCCTCGTAGGAGTCCCACAGCGCGCGGGCGAGCTCGACGAACTCCTGGGCCCGGCCGTAGCGGGTGTCGTAGTCGTAGTGCTCGTCCAGCCCGTAGTTGCCGGCCGTCCCCGCATCGCCGGTGGTGACCACGTTCCATCCGGCCCGGCCGCCGCTGATCAGGTCGAGGGAGCCGAGCCGTCGGACCAGGTTGAAGGGGCTGTTGAAGCTCGTCGTCGCGGTGCCGACCAGACCGAGGTGGGTGGTGCGTGCGGCGAGCGCGCTGAGCAGGGTGAGCGGCTCGAGCCGGTTGAGGTAGTGGGGCGGCGAGTGCGGGGTGATGAACTGGCTGTCCACGACGAACAGCAGGTCGAAGCGCCCGCGCTCGGCGAGCCGGGCGATCTCGGTGTACCAGTCGATGCTGACGCTCGCGTCGCCCGGGATGTCCGGGTCCAGCCACAGCGTGTGGCTCCCGGGTCCGCCGGTGCCGTAGGGCACCGCACCCAGGTGGATCTGCCGCCTCGTCGCCATCCGCTCCCACTCCCGCGTCGTCTCGATGTTTGTCTACCAAGTTACTTTGATTAAATCAGCCGGTCCAACGAGGGTTCGTGATCCGAACCGATCACGGAGCGTGATCGGTCCGGGTTACTCTTGTTTCATGAGCAAGATTCTGGACATTGCCCCGCTGCGCAGCCTCGTCGCCGTCGCGGACTGCGGCGGTTTCCAGCGCGCGGCGACCCACCTCCACCTCAGCCAGGGCGCCGTGAGCCAGCACGTACGACGCCTGGAAGGCGTGGTCGGCACGAAGCTGGTCGAGAAGCACGGGCGCGGGTCCCGGTTCACCGCCGGCGGCGAGCGGCTGGTGCACCACGCCCGGCAGATCCTGGCCGCGCACGACGACACCCTGCGCAGCTTCGCGGTCGAGCAGGTCACCCAGGTCACCCTCGGCTCCACCGAGCACGCCGCCGCCCAGCTGCTGCCCTCACTCGCAGCCGCCCTGGAGCAGGCCGATCCCGGCTACCGGTTCCGGTTCCGGATCGACCGCGGCAACCGGCTGCGGGAGGGGCTCCTCGCGGGCTCCGTCGATCTCGCGCTGGTGCTCAACGCCGACGACCCGGACGCCGTACCCGTGGGCGAGCTCGACCTCGCCTGGTACTCCTCCCCCACCTGGTCCCCGCCCCACGCGCCCGAGCCGGTGCCGGTCGTCGCCTTCGACAGCCCGTGCAGCCTGCGCAGCCGCGCCCTGGAGACCCTGGCGGCGCACGCCGTGCCGGCCGTCATCGGCGCCGAGGCGATCCAGCTCGCCGGCGTCCAGGCCGCCGTCGGCGCCGGCCTCGGCGTCGCGCTCATGGCCACGCTCGGCCAGACCCCCGAGGGACTGGTCCGCCGCGACGACCTCCCCACCCCGAGCCGCTCCGGCTCTCCGTGTGCGCCCGCGCCGGCCTCCCGCCCGCCGTGGTCCGGCTGGCCGCCGACGCCCTCGCGCCGCTGCTCGTCCGGCCGGCCTCGGGCTGACGCCGGCGGACGCCCTCCGAGCAGGGTCTCGGATCAGGCGCGGATCAGGTCTCGGATCAGGTCTCCTCGGGGTCGACCGCGGGAGAGGCGGCACCGGTGTGCCGGACCACGACCTGGTGGAGCGGGAGGGCGACGTGTCCACGCCGCCGGACACCGGACGAGGCGTCGACGACGTAGAGCCAGACGACGCCCGGAACGGCCGACCGGACGATCTGGATCCGGCAGCGACCGGACACGCCCGGAATGGTGACGACGTCGCCGGGCTCGAGCTGGGCGGCGGTGACGGATGCGCCGGCTTCCTTCATGCGCTGTCGAGACTCAGGCGTTGTCGAGGGCCTGGGCGACGCGGCGGTGTGCTTCCCAGATCTCCTCGGGCAGCCCGTCGAACTGCGCGAGGTGCTTCTCGCGGAAGCCCATCTCCTGCTGCCAGCGCTCGACGTCGATGGCCAGGACCGTGTCGAGGTCGGCCAGGGTCTGCTCGTCCAGGCCCTCGAGGTTGAGCTCCTCACGCTTCGGCAGCACCCCGACCGGGGTCTGCACACCCTCGACCTCGCCGCCCAGGAACTGCATGAGCCAGTTCAACGGCCGCAGGTTCTCCCGATACCCCGGCCACAGGAAGCGGCCATCCTCACCACGCTGGAACCAGTTCACGTGCGCGAAGATCGGCTTCGTCGTGGCGCGGCCGATCACCTCGAGCCAGTGCGCGGCATAGTCGGCCTCGGAGTACGACATGAACGGACGCATCGACATCGGGTCATAACGCAGCACACCCTCGAGGCCGTCGGCCGCGGCGGTCGCCTCCGCACCCAGGGTCAGGCCGTCGTACACACCCTCGGCGACGTCGGAGATCGCGCGGATCAACGGCTCACGATCGCGGGTACGGCCACCGAAGATGATCCCGTGGATCTCCACACCGGCCGGGTCCTCGAAGTCCTTCGCGACGTTCGGGACATTCGCCAACGTGGTCGTGAACCGCGAGTTGGGGTGCGCCCACGGGTCCTCGGCGTTCTCCGGAGCCCGCTCGGCGATCACCTCGCCCTTCCAGTCCTCCCAACCATCCAGATCCGCCGGCTTGTCGCCGCGACCCTCCCACCAGACCTCCTGGGTCTTGGGGTTGTAGGCCACGTTGGTGAAGATCGCACCCGTACCCTCAACGATCGAGTCGATCGCGGTCGGGTTGGTCTTCTCGTTGGTGTCCTTCGCAACACCGAAGACACCGTTCTCCGGGTTCATCCCGTACAGCTTGCCGTCCTCACCCACCCAGATCCACGCGATGTCGTCGCCGTAGAACTCCACGTAGTAGCGCTCACCGAGCGCGTCGGGGGCCAGCGTCATCGCAAGGTTCGTCTTGCCCGAGGCCGACGGGAACCCACCGCAGATGTTGTACTTCGCCCCGGTCTCCTTGTCGGTGATACCGAGCAGCATGAACTGCTCCACCAGAAAACCGTTCTTCCACCCGTCGTAGGCGCCCTGGCGCAGACCATGGGCGATCTTGCCCAACAGCGCGTTGCCGCCGTAGGAGGAGCCGAAGTGCAAGATCGTGCGCTCGTCGGCCACCGTCACGAAGTACCGCTTGTCCTCAGGCGTGCCCTGGCCGAGGTTCTCCAGATCGCCGGTCACGTGCACGGCCTTGACGAAGGACTCGCCCAGATCGTTGACGAACTCCACACCGACCCGCGACATACGGATCATCTGCAGCACCACATTGCGGTTGTCGGTCAGCTCCACACCCGCGGCGAACCTCTCCAACGGCGAGCCCTTCGGCGCCATCAGATACGGGATCACGTACATCGTCTTGCCCACCGACGCACCCGTCATCAACTCCACCAGCTTCGGCTTCATCTCCGCAGCAGGCTTCCAGTTGTTGTACACACCCCTGTCGTTCTCGTCACTGGTGGCGACGATGGTGCGCTCCTCAGCACGCGCGGTGTCCTTGAAATACGAACGCGAGTAGTAACGACCCTCGCCGGCGGGAAACAGCTCACCCGCGTCCAGTGCCTCCTGGACCAGACGCGCGTCATCAGCCGCGGACACGACCTCGACACGCTCTGCTCCCGTGATCGCCGCCCAGGTCTCGACGTACTGCTGGACGTAGTGGTTCGTCAGTCCCGCCTCGGCCATGGCCTGATGCATGTTCGCCACCGTTCGCTCCCGTGTCGCCCGATCCCGGAAGGGATCACTACATGAACACTTCTTCAAGTCATGTACTCTAGCGTCTGCCGGTGCCACGACGACAGGGAGGCCGCGCGATGGGTGTTCCGCTCTACCAGACCAAGGCGGAGTTCTTCCGCACCCTCGGGCACCCCGCCCGGATCCGGATCCTCGAGCTGCTCGCCGAGCGCGACCACGCGGTGCACGAGCTGCTGGAGCAGATCACGATCGAGCCCAGCAACCTGTCCCAGCAGCTCGCCGTGCTCCGTCGTACGTCGCTCGTCGTCTCGCGCCGCGAGGGCACGGCCGTCGTCTACTCGATCAGCGTCCCCGAGGTCCGCGACCTGCTGCTCTCGGCCCGCCGGATCCTGGTCGGGCTCGCCGAGAGCCGCAGCGAGCTCGAGGACGAGCTGATGGTCCCCGGCGCCGGATGAGCGCCCTGCTGGCGCGCGCCCGGCAGCTCGGCCCGCGGCGGGAGGACTGGGCGCAGGCGAGTCCCCGGCGCGACCTGACCGCGGGCGTGATGGTCGCGCTGGTGGCGCTGCCGCTCGCCCTCGGGTTCGGGGTGAGCTCGGGCGTCGGCGCCGGTGCGGGCATCGTGACGGCGATCGTCGCCGGGGCCGTCGCGGCGGTGTTCGGGGGCAGCCACGTCCAGGTCAGCGGGCCCACGGGCGCGATGACCGTCGTCCTCATCCCCATCGTCGCGGCGCACGGCGCCGACGGCGTCCTCGTGGTCGGCCTGCTCGCCGGCCTGATGCTGCTGGCCCTGGCCGTCACCGGCGCGGGGCGGGCGATCCGGTACGTGCCGGTCTCCGTCATCGAGGGCTTCACCGCCGGGATCGCCGTCATCATCGCGCTCCAGCAGCTGCCCGCCGCCCTGGGCGTCGACGCGCACGCCGAGCGGATCCTGGTGCTCACCAGGGACGCCGTCCGGGCCTGGGCCGCGGCCCCCACGTGGGGGGCGCCGGCGACGGCGCTCGGCATCGCCGTGGTCATCGTCGCCATGGCCCGGGTGCGTGCCGGCTTCCCGGCGGCGCTGGTGCTCGTCGTCCTGGCGACGGTCGGGAACGCCCTGCTGGCGCGCGGCGGGGACCGACCGCTCGACACGATCGGCAGCATCCCGTCCGGGCTGCCCGCGCCGCGCCTGCCGTCGGTGCCGTGGGGCGACCTCGACACGCTGGTGCTCGCCGCCGTCGCGGTCGCGGCGCTCGGCGCGCTGGAGAGCCTGCTGTCGGCGACGGTGGCCGACGCCATGAGCGTCGGGCAGCGTCACGACCCGGACCGCGAGCTGCTCGGCCAGGGCCTCGCCAATGTCGCCAGCCCGCTGTTCGGCGGCATCCCCGCCACCGCGGCGATCGCCCGGACGGCCGTCAACGTCCGGTCCGGGGCGAGCTCGCGGCTGGCCGCGCTCAGCCACGCGGTGCTGCTGCTGGTCGTCGTACTCGTGGCGGCACGGTGGGTCGGTCACATCCCGCTCGCCGCCCTGGCCGGGGTGCTGATCGCCACCGCCGTGCAGATGGTCCGGGTCTCCAGCCTCGCGCCGCTGCTGCGCGCGACCCGCGGCGACGCCGCCACGCTGCTGGTCACCGCCGCGGCCACGGTCGTCCTCGACCTCGTCCTCGCCGTCGTCATCGGCCTGGCCGTCGCCGGCTTCTTCGCCCTGCGCCAGACCGCCACCACCGCGCGGCTGGAGGAGGTGCCGCTCGACGGGAGCGACCACCACGACGAGGAACGGCGACTGCTCGACGAGCACATCGTCGCCTACCGCCTCGACGGACCGCTCTTCTTCGCCGCCGCCCACGACTTCCTGCTCGAGCTCGCCGAGGTCGGGCGGGTCCGCGTGGTCGTCCTCCGGATGTCGCACCTGACGACCGTCGACGCCACCGGCGCCCACGTCCTCGCCGACACCATCGGGCGCCTGGAGCAGCGGGGCGTCACGGTGCTGCTCTCCGGGACGCGGCCGGAGCATCTCGCCGTGCTGCAGCAGCTGGGCGTGCACCGCCAGCTCGCGCACGAGCGGCACCTGTTCGCCACGACGCCGGAGGCGATCGCGCACGCACGACTGCACGCCGGTCGGATCGCGCACGACCCGGCCGAGCCGGGGATCAGCGCGGAGCCATCCGGATCGCGCCGTCGAGACGGATGGTCTCGCCGTTGAGCATCGGGTTCTCGACGACGTGGGCGGCCAGTGCGCCGTACTCGCCGGGGTCGCCGAGGCGCGAGGGGTGCGGCACCTGCCGGCCGAGGCTCGTGCGGGCGTCCTCGGGCAGCGACGCGAGCAGCGGGGTGTCGAACAGCCCGGGCGCGATGGTGACCACGCGGATGCCGAGGCTCGCGAGGTCGCGGGCGATCGGGAGGGTCATCCCGACGACGCCGCCCTTCGAGGCGGAGTACGCCGCCTGGCCGATCTGGCCGTCGAACGCGGCGACCGACGCGGTGTTGACGATGACGCCGCGCTCCTCGCCGAGCAGGTCGAGGCCGGCCATGTGCGCGGCGGTGAGCCGGATGACGTTGAAGGTGCCGAGCAGGTTGATCTCGATGATCCGCTGGAACTTGTCGAACGGGTAGGGCGTGTTGTCCCGGCCGACGGTCTTGATCGCGTCGCCCGTGCCGGCGCAGTTGACGACGACCCGGAGCTCGCCGAGCTCGGCCGCGGCGGCGATCGCGGCGGCGACGTCGTCCTCGCTGCGGACGTCGGCGGGGACGAACCGGGCCGCGTCGCCGAGCTCCTTGGCCGCGACCTCGCCGGCGCCGCCTGGCAGGTCGAGGATGACGGCCCTGCCGCCCTTGGCGAGGAGGGCCTCGACGGTCGCGCGACCGAGACCGGAGGCGCCGCCGGTGACGAGGGCGACGGTGTCGGAGATCTGCATGGTCGGTCCTTACGGGTTGGAGATGGGCGGATAGAGGCCGGCAGCGTGTCGCCTGCGACGAAGTCGCATCGGAGGCAAGCGTGGGCCGAAGGCCTGCGCGCAGCCTTCGATGGGCGACACGCTCGGCCAGATCAGATCAGATGCGTTCGATGATGGTGGCGTTGGCCATGCCGGCGGCCTCGCACATGGTCTGCAGCCCGTACCGGCCGCCGGTGGCCTCGAGGTGGTTGAGCAGGGTGCCGAGCAGGCGGGTGCCCGACGAGCCGAGCGCGTGGCCCAGGGCGATGGCGCCGCCGCGCGGGTTGAGCTTCGCCGGGTCGGCGGCGAGATCCTGCGCCCAGGCGAGCGGGACGGGGGCGAAGGCCTCGTTGACCTCGTAGGCGTCGAGGTCGTCGATGCCGAGGCCGGCGCGGCGCAGCGCCTGCCGGGTGGCGGGGATCGGCGCGGTCAGCATGAGCACCGGGTCGTCGCCGGTGACGGCGTACGACACGAACCGGGCGCGGGGCGTGAGACCCAGCTTGGCCGCGGCCTCCTCGCTCATGATGAGGACGGCGGACGCGCCGTCGGTCAGCGGCGAGGAGTTGCCGGGCGTGATCCGCCAGTCGATCTCGGGGAAGCGCTCGGTGAACACCTCGTCGGCGAAGGCGGGCTTGAGGCCCGCGAGGCCCTCCACCGTGGTCGTGGCGCGGACGGTCTCGTCGAGGCGGTGCTCGAGCGTCGCGCCGTCGGCGCCGGTGACGGCGATCGGCACGATCTCGCGGTCGAAGAAGCCGGCGGCGGCCGCCTCGGCGGCACGGCGGTGCGACTCGGCGGAGTAGGCGTCGAGGGTCTCGCGGTCGAGCTTCCAGCGCGCGGCGACCAGCTCGGCGGAGATGCCCTGGTTGACCAGGCCCTCGGGGTAGCGCGCGGCCACCTCGGGGCCGTAGGGGTCCTTGCCCATGGGCGTCGTGCCCATCGGGACCCGGCTCATCGACTCCACGCCGGCGGCGATGACGACGTCGTACGCGCCGGCGGCGACGCCCTGTGCCGCGAAGTGCACGGCCTGCTGGCTCGAGCCGCACTGGCGGTCCAGCGTGGTGCCCGGCACGCTCTCGGGGAACCCGGCGCCGAGGACGGCGTTGCGCGCGATGTTCAGCGCCTGCTCGCTCGCCTGGAAGACGCAGCCGGCGATGACGTCGTCGACCAGGGCGGGGTCGAGGTCGTTGCGCTCGACGAGCGAGCGCAGGACGTGGACGAGCAGCGAGGTCGGATGGGTGCCGGACAGCGCGCCGCCGGGCTTGCCCTTGCCGGACGCGAGGCGGACGACGTCGACGATGACGGGCGTGGGCATGGGGACCTCCAGGAGCCGGATCACGAACCAGTCAGTGCTGACTGGTTCGCCTATACTCTAGCCGTGCCCCCTCGCGCCGTCCAGAGCCGGTCCCTCGACGTCCAGCGCCGCATCCTCGACGCGGCCGTCGAGGTGATGCTCGAGCACGGCTACAGCGGCGCCTCCACGCTGCAGATCCAGGAGCGGGCCGGCGTCTCCCGCGGCCGGCTGCTGCACCACTTCCCCTCCCGCGACGTCCTCCTCATCGCCGCGGCCCACCACCTCGCCCGCGCCCGCGTCGGCGAGCTCCCCTCCGAGCACACCTGGCCCACCGACCCCGGCGAGCGGATCGACGCCGTCGTCGACACCATGGCCGGCACCTTCACCCAGAGCTACTTCTGGGTCGCCACCGAGCTGTGGGTCGCGGCCCGCACGCACCCCTCCCTCCGCGACGCCCTGCTCGAGGGCGAGCGCGACATCGCGCGCGCCGTCCGCGTGGCGATGGACGGCTTCTTCGGTCCCGAGCTCGCCGCCCGGGACGGTTACGACGACCTGCGCGAGGTGATCTTCACCAGCCTGCGCGGCATGGCGCTCACCAAGGCGTTCGACCCGCGCGACGAGCCCACGGTGCGCCACGTCGAGCGGCTCAAGCGGATCGCCAGAGCGATCCTGCTGTGACGCACCGATCCACGCCGGCGCCGGACGGTTCAGACGACGACGCGGACCGACAGCGGATCGAAGGGCTCTCCCGCCGGGTAGGCGTGGTTGAAGAGCTCCACCCCCGCGGCGCGTAGCGTCGCCGGCATCGGCGCGTAGAGCCGGGCGCCGCGGTGTTCGCCCCAGCCGCGCTCCTCGACGTCGAGGAGGTCGAGCCGGCGGTCCATCGCGGGATGGCTGGCCGGGTCGACGATGCTGAGCGTCGCCGCACCCGCACGGAAGGTCAGCCACGGCTGCGCGACCATGACGAACATCATGCCGTGGTGACCCGCGAAGCGGACGTCGCCCGCGAACCGGATCGTGCCCTCCCCGCGCGCCGGGTCGAACTCCTCCGTCGACTCCGTCGGGAAGAGGATCCGCTGTCGCTCGTCGACCACGGCGCCGCCGGTCGCTGAGAAGCGGGCGTCCGGAAGCCCCGCGAGGTAGGCGAGAAAAGTCGCCTTGAGGCCCCACATCAGCCCCTCGGGGAGACTCTCGGTCACGACCGCTCCACGTGCGCACGCACCGCCGCGCCGTCGGGTGAGACCCAGCCCCGAGATAGCGCATAGGCCACCATCGCGTCGTACCCCTCGTGCCAGTCGGCCCCTTTCTCCGCGCCGGCTCGGTCGCGCAGCGCTGCGATGTCGAGCCAGACGTGGTCGCCGGACGGGTGGGCGGGGACAGCCTCCGCACAGAGGCCCTCGGCCACGAGCATCCGGTACGTCGTCGCGTCGTCGAGGCGGGTGCACACCGACAGCGCGGTCAGGATCTCCGGCTCGGCGACGGCGACCGAGCCGTCGGCGATGATCAGCTCCACGTCCACTCCTCCAGGATCACAGGTCGGCGAGCACCCGGTCGGCGATCTCTGCCAACCGGGAGGCCGCCTCGGCATCGAGAGCGTAGGGCGCGACACCGCCGGAGTAGTCGCGCGGGCGAGACGAGACCACCGGTGCCGGCGCGCAGTCCTGCCAGTACACCGGCAGGTCCGCCACCGGGCCCTCGGCGAGCTCGGGAGCGGTCGCGACCAGCACCGAGGTGCTGGCACCCTGGGCCGGCGACTTGAGCGGCAGGTCGGTGGTGTCCCAGTCGATGTGGCGCTGGAGCTCGGTGTGGATGATCCCGGGATGGACGGCGAACGCGCGGACACCACGGTCCCCCAGCCGGCGCCGGGTCTCGACCGCGAGCAGGATGTCGGCCGTCTTGGACTGACCGTAGGCCAGCCACGGGTCGTAGGGGCGGAACCGGAAGTGCAGGTCGTCGTGGACCACGGGCGAGCGCAGGTGCGCCGCCGAGCTCAGGCACACCACCCGGGCCCCCTCGCGCAGCCGGTCGCTCAGCCCGGCGACCAGGGCGTGGTGGCCGAGGAAGTTGGTGGCGAGCTGCAGCTCCCAGCCGTAGGAGGTCCGCTCCAGGCGGGGCAGCGCCATGATGCCGGCGTTGTTGACCAGCACGTCGAGCGGAGCGTCGTACGACGCCGCGAACGCCCGCACCGTCGCGAGATCGGCCAGGTCCAGCCGGGCGACGTCGAGCCGCGCACCGGGGACCGCCTCGGTGATCGCCCGCGCCACGTCGCGGGCCGCGTCGGGCCGGCGGACGGCGAGGGTGACCTCGGCGCCGGCGAGCGCAAGCGCCCGGGCCGTCTCGACCCCGATCCCCGACGTCGCTCCCGTCACGACCGCGCGCCGGCCGGTCAGGTCGACGCCGGCGACGACATCGTCGACCGTCGAGTCGAACCCGAACCGCTGCCATCGCTGTGCCATCCCGGCCTCCATCTCTCATCGACTCTGGCGTGCAATAATCAAACACTGTAGTGTTTTGACATGTCCTCCGCCAGCCTGGTCCGGATCGAGCACGACGGACCGGTCGCCACGATCACGCTGAACCGGCCCGAGCGTCGCAACGCGCTCACCTCGGCGCTGATCGCCGAGCTGTCCACCGCCCTGCGCGACGCCGACGCCGACGCCGCCGTGCACGCGATCGTGCTGACCGGAGCGGGGTCCTCCTTCTGTGCGGGGCTCGACCTGCGCGAGCTCGGGAGCACCGGCGACAACATGCGCACGGTCGGTCCGTTCGCCGGTGAGCCCCGGCCCTGGCCGCGGCTGTCCACCCCGCTCGTGGGCGCGATCAACGGCCCCACCGCGACCGGCGGCCTCGAGATCGCACTGCACTGCGACTTCCTGATCGCCGCCCAGGAGGCGGCCTTCGCCGACACCCACGCCCGGGTCGGCGTGCTGCCCGGCTGGGGCCTCACCTACCTGCTGCCGCAGGCGGTCGGCGTCCGACGCGCCCGCGAGATGAGCCTCACCGGCCGGATGGTCGGCGCGGACGAGGCACTCGCCTGGGGCCTGGTCAACCACGTGGTCCCCGCCGCCGAGCTGCTCCCGACCGCCCGCCGGCTCGCGCTCCAGGCCGCGGACCTGGACCCGGCCCTGGCCGCCGAGTTCCTCGACCTCTACCAGGCCACCACCGCGACCACCCTCGCCGACGCCGTCTCGATCGAGGCCCGGCGCTCCGTCGCCTGGGCCGAGGCCACCTTCAGTCCCGAGGCGGTCGGCACGCGCAGCGACCAGATCATCCGGCGCGGCCGGGCCCAGCTGAGCTGACCACACCTGGAGGAGACATGCGGATCGCCCACCTGACGCCGCCCAGCGCGACGTACCTGATCCCCGAGCGGTCGACCTGGCCGGCGGACGTGACCGTCGAGGACGTGCTGGTGCGGGTGGACGTCCCGCTCGCCACCGACCCGGCCCGGCTCACCATCAAGGACCTCGTGTACGTCGATGCCGCGGTCACCGCCGAGCGCGCCGGGTTCGACGCCATCTTCGTCAACACGGTGGCCGACTACGGCGTCGACCTGATCCGCGGGACCACCGCGCTGCCCACCGCCGGCGCCGGCGAGTCGTCCATCGCCGCCGCGCTCTCCGCGGCGCCGTCCTTCGGCATCGTCACCGTGTGGCCCTCCAGCACGCAGATCTACTACGACCGCGTGCTCGCCGCCACCGGCACCGCCGCGAGCTGCACCGGCACCCGCTACGTGCTGGAGGAGCCCGAGCTCGGCGAGCACGGCGGGGGCGCGGGCGCGATGGCCGCCGCCCACGACCCCGGCTCGCCGATCGCCGCCCGGGTCCTGGCCACCGCGCTCCGCACGGTCGAGGAGGACGGCGCCGCGAGCATCGTGCTCGGCTGCTCGTGCATGAGCCGGCTGACGCCGATGCTGCGCGAGGCCCTCGACGTGCCCGTGGTAGACCCGCGTCACACCGGCTTCGAGGCCACCGTGGCCGCCGCCCGGGCACCGCGCGCGGAGGTCGCCGTGAACCCCGACACGACCGCCCGGATCGTGGCCGCCGTCGACGTCTGGCAGCAGCTCGGCGACTCCGTCACCTCCGCGTGGGACGAGGAGTGCGGCGACGCCTGCGCGATCGCCTGACCCGCCGGCGCCTGGCTCAGCAGCCGAGGTGGGCGACCAGATCGGCGGTGAAGGCCACGTAGCGGGACAGGAAGGCCGTGCGCATCTCCTCCTCGACCGCGGCGTCGCAGTCGAAGTCGCCGTACCACTCGACGAAGGTCGTGCCGGTGCTGGTCACCGGCCGGACCCGGATGGTCGCCAGATAGCTGCGCACCGGGAACGGGATCGACTCGGCCGGGAACTCGTACTGGTAGCTGCGGTCGCGCGCGTCCATGCTGACCAGGCGCTCGCGGGCGACTCCTCCGGTCGCGATGGTGAGCCGGCGGACGGCGCCCACCACCGGGCCGCCGCCTCCCTCGAGCTCACCGGCCGAGAGCTTGCCGACGAAGTCGGCGATCGACTCGAACCGGCCGAGCACCGCCCACACGTCGTCGACGGGGACGGGGGACGACGGTGCTGAAGTAGGCACGGGACATGGGGACCTCCGGGGCTCGGGGACTGGGAGACTAGGAACGCTGCGTGCGGCTCCACGGGACGTCACGGTCGACGCGGGGCTCGCCCGGGAGGCCGAGCACCCGCTCGCCGAGGACGTTGCGGAGCACCTCCGAGGTGCCGCCCTCGATCGAGTTCGCCAAGGAGCGCAGCCAGGCCTTGCGCGGATCGGTGGAGCCGAACACCGCGGAGGTGGCGCCGTCACCCTGGTCGTAGTCGTCGACGTAGAGCCCCTCGGCCGCGGCCAGCTCGACGCAGAAGTCGTAGCTCGCCTGGT
Source organism: Nocardioides humi (assembly GCF_006494775.1). Taxonomy (NCBI): domain Bacteria; kingdom Bacillati; phylum Actinomycetota; class Actinomycetes; order Propionibacteriales; family Nocardioidaceae; genus Nocardioides; species Nocardioides humi. Next base: position 3,799,431 of record NZ_CP041146.1, on the reverse strand, counting down.
TGCCCTCGGCCATCTGCAGCTTGGCGATCGAGCCCTGCGGTCCCGGGTCGCCGCCACCGGCCGCGGACCGCGCGCTGGTCAACCGCGCCGCCTCCGCCGCCGACCACAGCCGGACCAGCCGGTCGCCCTCGATCGGGCCCGCCACGCCGCGCGCCACCGCGCGGCGGTACGACGCGAGCGCGGTCGCGATCGGGCCGCCGTGCCGCGGCGCCCGGCTGCCGCCGATGGCGACCCGCTCGTTCATCAGGGTCGTCATCGCCACCCGCCAGCCGTCGCCGACCGCGCCCAGCACGGCCGAGCGCGGCACCCGCACCCCGTCGAAGCGGACCTCGTTGAACTCGGCCTCGCCGGTGAGCTGGCGCAGCGGCCGGACCTCGATGCCGGGAAGCCTCATGTCCAACAGGAAGTAGGTGAGGCCCCGGTGCTTCGGCACGTCCGGGTCGGTCCGGGCCAGGAGCAGGCCGTAGTCGGCGACATGGCCGAGCGAGGTCCACACCTTCTGTCCGGTCACCACGAAGTCGTCGCCGTCGGCGACCGCGCGGGTCGCCAGGCCGGCCAGGTCGGAGCCGGCCCCCGGCTCGGAGAAGAGCTGGCACCAGATGTGCTCGCCGGTGAAGCACGGTCGCAGGTGCGCCTCCTGCTGCTCCGGGTTGCCATGGGCGCGGATCGTGGCCATCGCCATCCCGAGTCCGATCACGTTGCGACCGGACCAGTCCCGCGCGCCGGCGGCCAGGAAGGCAGCCTCGACCTCACCCTGCTCGGCCAGTCCGGCGTCGTACCGGGCAGCGCGCAGGTCGCGGTCGGGCGTGCTCGCGACCGGATGGCGCGCCAGGAACGCCGCCACCGCCGGCGGCACCGGCGTCGTGTCGGTCGCCACGCCCGTCTCGGAGCCGGTCCGGGCGGCATCGGCGAGGAGCAGCGGCAGCAGCCGCTCGCGGGACCGGCCGGGCCCTCCGAGCAGGAGCTGCGTGGCCCGGGCTCGCTTGAGGTACAGGTGGGCGTCGTGCTCCCAGGTGAAGCCGATGCCGCCGTGCAGCTGGATCACCGCGGTCGCGATTCGCAGGTACCCGTCGGCGGCGACCGAGCGGGCCAGGTCGGCGGCCAGCGCCACCGCGTCGTGGTCGATCGGGCCGCCGTCGAGGACCGAGGCGCAGCGGAGCAGCCCGTCCCGGACGACCGAGCGCATGGACTCCAGCGTCATCAGCAGGTCGGCGCACCGGTGCTTGACCGCCTGGAACGAGCCGATGGCCCGGCCGAACTGGTGCCGGACGCGGGCGTGCTCCACGGTCAGCTCGAGGATCCGCGCCGCGCCGCCGACCTGCTCACCGGCCAGCACCAGGGCCGCGAGATGGTGGGCGGTGCGCAGCCGTTGGGCGACGCCGTCGGGCTCCTCCCGGTCGCCCGGTCCGGGGACGGCGACGGGGCGGGCCGCCGCGCGGCGCAGCACGACGGGCGCGACGTCCAGGGTCAGGTCCATCGGCGTCTCGCCGCCCGCGACCCGGCCGTCGGCGCGGTCCTCGACCAGGAACAGCCCCGGCCCGTGGGGCGTGGTGGCGACGGCCAGCAGCCGGTCGGCGGTCGTGGCGTCCAGCACCGCCGGCGCGGCCCCGTCGACGAACCAGCCGGTGTCCTCCCGGGTCGCGACCAGCGGCGAGCTCCAGGGCTCGGGACCGCTCGCCACGGCCGCCGTCCGCTCGCCGGCGGCGAGCTCGGTGAGCAGCTCGCCCGCGGCGGAGCCACCGGTGAGGACCAGGGGCAGCGTCGCGAGGACCGCGCTGGACAGGTGCGGGACGGGGCACAGGACCCGGCCGAGCTGCTCGGCGACGGCGGCCAGCTCGACGACCCCGGCCCCGCTGCCGCCGTACGCCTCCGGAACCGCGAGCCCGGGCAGCCCCAGCTGGACCAGGCCGTGGCGCAGGGGTGGGCGCCACGACGCGTCCGCGGACCGCTCGGTCAGCGCGGCGCGCACGACCTCCGGCGGGCAGGCCCGCTCCAGCCACCTCCGTACGGCGCTCGCCAGGTCGGCCGCGTCGACGCCGAGGTCGAGCGGGCAGCTCAGGACGTCACTCACGCGGGACCGGCCTCCTGGCGCAGGAAGGCCTCGGTCTCCCGCTTGAACTCGATGACGACCCGGCGCTCGCGGAACAGCCAGCGTCCGTCGACGCGGACCAGCTCGTCGAGGTAGTCGCCGACCACGCCGGGGCGGGTGTCGACGCCGAGTCCGTCCGCGCCGCGGTCGTCGCGGATCTCCACGGCGTAGGAACGTGCGCGGGCATGGTCGGCGGCGAGCACGTCGATGGAGATGTTGGTGACGACGTGCCGGGTGAGCCGCTCGGTCATCGCGGCCCGGCGGGCGAAGAACGCCCGCAGCTGGGCCTGCCCGACGGCCTCGATCGTGTTCGACCGCCAGGCGCCGTCCTCGGTGAACAGCTCGGCGACCTCGACGCTGAGGCCGTGGTCGAAGCGCCAGCCGTACTCGGCCATCAGCCGGCGACACTCCTCGACGGCCAGCAGTCGCTCGACCGGGTCGAGCGCGCGGGCGGGCTCAGCGGGTGCCATCGGGTCCTCCTCGTCGGCCCTGTTCGGCCAGGTCCAGGCCGGCGCGGACGATCGCGTCGGCGTCGATGCCGTGCACGGCGTACAGCTCGGGCAGGTCGCCGGACTGCCCGAAGCCGGACACCCCGAGCGTCCGGATCCCTCGGCCACCGTTCTCGGCGGCCAGGAAGGCCAGCGTGTGCGGGTGCCCGTCGAGCACCGTGACCAGGCCCTGCGGGCGGTCGAACAGGTGGTCCAGGATCCAGGTCTCGGCCACGTCCAGCCCGCTGCGGGCGCGATGGGCACGCAGCAGCCGGTCGGCGCTCGTCACGACCAGCACGTCCGCCGGGACGCCGCTCGCGGCCAGCCGGTCCGCGGCGGCGAGGGCCTCGGTCACCATCGCTCCCATCGCCACGATCGCGACGTCCGCGCCCGGCGCGGTGCGCAGCCGGTAGCCGCCGGCCAGCACCTGGCGGCGCCTCCGCTCCCGGGCCGCCGGGTCCGCCGGCAGGTCGGCGAGGCCCTGGTCCACGCCGCGCGTCGACAGCCGCAGGTAGGTCGAGCTGCCGTCCGGGCGGCCGAGCCGGGACAGACCGTCCAGCAGCGCCCACTCGACCTCGACGGCGAAGGCGGGCTCGAAGGCGACGCAGCCCGGCTGCTCCAGTCCGATCGAGGGGGTCGTGATCGACTGGTGGGCGCCGCCCTCGAAGCCCAGGGTGACGCCGGACGGCGTGCCCACGAGGATCGACTGCCCGCCGGCGTACATCCCGAACGACCAGGGCTCCAGCGCCCGCCCGACGAAGGGGTCGTAGACGACCCCGATCGGGAACAGCGGGTGTCCCCAGCGGCTCCAGGTCGCCCCGAGCTCGCCGAGCAGGCCGACCAGGTTGACCTCGGCGATACCGAGCTCGATGTGCTGGCCGGTCGGCCGCTCCGTCCAGTGCAGGATGGTCTCGCGGTCGTCGGCGAACCAGTTGCGCTTCTCGGTGCTCGACCAGGTGCCGGCCTTGTTCAGCCAGCCGCCGAGGTTGGTGCTCGACGCCACGTCGGGCGCGACCGTGACGACCCGCTCGGCCACGGCGGGTGCGGACCGGGTGAGGTCGAGCAGGGTGCGGCCCAGCGCCTGCTGGGTCGAGGTGCGGCCCTGCGGCGACCAGCCGAGGTCGGCGGGCACCGGCGGCGGCGCGACCGTGCCGGCCGACGGCCGCGCCAGCCGGGCGGCCGCCGCGGCGCAGAGCGCGGCCTCCGGCGTACCCGGGGCGAAGGCCGCCCAGGGGTCGTCCGGGTCGGCCCCGGTGCGTGCCGCCAGGTCGGCGAGCTGCTCGGGACTGAGCAGGTTGGAGTGGTTCTGGGGGTGGCCCGCGCTGGCCAGCCCGTAGCCCTTGACGGTGTAGGCGAAGAGCACGCTCGGGCGCGTGTCGTCGATCCGGTCGAAGGCGTCGAGCAGGGCGGCCAGGTCGTGACCGCCCAGGTCGCGTACGGCGGCGACCAGCTCCGCGTCCTCGACCCCCGCGAGCAGCCGCGCGATCGCCGGCGCCGAGGCGCCGCCGCCGGGCAACCGCTCCCGGATCTCCTCGGCGCCGCAGCGCAGCAACCGCTGGTACTCCGGGTTCGACATGGTGTCGATGCGCTGCTCGAGCAGCACGCCGTCCGGTCGCTCGAAGAGTCGCTGCAGCCGGCCGCCGTACTTCACGGTGAGCACCTGCCAACCCGCGGCGTCGAACATCCGCTGCAGCCGGGACACCGCGATATTGGGGACCACCCGGTCGAGCGACTGGCGGTTCAGGTCGACGATCCACACCACCTCGCCGAGGTCGGCGGTGCCGGGGTCCAGCACCGCCTCCCAGACCGCGCCCTCGTCGAGCTCGGCGTCGCCGACCAGCGAGTACTGCCGGCCCCGCCGCTGCGCGGGGACGGGCGTGCGGTCGTCGACGTAGCGGCGGGCCACGGCGCCCCAGATCGGCGCCGTGGCACCGATCCCGACCGATCCGGTCGAGTAGTCGACGCGGTCGGGGTCCTTGGTCCGGCTCGGATAGCTCTGCAGGCCGCCGAACTCCCGCAGCCGGGTCAGGTACGACGCGTCGAGGTCGCCGAGCAGGTGGTTGACCGCGTGCAGCGCCGGCGAGGCGTGTGGCTTGACCGAGACCCGGTCCTCGGGCCGCAGCCGCGTGAACCACAGCGCGGTCATGATGCTCACCATCGACGCGCTGGAGGCTTGGTGGCCGCCGACCTTGAGCCCCGAGGCGTTCGGCCGCCGGTTCGCGTGGTCGATCATGGCGGTGGCCAGCCAGAGCACCCGCTGCTCGATCGCGGCGAGCAGGTCGAGATCGTCGCTCCCGGCGGCCGGGGCCGGCAGCGCGGGCGCGGTGGTGGGCGAGGTCATCGCTCCTCCTTGCGAGGGTGGGGTGTGGGTCAGTGACCCGACATGCCGCCGTCGACCGGGAGCGTGATGCCCGTGACGTACGACGAGGCGTCGCTCGCCAGGAAGAGCAGCGCGCCGTCGAGCTCGTGCGGCTCGCCCAGCCGACCGAGCGGCGAGTGGTGGCCGACGAACTCGTCGAGCATCGGCCGCGGGATCTCGTCGGTCATGTCGGTGACGAAGTAGCCCGGCGCGATGGCGTTGACCCGGATGCCTCGGCGGCCCGACCACTGCTGGGCCAGGTCCCGGGTGAGGCCGACGAGTCCGGCCTTGCTGGCGGCGTACGCGGCTTGGGGGGCGAAGGACTTGATCAGCGCCAGCACGCTGGCGATGTTGACGATGCTGGAGCCCGGCCGCATCACCGCGCCGGCTGCCTGCGCCATCCAGTAGGCGCCGAGCAGGTTGACGTCGATGACGCCGCGGAACTGCTCGGGGGTCTCCTTCAGCGCGGGGACGGCGGTCCCGACGCCCGCGTTGTTGACCAGGATGTCGATGGCGCCGAGCTCGGCGACGGCCCGGTCGACGACCGCCGCGCAGTCCTCGGGGGACGCGACGTCGCAGCGCACAGCGAGGGCGCGGGTGCCACCGGAGCGGAGCTCCTCGGCGAGCGCGGTCAGCCGGTCCTCTCGGCGGGCGGCGAGCACCACGTCCGCGCCCGCCGCGGCGAGGGCCCGGGCGAACCCGGCGCCGAGACCAGAGCTCGCACCGGTCACCACGGCCACCTTCCCGGTCAGGGCGAATGACGCGACGCCGGCAGGGACCTTCTCGGGCACGGCAGCTCCTGGCTGGTGGAGGGACGAACGGGAGGGGACGACCGTCAGGCCAGCTGGGGGATGACCTTCTCGCCGAACAGCTGGATCGCCTCGAAGAGCTCGCCCTCGGGCATGCCGCCCATGTCCATGTAGGCGAGGTGGGTGGTCACCTTGAGCAGCTCGGAGAGCGAGGCGATCCGCTCGACGACCTCGTCGGGGCTGCCGACGATGGCAGGACCCTTGGTGGTGAGCCACTCGAAGTTGAACGCCCGCTGGTTCTGCTTCGGGATCGACGGGTTCACCTTGCCGAGAAGGTCGTTCATCCAGGCGTGGTACGCCGCATAGCGGGGCTCCCACTGCGAACGGGCCTTCTGGCTCTCGGGCGCGACCCAGACGTGCCAGCCGGCGCCGATCTCGGGCTCCCAGTCATGGCCGACCTGCTCCCACACGGCGAGGTAGTGGTCGACGACCTTGGTGAAGAAGGACGGGTCGCCGAAGGCACTGGGCAGCATCAGCTTCCAGCCGAGGCGGGCGGCGAGCTCGACCGACTCGAGCGAGCTGCCGCCACCGATCCACATGCAGTCGGCCGCGGCCTGCACCGGTGCCGGCTGGAGGGTCTCGCCGTTGATCGAGGGGCGGAACCGGCCCGACCAGTGCACGGGCTCCCCGCGCCACAGCTGGTCGAGCAGCTCGGCGTTCTCCTTGAACCGGTCGGCCGACTCCTCGAGCTCCTGGCCGAAGAGGGTGTAGGTCGAGGCGAAGAAGTTGCCCCGGCCGTGCACGACGTCGACCCGGCCCTGGGAGAGGACGTCGACGGTCGCGTAGTCCTCCGCGACGCGCAGCGCGTCGAGGTTGGCGAGCAGCGTGACCGCCGTGCCGAGGCGGAGCGTGCTGGTGCGCTCGGCGATCGCCGCGAGGACGACCGGCGGCGCGGAGTAGATGTACTCGATGCCGTGGTGCTCGCCCATGTTGATGCCGTTGAAGCCGACGCCCTCGGCGATCTGCGCCATCTCCGGGAACATCTGGTAGCGCCGTGCGTTCGTGCTGCGCTCACCGGTGACCGGGTCGGTGACGAGATCACCCAGCGACATCAGGTTGAACTTCATGGGATCCCTCTTTCTCGGCATCGTGCGCTGCGTCCGCGCACCCTTTCGGACAACCAAGAACCTAACAGTCTTTGGTTATTGGGTCAACCACTCACCGTTTGATTCAGCTCCCGGTCGCCGCGAGCCTCTCCGCGACCTCGGCCCGGAGCTCGTCGAGGAGCTCCGCGTTGTGCTCACCCAGCCGCGGCGCGCCTCGGGAGACCCGGCCCGGGGTGTGCGAGAGCTTCGGCACGACGCCCTGCATCGGCACCGTCTCGTCATCGAGCGCCGGGGTGGCGACGTCGATCACCATCTCCCGCGCGCGGTAGTGCGGATCGGCCAGGATGTCGGGCGCGGTGTAGATCCGGCCCGCGGGCACGCCGGCGTCCTCCAGCAGGGCGAGCAGCTCGTCGATGCCGTGGCGCGCGGTCCACTCCGCGATCGCCGCGTCCAGCTCGAGCTGCGCCGCACCGCGTTGGCCGTGGGCCCGGTACGGGCCGTCGGTGGCGACCCAGTCCGGCCGGCTCATCACCTCGGCCAGACGGGCGAAGACATTGTCCTTGTTGGCGCCCATCACCACCCACTGCCCGTCCAGCGTCGGGTAGACACTCGACGGCGCGATGCCCGGGAGCAGCGGGCCGGACGGCCCGCGGACCTGGCCGAGCTTGGCGAACTCGGGGACGATCCCCTCCATGTACATCCACATCGCCTCGTAGAGCGCGACGTCGACGACCTGACCCCGCGGCCGGTCCGGGCGCAGGTGGCCCGCCAGCAGCGCGAGCAGGGCCCCGACGAAGCCCTGGGTCCCGGCGAGCGCGTCGCCGATCGAGACGCCGACCCGCACCGGAGGCCGGTCCGGCTCGCCGGAGAGGTGGCGGAAGCCGCTCATCGCCTCGGCGATCGAGCCGAAGCCGGCCACGTCGCGCATCGGCCCGGTCTGCCCGTAGCCGGTGATCCGCACCAGGATGAGGTCGGGGTTCACGGCACGCAGGTCGTCGGGACCGACCCCCCAGCGCTCCAGGGTGCCCGGCCGGAAGTTCTCGATCACGACGTCGGCGGTCCGCGCCAGCTCGCGGAAGAGCACCTGGTCCGCCGGCGTACGCAGGTCCATGGTGACCGACTTCTTGCCACGCCCGATCACCGGCCAGTACAGGCCGACGCCCTTGTACATCCCGCCCCAGGTCCGCATCGCGTCACCCTCGGCCGGCTCGACCTTGATGACCTCGGCGCCCTGATCAGCGAAGAGGTGCCCGCAGAAAGGACCGCTGATGATGTGGCCGACCTCCAGGACCCGGAGCCCCTCGAGTGCGGCCGCGGTCACCGGCCGAAGCCGTTCTGCACCATCCACCCGTCGATGTGGTCGATCGCCGACTGGAGGTGCTTCTTCTGACCGCTGTAGTAGTGGTTCGCGCCCTCGATCACGCTGTACTGCTTCTCGGCGGTCGGGAGGGCCTCGTAGATCGCCTTCGGGTGCGCCGGCGGGCAGGCGTCGTCCCGCGAGTTCTCCAGGATCAGCACCGGCTTGGTCACCCGGGCGGCCGCGTCGACGGCGTCCACCTGGGCGGTGTCGAAGGACCACTGCGACAGCCAGCTGCGGGTCGTCGTGTAGCGGCCCAGCGCCGACGGGCCGTCGTTGACCAGCCGCGGATCGCCGAGGTAGGAGCCCGGGGCGCGGTCGTTGGGGTCGACCGCGCCGTCCAGCCAGCGCGGGTCGGCCATGGTGCCCTGGACGACGAAGCAGTGCTCCTCGTGCTCGCGGCCCTGCGCCTTCAGATCGGCCAGCCGCTCCTGTGCATAGGCCGTGATCCGGGCACTGCGGGCCCGCTGCGCCGCCCGGTAGGCAGCCACGAAGTCGGCGGAGTACGGCGGCTGGTTCGGGTTGTCGCCGGCGTACAGGTTCAGCTCCGGGTCGCGGACGTCGGGCCGGGACTCGTCGAGGATCGACGCGTCGAGGAAGTCGGTCAGCAGGTGATGACGGCTGCGGTGCGCGGCCAGGATCATGACACCGTCGGCCGCGCTGAGCTGGGCGTCCGCCAGCGGCGTGTACTCCCCCGCACCGGTCTGCGTGATGACCGGCTTCTCGGCCTCGCCCTGGTAGCCCATCATCAGCGACCCGCCGCCGCTCCACCCGGCCAGGATCACCTTGCGGTAGCCGAGTCGCTCCCGCGCGTCCTTGACGACCGCGCCCAGGTCGAGCAGCACGTTCTCCATGATCAGGGCGGCGTCGCCGTTGCCGTAGCGGGTGTCGCTGGCCACGACGTGGTAGCCGGCCCGCGCGAGACCGGAGAACATCGGCAGGTAGCCGGGCGACCCGATGGGGTGCATCGCGACCACACAGGTGTCGGAGTCCTGCTCACCACGCAGCAGCTGCGCGTGGAGGACGACCGAGTCGTCGATCGTTCCATAGACGTCCTTGCGGACCGCGTTGTCGCGCTGGACGACCAGGTACGGCGTCCGCGAGTACTTGACGGGTGCATCGGTTGACATCGGCGACCTCTCGCTCGTGCGGTGGCCCGCGGACTGCGGCGGGCAAAATAACCATACAGCGTTTGGAATACCTCGGCCAGAGTCTTTCCGAACAGTGGTAGGTTCCTGAGCCGCCGGCACCTGACCCCGTCGGCGGAGGAGGAACCCCATGACCGGCCCACTCGCAGGTCTGCGCGTGCTCGAGCTCGGCGCGCTGGGGCCCAGCGCCTACGCCACCATGCTGCTCGCCGACCTGGGCGCCGAGGTGGTCCGGGTCGACCGGCCCGCTGTCGACGCCCAGGGCACCGAGGCGATGGACCCCGCGCTGGACTTCCTCAACCGAGGCAAGCAGTCGGTCGCCATCGACCTCAAGCACCCCGACGCGGCCGAGGCCGTCCTCACCCTCGTCGAGAACGCCCAGATCGTGACCGAGGGCTACCGGCCCGGAGTCGCGGAGCGACTCGGCCTCGGTCCGGACGCGTGCCTGGCCCGCAACCCCGCCCTGGTCTACGCGCGGATGACCGGCTGGGGCCAGGACGGCCCCCTCGCCGCGATGGCCGGGCACGACATCAACTACATCTCCCTCACCGGCGCCCTCCACGCCGTCGGGCCCGCGGACGGCCCACCCGTGCCGCCGGTGAACTTCGTCGGCGACTGGGGCGGTGGCGGGATGTACCTCGTGGCCGGCGTGCTCGCCGCGCTCCGCGAGGCCGAGCGCTCCGGCACCGGCCAGGTCGTCGACGTCGCCATCGTGGACGGCGTGCTGCACATGCTGTCGAGTCTGCACAGTCTGCTGGCGCAGGGTCTGTGGGTCGACGAGCGGGGCGCCAACGCGCTCGACGGTGCGGCGCCGTACTACGGCGTCTACGAGACCGCCGACGGCGAGCACATGGCCGTCGGCGCGGGCGAGGTGAAGTTCTACGCCCGCCTGGTGGCGGCACTCGGCCTCGACCTGCCGGTCGAGCGGCAGTACGACCGCGGCCACTGGTCCGAGGCGCGGGCGGTGCTCGCCGACGCCTTCCGCGCTCGCACCCGCACCGAGTGGACCGCGTTCTTCGCCGACATCGACTGTTGCGTCACCCCGGTCCTCAGCCTGCGCGAGTCGGCGGAGCACCCGCATGTCCGGGCCCGCGGCTCCGTCGTCGACCGCGACGGCCGGCTGCACTCCGGGCCGGCGCCGCGCTTCTCCCGGTCGACCGCGGCCGAGCCCACCGCGCCCCCGGTGCCCGGCCAGCACACCGTCGAGGTCCTCGCCGCCGCCGGCCTGGACCCGGCCGCGCTGATCGATGCCGGGGTCGCGGTCAGTCGCGCGGACTGAGGTAGCCGCGCCGCTCGCCGGAGACGAAGGTCTCCCGGGCGGCGCGGGCGTCGCCCCGCATGTTGAGCTCGAGGGTCAACGCCGTCTCGGCGCGGTAGAGCTCCTCGATGTCGCGCTGCGCGCTGGCGTTGACCGCCTGCTTCGCGGCCCGCAGCACGGTGGCGGGCTTGCTCGCCATCACCTCGGCGAGCCGCCGGGCCTCGGTGAGCACCGCCGCCTCGTCGGGGACCGCGACCACGGTGCCGTACGTCGCCAGCTCCCGGCCCAGCACCGGCTCGCAGGTGAACATCGCCTGGCGCAGCCGCTTGTCGGGCATCAGGCCCATCGCCTGGACCGCACCACCGGTGGCCCCGTTGTCGACCTCGGCGAGCACGAAGGTGCACCCCTCGTCGGTCACGACGACGTCGCAGACTCCGGCGACCAGCACACCGAGGCCGATGCAGTAGCGATGGACCGCGGCGACGACGGGCACCGCGCAGCGGTGGATCCCGACGGTGAGGTCGGTCGACCCGGTGACCTGGCCGAGGATCCCCTCGAAGCCCTCGAGTCGCTGGACCTCCTTGACGTCGCCGCCGCCGATGAAGCCGCGGCCCTCGCCGCGCAGCAGCACCACGCTTACGTCGGGGCGCTCCGCGACGCCCTCGACGACCCGCGCGAGCTCGGCCAGGTCGGCGATGCCGACGGCGTTGACCGGTGGCGCGTCGATGACCAGCTCCAAGACGCCGGTGGCGCCGAGCTCCTGCCGGATCGCCATCAGCGACCGCGTTCGTCGACGGTGAGCGAGGGGACCTTGGGGTGCGGCATCGGGTGCGCCAGCGGTGGCGCCTGGTCGGGGGCCTCGGCGAGACAGGCCTCGACGGCCCGGGCGTACGCCGCGACCTGGCGGTCCTCGAGGTCGTAGTCGAACTTCCCGGTGTACATCGGGTATGCCTCGGGGGTCGGCGGGTTCTCCCGCAGCCAGGCGACGGTCTCGGCCAGAGCGTCGTACGCCGTGATCACGTCGCGATAGCCCAGCTGCGTGCGGATCTTGGACGCATCCACCGTCATGTGCGGCCGGCTCGCCGGTGCGAGGAACTCGTTCATCGCCGACGGTGCGATCAGCGACGGGATGCCGATGAAGTCGAGCTCGGCACCGCAGATCTGTGCCACCGTCTCCGCCCACTGGCGCATGCTGAACTGGTCGTCGTCGGCGACGTTGTAGGACTCGCCGTTCGCGAGGTCGGGCTGGTCCACGATCGCCATGATCGCGGCGGCGGCGTTGCGCGCCGCGGCCCGGAAGAACAGCCACAGGCCGTCGTCGGGCAGGATCATGTAGGGCCGATCGTCCTGGATCCGCTTCAGCACCGCCCACTCCCACGGGACGATATTGCGCGGCCCGTAGATCTGCGGATAGCGCACGTACGACGCCCGGTAGGCGCCGTCCGCGGCGCGTGCCAGCACCGAGCGCTCGGCGTTGAGGATCTGCATCGCGAACTTGGCCGGCACCTCCGCGGTGTCCGCCATCGGGCTGTCCTCGCGGGCGTTGACCTTCATGCCCCACGGCCGCGATCCCTGCGGCTCGATGAAGCCGCGGTACACCGGGACGCCGCCGACGCACACCAGCTGGCCGGTGCGCCCGGCGAAGTACTCACCGGTGACCTTCATCCGGCCGTAGGTCGCCACCACCACGTCCCACTCGGCGTCGCCCACCGCCTCCGCCAGCGTCTCGGGGAAGTGCGGGTCGGCGTGGAGGTGCCGCACATCGGGCAGGTCGGGCGGCTCGTGAGCCCCGCGGTGCAGCATCGTGACGTCGTGCCCGCGGTCGAGCAGGCCCTGCAGGATGTGCGGACCGGTCGGGCCGGTGCCGCCGATGACCAGGGTCTTCGGTGCGCTCATGGGTCAGTCCTCGATTCCACGGCTGGTCGCGGGGGCGAGGCCCTCGCTGAAGCCGGATTGGCCACCGTCGACGGGGATGACCGCGCCGGTGATGAAGCTGGACAGGTCGGAGGCGAGGAAGACGACGGCGTTGCCGAGCTCCTCGGGACGCCCCATCCGGTTGAGCAGGTGGGAGCGCTCGACCTCGCGGACCCGCTCCTGCGGGATCCCGCCGCGCAGCGCGGGGGTGTCGAAGACGCCGGGCACGATCGCGTTGCAGCGGATTCCCTGCGCGCCGTAGTGCACGGCGACGGTGCGGGTCAGGCCGAGGATCCCCGCCTTGGCGGTGTTGTAGCTCATCCGCCAGGTCGCGCCCGTGATCCCGCGGGTCGACGACATGTTGATGATGCTCCCGGTACCGGCCTCCAGCATGCCGGGGAGCACGTGCTTGCAGCCCAGGGCCGACCCGGTGAGGGTGACCGACAGGCTGGTGTTCCAGGCGTCGAGGTCCAGGTTGAGCGGGTCGCGATCGCGGTCCATCACCGGGCCGATGGTGAGCGCGGCATTGTTGTGCAGCACCGTCACCGGGCCGCCGAGCTCACGGCGGGCGGTCTCGACCGCGGCCGCCCAGGCGCTCTCGTCGGCGATGTCGTGGGCGGTGGCGACCGCCGTACCGCCCTGCTCGGCGATCGCGGCGGCCGTGGCCGCCGCGGTGTCGGCGTTCAGGTCGGTGACGAGCACCTTCGCGCCCGCGGCCGCGAGGGCCCGGGCCGAGGCGACGCCGAGTCCCGACCCGGCGCCCGTGACCAGGGCGATCCGTCCGTCCAGTGTTCCCATCAGGTCTGCTCAGCTCTCCTGTCGGTGTTCAGCGATTCTCGTGGTCGTACTTGTAGGCGGTCAGGACCGCCGGGTCCTCGCCCTCGTGGTAGCGGCGGGCGAGGTCGGCCAGGTCCACCCGGTGACCGACCGGGTGCCGCGCGAACGCGGGCGAGGCGAGGAACGCCGTCGCCTCCTCGTTGGTCGCGAACCTGTCGATCTGGAGCTCGGCCTGGTTGCCGTCGGGGTCGCTGTAGTACGCCGACAGGGTCGGCCCGTGGTTGACCACCCAGGTGGGTGGCACCCCGGCCGCCAGCAGCCGCTCGTAGGTGGCGACCAGATCCCCGAGAGTGGCGTAGGTGAACGCGATGTGGTCCAGTCCGGAGCCGGCCACCACCGGCTCCCCCACCTCCGGCGGCTGCACGATCGCGATCCGATGGTGCTCCTCGTCGAAGGTCAGGAAGGCGATGAAGTCGTTGCGGAAGACCACCTCGGCCTGCAGCACCTCTCGCCACCAGTCCACCATCGGCGTGAGGTGGCGGGTGCGCAGGACGACATGGGCCAGCCGGTCCGGGCGGGGCGCCCGGACGACGGGACGGGCTGCCGTCTCGGTCATCGCGGTCCTCTCCGGCCGGCTCAGCCGACCTCGGCGACCAGCGCCTCGGCCACGCGACCGTCGGGGTCGTCCTCGGCATCCCCACCCAGGTAGGCCTCCAGCACCCGCGGGTCGTGGCGCACCTCGCTCGGCGTGCCGTTCATCAGCACGGCGCCGGCGGTGAGCACCGTGACCTCGTCACAGGCGGCGAGCACCATGTCGACATTGTGCTCGACCAGCAGCACGCCCATCCCCCACTCCTGCGCGAGCTTGCGCAGCAGCCGGGCCAGGTTCTGGGCCTCGGCGTCACTCAGGCCGGCGGCCGGCTCGTCGAGGCAGAGCACCGACGGGGTGCTCGCCACGGCCCGCGCGATCGCCGCGAGCCGGCGGTGGCCCATGGAGAGCTGGCCGGGCTTCAGGTCCAGCTCGGCCATCAGGTCGAACTCCTGAGCGGCAGCCAGGGCGGCGCCGTTGAGCTTGATGGCGCCCGGCGCGACGAAGTCGGAGGCGTACTTGAGCGGGCTCCACGCCTCGCTGGCGATGGCCAGGTTCTCGCGCAGTGTCAGGTCCTCGAACAGCTCGAGCGACTGGAACGAGCGCCCGAGACCGGCCGCGAGCCGGGCCTGCGGCGTCATCCGAGTGAGGTTGGCGCCGTCCAGCTCGACCCGGCCCGCGTCGCAGCGCACGAAGCCGCTCACCGCGTCGATGACGGTCGTCTTGCCGGCGCCGTTGGGCCCGATCAGGCCGTGGACCGTGCCGGGCTCGACCACGAAGGAGGCGTCGGCGACGGCCACGACGTTGCCGAAGCGGACCCGGACCCCGTCGACGACGAGCCGACGGGCGCGCACCGGCTCGGGCGTGACCCGCTCCTCGACCGCGGCCTCCGAGACGACCGGCGCCGGCTTGGCCCGGCGGAACCGGTGCGCGAGGCCCTTGACCATGTCGACATTCATCTGCCACAGGCCCGACGGGTTCTGGACCAGGATCACCAGCAGCATGACTCCGCTGATGAGGGGCAGCCAGGACTCGATCGACTCCACGTTGTGGAGCAGCTCGGAGCCCACGCCGGACGGCATCAGGGTGCCGCCCACGACACCGCCGCCGACGTACCCGACGCCGCCGACCACGGTCATCGCGACCGCGCTGATCGAGTTGAAGGTGTCGAAGTTGATCGTCACGACGCTGAAGCTGCGGAAGGTGAGCACGACTCCGGCGATCGCGGCGATGCCGGCGGCGGCGCCGAACGCGAACAGCTTCGCGGCGAAGACGCTCACCCCGAGCGAGGCCGCAGCACGCTCGTTGCTGCGCACCGCGAGCAGCCGGCGACCGACGGCGCCACGACGCAGGTTGAGGACGCCGATCGCGACGAGGAACAACAGTGCGAGCGCCATGATGCCGTAGCGGTCGGGCGCGAGCAGGCCACTGACGTCCTGGCCGAAGATCGTGATCGGCGGGATCACGATGCCGCTGGTGCCACCGGAGTAGTCCGTGTTGTTGAGGACGATGTTGAAGATCACCACGGCGAGGCCGAGGGTCACGATCGCCAGGTTGATGCCCCGGGTGCGCAGCGCAGGCAGGGCGACCAGGACGCCGAGCAGCGCGGTGATGACGACGGCGCCGACCAGCGCGAGCAGGAACGGCCAGCCCTGGTCCGCGACCAGCCGCGCCGCGACGAGGGCGCCGAAACCGGCGAGCACGTACTGCGCGAGGGAGAGCTGGCCGGCGTACCCGGTCACGAGCACGATCGAGACGCAGAGGATCGCGAAGCCGATGGTCACCGTGAAGGCGTTGGTCCAGGCGATGTCGAACACCGAGGTGAACAGCCACGCCATCACGGCGAAGCCGATCGCGGTCGGGATCCAGCGGACCCGACCGGTTCCGACGTCGGCCATCCGGTCGAGAACGTGGCTGCGCAGCGGGATGCCGCGGCCGCGCAGCACCATCACGATCACGACGATGATGAACGGCACGCTGGCCGACCAGCCCGGGGCGCTGACATAGCGCGCCATCAGCGACTCCACGACGCCGAGACCGATGGCGCCGCCGAAGACGATCGGGAAGGAGTTGAAGTTGGCGATCAGGCCGACGGCGAGCGCCGGGATCACCAACATGGCCAGCACCTGCGGCTGCAGATAGGTGATCGGGGCGATCAGGGCGCCCGCGAGGGCGGCCACGGCCGCGCCGATCGCCCAGTTGACGATGGCGATCCGCTCCGGCGAGTGACCGAGGCTGGCCGCGACCAGCTCGTTCTCCGCCACGGCGCTGGTGGCCCGGCCGAAGGTCGTGTACCGGTAGACCCACCACAAGACCGCGGTCGACAGCGCGCCGAGGAAGAACAGGATCATCCGGTCCGCCCCGATGAACACGTCGGAGGCGACCTGGATGCTCTTCGTCGGCAGCAGCGACGGCGCCGACTTGAGGTCGCTGCCGTAGATCAGCACGGCGGCCGAGACCAGCACCATGAGCACGGCCAGCGTCGAGATCACCCGCAGCAGCGCGGAGGACTCGCGCATCGGCCGCAGCACGAGCACCTGGACCAGGGTCCCGAGGACCGCGCCCACGAGTACCGCGAACACGAGCCCGATCCAGCGGGGGAGCTCGAACTCGACGGTCGCGTGGTAGTAGGCGTAGCCGCCCACCATCACGAAGCCGCCCTGGGCGAAGTTGAGGATGCCGGAGCCGCGGTAGACCAGCACCAGGCCTTGCGCGATCAGCGCGTAGAGCGCACCGGCGCCGAGACCGATGAGGACGTAGCGAAGGATGTCCATGGGAGGATCTCCAGGAAGGTGTCGAGGCCCGTGACGGGCGGTCGGCGAGAGGGCGGGATCGGCCGGGAGGGCCGGGGTCAGCTGGCGACGGACTCGTCGTGGTCGGCGAGGTAGAGGCGCTGGATCTCCTCCAGGCCGCCGTCGGAGGCGCCGGCGGCGACGACCTCGCCACGGCGCATGAGGTACCAGCGGTCGGAGACGTCGAGCGCGCGCCGGGCCTGCTGCTCGACGAGCAGCACGCCGATGCCGAACTCGCCCACCGCGTCCCGGAGCGCGGCGAACAGCCGGTCGACGATGATCGGCGCGAGGCCGAGGGACAGCTCGTCGGCGAGCAGCACCCGCGGCCGGCGCGCCAGCGCGCGGGCGAGCGTCAGCATCTGCTGCTCACCGCCCGAGAGCAGGCCGGCCCGGCGGTCGAGCAGCTTGCCGAGCTCGGGGAACAGCTCGACCGCGGGCTCGATCCCGCCGCTGCCGAGCAGCAGGTTGTCGCGCACCGACATCGACATGATCACCGAGCGCTCCTCGGGCACGAACCCGAGGCCGGCCCGGGCCCGGCGGTGCAGTGCGCCGGTGAGAGGCGTGCCTAACCAGGTGATCTCTCCGGCGATGGGAGGCAGCTGGCCGGCGAGGGTGAGCAGCGTGGTCGACTTCCCCGCGCCATTGGGACCGAGCAGGGCCACGATCTCGCCCGGGCTCACGCTCACGTCGAGGTCGCGTACGACGGCCAGGTCGCCGTAGCCGGCGACCAGCCCGCGGGCACTGAGCGCGACGCTCCCCGTGCCTGTCTCAGGGGCAAGAACTGTCATCTCTGTCCTCCGCGGAAAAGGTCGGCATGGTCTGTGACGCCGAGCACATCCGATTGTAACGCTGTTTGGTTATTCGTCCAGCCCCTCGCGGCAACCGGTTCCGATTCGACGCCGATTCCCTGCACCTTCCGGGGTTTTCGGGCCAGGCGACTCCCTCGCGACGGCCGCGAAGTGGGGCTTGCGACGTGATCGGCGCCACAGCTAACGTAACAGCGTTGGATTATTCGAGAAGGGTTGCTCATGCCTCGTCGCCTCGTCACCACGCTCCTCGCCAGCGCGCTCGCGCTTCCCCTCGCCGCCTGCGGCGACGAGGGTGGTGATAGCAGCGGCGGCTCCGCGGACGGACCGATCAGGATCATCTCGATCGGCTCCTTCGAGAGCGCCGTGTTCTCCACGCCTCAGATCGAGACCGCCCTGCGGGCCAAGGTCGCCGCGATCAACGCCGACGGCGGGATCGACGGCCGCGACGTGGAGCTGACCGTCTGCAACGACAAGTTCGACCCCAACGAGGCGACCGCCTGCGCCCAGCGCGCGGTCTCCGAGGGCTTCGTCGCGGTGGTGGGCGGCGCGTCGCCGTTCTCCCCCCAGTTCCTGCCGATCCTGGAGAAGGCGAAGATCCCGCTCGTCGCCGGCAGCGCCAGCTCCGGCGCCCCCGAGCTCGAGAGCCCGATCTCCTTCCCGGTCAATGCGGGCGCGCCCGGCATGTCGCTCGGCAACGGCCGGCTGGCCGCGGAGGCGGGTGACGACACCGTGGTCGTCGCCTCCGACAACGACGGGTCCCAGACCGGAGCCGACCTGACCATCAAAGGCGCCGAGGCCGCGGGCGCCACGATGACCAAGGTGACCATGAAGCTCGGCGCGCCCGACGTGTCGGCGACGGTGGCCGGCATCCTCGAGCTGCACCCGGACGCCGTCGCGCTCCAGGTGGTGACCGAGGACGCGCTCAAGGTCGTCAAAGGCCTGCGCCAGGCCGGCTACGACGGCGCGATCACCGGGCCCGGCTCGCTGTTCCCGCCCGCCAGCCTCGAGGCGCTCGGCGAGTTCGCCGAGGGCGTGCGGATGACCAGCCGGGTGGTGCCCTCCACCGCGACGGACATCCCGCAGGTCAAGGAGTTCGTGGAGCAGATGACCGCGGAGGACCCGGACGCGCAGCCCGACGACCTGGCGCTGAACGCCTGGACCGGTCTGACCCTGCTGGCCGCGGTGATGAAGGGCCACGACATCACCGACGGCGCCTCGGTGATCGCCGCGTTCGGCGACATCGACGAGCCCATCGAGCTCGGCACGGTGCCGGACTACCCCGGGATCCCCGACACCCCGGATGCCGAGGAGTACGCGCGGGTCCCCGTCTTCGCCACGGTGCCGAGCGTCGTCGAGAACGGCGCGGTCAAGCTGGACGGCGACTTCTTCAACCCGCTGGCGTCCTGACCGTGGCCGACACCGACCCCACGGCGGCCGCACGAGCCGTCATCGTCACCGGCGGCGCCAGCGGGATCGGCGCCGCGACCTGCCGCACCCTGGCGGCCCACGGCTTCTCCGTCGTGGTGTCCGACCGCCAGGTCGCTGCCGGGGAGGCGGTCGCCGCGGAGGTCGGTGGGCTGTTCGTCCGTCACGACGTCGGCGAGCCCGCCGACTGGCACCGCGCTGTCGAGGCGGCCACGGACCGCTTCGGCGGCATCCACGGGCTGGTCGCGGCCGCGGGCGTGAAGAGCGAGTATCTGCTCGACTCGCCCGAGGACCCCGGACTCTTCGAGCGCACCGTCCGGGTCAACCAGTACGGCGTGCTCCTCGGCCTGCAGGTCGTGGGTCGCCGGCTCCGCGAGGCCGGAGCCGGCTCGATCGTCACCATCGCCTCGGCCGCGGGGATGCCGCCGGCCCAGAGCCCCGACCTGGCCTATGTCAGCACCAAGTGGGGCGTGCGCGGCCTCAGCCGCACGGCTGCCCGCGCCCTCGCCCCCACGGGGTACGGGTCAACACGGTGCTGCCCGGGCTGATCCGCACCCCGATGATCGCGGGCGTCGTCGACGCCGACCCCGAGCGAGTGCGGCAGATCAGCGCGGCCATCCCCCTGGGTCGGATGGGGGAGCCCGAGGAGATCGCCCGGGCGGCGTACTTCTTCATCTCGGACCTGAGCAGCTACGCCACCGGATCCGAGCTGGTCGTCGACGGCGGGAGCCTGGCGTGAGCGTGCTGCGCTGGCAGGCGCCCGGCGGGCCGACGCTCGTGGGTGAGCGGCACTCCGGCGCCGGCCCGCTCGTCGTCCTCCTGCACGGCGGGTTCCAGAACCGGAGCGCCTGGCGCTCGGCAGTGCCCGAGCTGCAGGCCGCGGGCTACGAGGTCGTGACCTACGACCTGCGCGGGCACGGCGACAGCGATCGCTCGCCCACCGGCCGTTACGACGTCGCCGACCACGCCGCCGACCTGCGCGCCCTGCTCGAGCTGTTGGACCGGCCGGCGGCGCTGATCGGCGCCTCCCTGGGCGGCGGCGCGGCGCTCAGTGTCGCCGGACATCGCGACCGGGCCGTGCGCGACCGCGTCGCGGCACTGGTCCTCGTCGACGTCGTCCCTCGTCTCGAGGAGGGCGGCCGCGACCGGGTTCGGGCGTTCGCCGCCGACCACGCCGCCGGCTTCGCCAGCCTGGAGGATGCCGCGCAACGCGTGGCGTCGTACGTCGGGGGGACGCCCCGCGCCGGACGCGGCCTCGAGCGCAGCTTGGTCCTCGGCGAGGACGGCCGGTACCGCTGGCACTGGGATCCGGCACTCGTCGACGAGGGTTTCGACGCCTACGGCGACCAGCTGGTCGCCGATCAGCTCGCGGCCAGCCGTAGACTCGAGCTGCCCACTCTGCTGCTGCGCGGCGGGAGCAGCGACGTCACCAGTCCCGGCGCCGTCGCGGAATTCCTCGCTGCGGCGCCGAAGGCCGTCTTCCGCGAGATCCCGGAGGTCGGGCACATGGTCTCGGCGATGCCGAACCACCCCTATCTCACGGCAGCCGCCGAGTTCCTGTCCGGGCTGGATCTGCCGACGGCCCGCTGACCTCTCAGCTCTTGGCGAAGTGTGTCGCGGCGCCTTCCACCCGGTCCCCCAGCAGCCGCCGCAGGATCAGGGTGCTGCCGGTCTCGATCCCTGCGCCGGGAGCCGCGGGCATCCAGCCGGCGGCGATCGACACCTGGGCCACCCGCATCACGTTGATCGCGCTCTGCGTCGCGAGCGCGACCTCGTAGTAGGGCAGATCGTCGAGCGCGCGCCCGGTCAGCGCCCGGTAGTGGTCCAGCTGCTCGGCACCCGTCGGGAACCCCTCGGGCCGCGGGACGCCGATGCCCTCGGTGAAGTAGCGGTCCGCGAACATCCAGTGCGCGACGTCGTGGGCCGGGCTCGCGACGCAGGCGAACTCCCAGTCCAGGAGGGCCGCGACCTCGGTGCCGCCGGGCTCGAAGATCAGGTTGCCGAACCGGGAGTCGCCCCAGTTCAGCACCGCGTCCTCCTCCTCGGCGGGTCGGTTGTCGCGCAGCCAGGCCAGGCCGCGCTCGACGTGGACGTGGGCCGAGCCCAGCTCGCGCGCGACGTAGTCGTAGTAGGCCTCGTAGAAGGCCAGCCGCAGGTCGAGCGCCGTACGACCGGGCTCGGGGCGCTCCAGCGAGGGGATCTCGACCGCGGCGAGGTCGACCGCGTGCACCGCCGCCATCGCCTCGACGGCCGCATCGTGCAGCCGGCGCCGCGCCCCGGGCGGCAGGTCGAGGATCCAGCCGCCCTCGGTGTACGGCGGACTGTCCGCGGGCGGGCGGCCGGCGACCCGCCCCATCAGCAGGTACGGCGTGTCGTCCTCCTCGCGGCCGCGCCACAGCACCCGCGGCACAGGCACCGCGCTGTCACCCAGCGCGGCCATCACCTCGCCCTGCAGGTCCAGGGTGGGCAGGTGCAGGAAGGTGGGTCCGGCCGGTGGCGTCCGCAGCACCAGCTCGCGGCTCTCGTGGACGCTGCCGTCGGGCCACTGGACGCGGAACAGCCAGGTTCCGTTGGAGAAGCCGCCGCTGGTCGGCGTGGACACGTGGTCCACGACCACGTCGTCGGGGTCGGCTCCCTGCTCCAGCAGCCAAGGTCGCAGGGCGGCGAGCAGTCGCCGGTTCGCTGCGGGGTCGGTCGCCATGGCGTCTCCTCCTGTGCCGGGTCGGCAAAGCGCGCCGGTGGCCGGGCGTCGCCCGACCACCGGCTGCAGATCGTCGCTCAGCCCTCGAGCGGGTCGAAGAACTCGCCGTCGGGGACCACGTGGCCGCCCTCGATGGTGCTCGGCTGCACCTCGAAGACCGCGACCCGCGGGTACTCGTCGTGCGGCACGCCGCCGCCGAGGCCCGGGTAGGCCGGGTAGATGCCGAACAGGTCGATCGGCTCCTTGATGTCGGCGAGCGCGGCGATGGCCGACTGGCCGTCGGTGATGTCGTGGCCGGCGAACGCGGCAGCCGTCAGGCGTACGGCGAGCCAGCCGTTGAGGCTGATGTCGTCGATGGGGGCGTCGGCGTCGATCCCGTGCACCTCGTCGTTGAACTTCTGGATCATCTCGTTCTCGGTGTACGACGCCGGGAGTCCACGGCCGGCGAGGACGATCCCCTCGGCCTTGTCGCCGAGCGCCTTGATCGAGGCGGGGTTCACGATCGAGGCGGGGCCGGTGATCGGGCCGGTGAACCCGTTGTCACGCAACGCGCCGACGATCCGGGTCGCGGTGTCGCCCGAAGCAGTCAGCACGACGCCGTCGGGGTCCTGGTCGAGGACCTTGAGCGCGGTCGGGTTGTAGTCGGCGGCGGTGGCCGGCGCGACGACCTGGGTCATCTTGCCGCCGGCGCCCTCGATGCCGAGCTTGGCGTTGTCGACGCTGGCCAGGCTGGAGCCGACGTCCATCGGCACCACCACGACGTTGGGGCCGCCGCGCTCGACGGCGAGGCGACCTGCGCCGATCACGAACGCGGTCGAGCCGGCGTTGATCGGGTAGAACGCCGGCTGCTCGCTCTCCGCGACGCCGTCGCCACCACCGGGTCCGATGAACGGGATCTTCGCGGCCTCGAGCACCGGCGCGATCGCTGCGGTGTGCGGCGTCATGCCGCCGACCACCGCGACGACCTTCTCGCTGACCGCGCGCTGCGCGCAGGCGGTCGCCTCGTTGGGGTCGAACTTGTCGTTGCAGAACAGGACCTCGAGGTCGCGACCGTCGATGCCGCCGTCCTCGTTGACCGCGTCCACCGAGGCCTGGATCGCGGTCTTGAGCTGCGGGATCGAGTACGTCGAGCTCTCGAACGACGCGATGGACATGATCTTGACGGGGCCGTTGGCGTCACTGCCCGTGTCGTCATTGCCGCAGGCGACGAGTGGCAGGGCAAGGGCGAACAGCGGGACGAGCCTCAGCATGCGACGCATGAGCAGCGCTCCTTAATCAAACGGTGTTTGGTCGATGTGACCATACAGTGACGCCGATCACCGCCACAACCCCCGAACCACGCGCGGTTCCCCGCGAGCCGGCAGGCTCACGGGACGCTGTCGACGGTGCGCCGTACGGCCTCGGCGATCTGGCGCTGGCCGACCACCCACTCCCGCTCCAGCGCCGGGGCGTAGGGCGCCGGCGTGAAGGGAGCCGTCACCCGCAGCACCGGCGCGTCGAGCGACCAGAAACCCTCGTCGACCGCGCGCGCCGCGATCTCTGCGCCGATGCCGAAGTCCGACACGGCCTCGTGAGCCACCACCAGCCGGTTGGTCTTCGCCAGCGAGCCCAGCACGGTCTCCCAGTCGATCGGCGCCACGGAGCGCAGGTCGACCACCTCGACGGAGATGCCCTCCGCGACCAGCTCCTCGGCGACGGCGAGGCTCTCCCGGGCCATCCGCGACACCGCCACGACCGTGACGTCGGTGCCCTCGCGCAGGACGGCGGCCTTCCCGATGGGGACGACGTGGTCCGGGTGGAAGCCCGGGCCGGACTTCTCGTAGAGCAGCCGGTGCTCGATCACCACGACCGGGCTGTCCTCATGGATCGCGCTGCGCAGCAGGCCGTAGGCGTCCGCGGGCGTCGAGGGCATCACGACCTGGAGCCCCGGGATGTGCGCCAGCATCGCCTCGATGCTCTGCGAGTGCTGCGCGCCGGACGACCGACCGGCCCCGAACTGGGTGCGGATCGTGAGTGGCACCGAGACCTTGCCGCCCGTCATGTAGCGCAGCTTCGCCGCCTGGTTCATCAGCTGGTCCAGGCACACGCCGAGGAAGTCGGCGTACATGATCTCCATGACGGGGCGCATCCCGGCCATGGCGGCGCCGACGCCGGCCCCGATGATCGCCGTCTCCGCGATCGGGGTGTCCCGCACCCGGCCCGGGAACTCGGCGGCCAGGCCGCGGGTCAGGCCGAAGACGTTGCCGCCCTCACCGACGTCGATGCCGGCAACGAAGACCGACGGGTCGCGCTCGAGCTCGTAGCGCAGCGCCGCCTTGACCGCCCGGCTGTACCGGGTCGGCTCGGGCGCCTCCGGCCCGGTCGGGAGCGGCGTCTCGGCGACGGTGCGCGGCGTGGTGCGCACGTACTCGAAGAGGCTGCCCCGGTCCGGCTCCGGTCCCGCGAGCGCGGCCTCGACCGCGGCCTCCACCTCGGCGGCCACGGAGGCGTGGACCGCCGCGATGTCGTCGGCTCTCCAGCCCGCGGCCGCGAGGTGCTGCTCGGCGATCTGGATCGGGTCCCGCTCAGCCCAGGCCGCGACCAGGTCGGGGTCGCGGTACTTCAGCTGGTCGCCCTCGTAGTGGCCGCGGGCCCGGAAGGTGACCGCCTCGACGAAGGCCGGCCCCGCCCGGACCGGACGTCGGCGACGATCCGCTCGAGCGCGTCGGCCACAGCGACGACGTCGTTGCCGTCGACCCGGTGGAAGGACATGCCGTACGAACCCGCCCGGGCCTCCATCAGCTCCGGTCGCTTCATGTGGGTGCCGGTGAACTCGGAGAACTGGTTGTTCTCACACAGCATCACCAGCGGCAGTCCCCAGTCTCCGGCAAGGGTCGCGCCCTCGTGGAATGCGCCGGTGCTGGTCGCACCGTCACCGAAGAAGGACACCGCCACCTTGCCGTCACCGCGCAGCAGCGCGGCCGTCGCCGCACCGGCCGCGATGGGCACGCCGGCGCCGACGATGCCATTGGCCCCGAAGATGCCCAGCCCTGGGTCGGCGATGTGCATGGAGCCGCCCCGGCCGTGGTTCGTGCCGGTCTCACGGCCGAAGAGCTCGGCGAAGGCGCCGGTCAGGTCCAACCCCTTGGCCAGCACGTGACCGTGGCCGCGGTGGGTCGAGGTGATCACGTCGTCGGGCCGCAGGGCCGCCACCGTGCCGACAGGTACCGCCTCCTGGCCGACCGAGAGGTGGACGAACCCGCGGATCACGCCGTCGCGGTAGAACGTCGCCGCGCGGTCCTCGAACATCCGGATCCGCAGCATCTTGCGGTGCAGGTCCGCGAGGTCCGCGCGTGCGGGGAGGACGTCGCTCGGGTGCTGCTGCAGGTCGGTCATCGGGGCCCCTCGTCATCGGCAATCCGACTCCACGCGAGCCGGCCCCCTCATTAAACAATCATTGATTGGTACGGGGAAGGTCAGGGCACCCGCTGGTCGGCCAGCTTGCGGAGCAGATGCCGCATGGTCTGCTGCTCCTCGGGGCTCAGCACTCCGAACCAGGCGCGGTCCCGCTCCGCCTGGGCATGCAGGCCGGCCCGGATCCGCTCATGACCGTCGTCGGTCAGCCGGACCATGACCTGGCGCCGGTCGCTCTCGCTGCGATCCCGCGCGACCAGGCCGTCGCGCTCCAGGGTGTTGAGCAGGCTGGAGATGGTCGCCCGCGAGGAACCGGCGAGCCGACCCAGCTGGCGCGACTCCATCGGTCCGGCCGCCCAGAGCAGGTTCATGATCCGGAAGCCGGCCCAGCTCCAGCCCAGCGGTCGCTGCACGGACTCCGCATCCTGGCTGAGCCGGTTGTAGAAGCGGGTCAGGTTGACGATGAGGTCCGTGCGGTCGGCCGCCTCGGGCGCGACGATCCCCTCCGCCAGCAGGCGGTCGTGCAGCACCTCACCGAGGTCACGCTCATCCGACATCCGGCCAGGATAGGACGTCCGCCCGACCCTGATTCAGTCGACTCAGTCGACGACGGCGATGGCCTGCTCCGGACACGCGAGCGCCGCGTCCCGAGCGTCGAGCGCCTGCTGCTCGCCCAGCTCCTCGACGACCACCTGCACGTAGCCGTCGGCATCGAGGTCGAAGACCTCGGGCGCCATCATCGCGCACTGACCGTGGCCCACACACTTGCCCGACTCGACTCGGACCCGGCTCATGGCTCTCTCCTTCGGCTCGACAGGCGACCAGCAGGTCGCACTCCCGAGATTAACCCAATATCGTATGGTTATGAAGAGCGCACTCGTCGTCGGAGGCACCGGGCCCACCGGCCCCACCTGCTGCAGGGACTGCTCGACCGGGGATACGACGTCACGATCCTCCATCGCGGGGTGCACGAACCACCCGACCTGCCCGAGGTCCGGCACATCCACGCCGACCCGCACTTCCGCGAGACGCTCGACGAGGCGACCGGCGACCGGGAGTGGGACGTGGTGCTGGGCCTCTACGGCCGGCTGCGCACGGTCGCCCGGGCCTTCGCCGGCCGATGCGGCCACTTCGTGGGCGTCGGTGGCGTGCCGGTCTACCGCGGCTTCCTCGACCCCGAGGACAGCCGGCCCCATGGGATGGCGGTCCTGGCCCGCGAGGACGGTCCGCTGGCCGACGCCTACCCGCCGGTCTCGCCCTTCGCCGGCAAGATCGTCGAGGCCGAGCGGGAGGTCTTCGCCGTGGGCGCCGCCGGCGGGTACGCCGCCACGATGGTGCGCTACTCCCAGATCTACGGCCCCCGCAACATCGTGCCCTGGGAGTGGGCCGTGATCCGGCGGATCGCGGACGGCCGGCGCCGGATGATCCTGCCGGACAACGGCCTGTGGCTGATCTCGCGGTGCGCGGCGCGCAACGCGGCCGAGGTGCTGCTCAAGGTGGTCGACTCCCCCGGGACGGCGGCCGGCGAGGCGTTCAACGTCGCCGACGACGACCAGCAGACGACGCGGCAGTGGGTCCAGCGGATCGTCGCCCTCCTCGGCGCCGAGCTGGAGATCGTCGGCATTCCCGCCCAGCTCGCGCCGTCGGCGATGGGCGAGCTGCTCGCGCCGACCGCGGGACCGCACGTGCTGGTCGACGCGACCAAGGCCAAGCGGCTGCTCGGGTACCACGAGGTGGTCAGCGCCGATGTCGCGCTCGCCGAGACGGTCGACTGGCTGCGGGCGAACCCACCCACCGCGACGGCCTACCCGGCCTACAACGCGCGCTTCGACTACGCCCAGGAGGACCGGCTGATCGCGGCCTGGGAGCAGGCGTGCGCACACGTGCTGGCCACCGCGCCCGAGCAGCCGCTCGAGACCGCGCACGCGATGCCGCATCCCAAGGTCCCGGCGTCACCGTCGACGAACGCGGGCGCTGAACGTCTTGTGACCCGCGCCACTCCTCGATAACGTAACACCGTTTGATTTCAGCGAAGGGTGAGCCGATGGACCTGGACCGCAAGTCGCCGCACACGGTCGACTTCGACAACACCGACCCGGCGCTCGCGCCGCGCCTGTTCGGGACGCTGCGCCGGCTGCAGCGGGAGACGCCGGTCGCGTGGACCGACGCGGTCGGCGGCTACTGGGCGCTGACCAAGTACGACGACATCACCCGGGCCGCCAACGACTGGGAGACCTTCACCGTCGAGGAGGGGCACAACATCCCCGCCCGGCGATGGCCGTGCGGTCCATCCCCGCCGAGCTGGACCCGCCCGTGCACACCGCGTGGCGCCGCCACGTGATGCCGTACTTCACCGCCAAGCAGCTGCAGCGCTGGCGGCCGCAGATCGAGGCGATCGTCGCGGACGCCTTCGCGGGCCTGCGCGAGAGCGGCGAGGCCGACCTGGTGCGAGAGGTGGCCTGGCGGGTGCCGACCTCGGTGATCTCCGCGATCCTCGGCTTCCGCCAGCAGTGGGAGTACGTCTCCGAGATCACCGAGGAGTGGATGGTCGCCAACACCGACCGGTCCGACCCCGACCGCGCCCGGCGCGCGGCGGCGGCCGTCGAGGCGGTGGTCACCGACGAGCTGGAGCAGCGGATCGGCAGACCCAGCGTCGACATCCTCGGCGAGATCGTCAACGGCGAGATCGACGGGCGGCCGATTCCGTTCGACCAGCTGCGCGGCCTGACCAACGCGCTGATCATCGCCGGCCACAGCACGACCGTCGACGGCATCGTCAACACGGTGTACCGCGTTCTCACCGAGCCCGGCCTCCTCGACCGGCTCGCGACCGACCGCTCGCTGCTCCCGGCGGCGATCGACGAGGCGCTGCGCCTGGACCCGCCGGCCTGGAACATGGGCCGGACCGCGCGCCAGGAGGTCGAGGTGCGCGGCGTGCGGATCCAGCCGCACGAGAAGGTGATGCTGACCTTCGGCGCGGGCAACTACGACCCCGAGCAGTTCGCGGACCCGGAGCGGTTCGACCCCGACCGGCCCGGCGTACACCGCCACCTCACCTTCGGCCACGGCCGACACCGCTGCATCGGCGAGGCGCTGGCGAAGCTGGAGATCCAGGTCGTGCTGGAGCACCTGCTCGACCACCTCCCGGACCTGGCCGTCGACGGGCGGCCCGAGCCGCGGTCCGGATTCAGCACCTACGGCCTGCGCGCCCTCCGGGTCCGCCGGCCGCAGGTCGTCACGCCGGGGTGAGGTCGGTGGCCACGAT
Organism: Nocardioides humi; assembly: GCF_006494775.1. Taxonomy (NCBI): domain Bacteria; kingdom Bacillati; phylum Actinomycetota; class Actinomycetes; order Propionibacteriales; family Nocardioidaceae; genus Nocardioides; species Nocardioides humi. The sequence goes on along the minus strand of NZ_CP041146.1, from coordinate 3,771,212 downwards.
CCGCCGTGGCACGAAGGTGACCTTGCTCCGGGTCTCCCCCGGCCCGTCGAGGTCGTGGAAGTCGTGCCCGTAGCGAGCACCCGCCAGGGCCGCGAAGGCGAAGTCCGGATCCGGCTCGACCAGCGCCCGGGCCCGCACCTCGAGCGTGCGGTACTTGTTCTCCGGGTCGATGACGAAGAGCGTCGCCGACGGGTCACGCCGCAGGTTGCGCGCCTTCTGCCGGCTGTCGTTGAGGGAGATCTGGAAGAGTCCGCTCTCCTCGTCGAAGTGGAAGGCGATGGCGGTCACCTGGATCGAGCCGTCCGGCATGGTGGTGGCCAGGGTGGCCGTCAGCAGCCGGGTCAGGTCGCGATGGCTCTCCGGGACCACGGGCAGGTCGCTCGTCATGCCGCGTCTCCTGTCGGGAACCCGCCGGCCTTGGAGACGAGCGAGGGTACGGCATGCCCGAGCCGCTCACCGATGAACTCCGCGGCGCGGACCAGCTCGGGCACCGTGAGACCGCTCGGCAGGCCGGACCGGTCGAGCAGGTAGACCAGGTCCTCGGTGGCGATGTTGCCGGTGGCGCGTGGGGCGAACGGGCAGCCCCCGATCCCGCCGATGCTCGCGTCGAGCACACCGACCCCCGCGTCGACCGCGGCCACGGCGTTCGCATAGCCGGTGTTGCGGGTGTTGTGGAAGTGGGCGCGCAGCCGCGCCGTGCTCACCGAGCGGATGCCGTCGACCAGCACGCGCACCTGACCCGGCACCCCGACCCCGATCGTGTCGGCGACCGCGATCTCGACCGCGCCGGCCACGCCGGCTCGGGCAGCGAGGTCCACCACGACATCGGGTGGCACCTCGCCCTCGAACGGACAGCCGAAGGCGGTGGCGATGGTGACCGATGCGGGCAGGCCGGCCGCCACCGACTCGGCGACGACCTCCTCGACCATCGCGGCCAGCTCCTCGGTCCCGGCGTTCTGGTTGCGCCGGTTGAAGGACTCGCTCGCCGCGACCACCAGGTTCACCTCGTCCACGCCGGCATCCACGGCGCGGGTGAAGCCGCGACGGTTGAGGACCAGGCCGATGTACGACACGTCGTCGCGGCGCGGCACCCGCGCCATCACCGCCTCGGCGTCGGCCATCTGGGGCACGGCGTCGGGACGGACGAACGAGACCGCCTCCATCCGTCGTACACCGGCGGCCAGGGCCAGCTCCACGAAGCGCACCTTGTCGGCCACCGACACGATGGTCGCCTCGTTCTGCAGGCCGTCGCGCGGACCGACCTCCACCACCTCGACACCCGTCACGACACCCTCATCTCCCGCTCGCACAGCTCCGCCACCCGGAGACCTGCCTGATGGCCCTCGTGGACCGCGGTCCGGTACGTCCGCGGCAGCACCGCGTCGCCGACCACCTCGACCGGGACGCCGAGGCCGGTCAGCCAGTCCGGGCGAGCCGGCGCGGGCCTGGTCACCATGACCACCAGGTCGGCGACGAGGCGCTGCCGGGTGTGACCCATCAGGTCCTCGATCGTCGCGTCGTGCTCGCCGACCTCGGCCAGCATCGCCAGCGGATGAGCGGTGAACCGACCGCTGGGCCGCAGTCGCGCGAGCGCCAGACTGGGGCGGCCGGTCGCCTCGATCGGATAGCCGATCGAGGGCAGCGAGGTCACGAAGTGGACGGTGGTGCCGTTCGCGACGAGCAGCTCGGCGACGCCGATGGCGGGATAGTCGCCCAGCTCGTCGACGACCACCGCGGCAGCGGGGAAGGTCGCGAGGTCCAGCACCTCGCGCGCCGGTACGACGTGCGCCCGGTCGCCGCCCGGCACGAGCACGCCCGGCCGGGCGGTCTGCCGCGCGTCGTGGCGCGGGAGCGAGCCGGTCGCGGCGATCACCAGGTCCGGCCGGGTGGCGAGCACCCGCTCCGCGTCGGCGGACGCACCGAGCCGGACCTCGACCCCGAGCCGGGCGATCTCGCGCTCGGTCCAGGCGATCGCCTCGGCGGTACCGCCGGCGTTGGGGATCCGCTCGGAGGCCCGGCGGGCGACACCGCCGAGCCTGTCCGCGGCCTCGAGAAGGGTGACCTGGTGGCCGCCCAGCGCGGCCGCCCGGGCCGCCTCCAGGCCGGCCGGGCCGGCGCCGACGACGGTGACCCGGTGCCGCCGGACGGGCGGCGCGACATCGTCGCTGCCTCCGCCCCGGGGCAGGGCCGGGTTCACGGCGCAGCGGATCGCGGCCTGGGTGATGATCGCGCGCACGCACTCGTTGCACCCGATGCACGGGCGCACCCGCTCGGGCGTGCCCGCCATCGTCTTCCGCACGATCTCCGGGTCGGCGATGTGCGCCCGGGTCATGCCGACCAGGTCGGCCGCGCCCCCGGCGATCGCGGCATCCGCCTCGGCGAGGGTCCGGTAGCGGCCGGTCACCAGGGTCGGCACGGTGAGAGCACGCGAGGCCCGCTCGTTCCACTCCAGCTCGTAGCCGGCGGGGCGCTCCATGCCGCCGGTCATCAGCGGGAAGGACTCCGGGGTGCGCCCACCGAGCGAGAAGCCGACGTAGTCGACCAGGCCACGCTCGGCGAGCGCCTGCCCGACGTCGAGCAGGCCCTGGGAGTCCAGTCCGCCGGGACCGACGTCGGCGCTGAGCCGGATGCCGAGCACGAAGCCGGGCCGGGTCTCGGCACGCATCCGCTCGAGGATCTCGGCAACGAACCGCAGCCGGTTCTCCGGCGAGCCGCCGTAGTCGTCGGTGCGCCGGTTGTAGAGCGGCGACAGGAAGTGGTTGACCAGATAGTGGTGCGCGCCGTGCACCTCGCAGCCGTCGAGGCCGGCGGCCGAGAACACCCGGGCGGCGTGCACGAAGGCGTCCTGGATCTCCTGGATCTCGCCGCGACTCATCGCCCGCGCCGGGGCGCCGTAGATGCCGTCGTTGTCGGACGGCGAGAGCGCGGGCCGGCCCTCGGGCAGCGGCGGAGCCGCGGCGCCGCCGTGGTTGGCCTGCCCGAAGATCACCGCGCCCTCGGCGTGGACCGCCTCGGCGAGCCGGGCGAGGCCCGGCCCGACGTCCTCCCGATAGAGCTGGAAGGACGCCGGCCGGTAGGTCTCGTGGACGGCTCCGGCCTCGGTGACGATCAGCCCGACCCCACCCCGGGCCCGGGCCTGCAGGTAGTCGACCAGGGTGTCGGAGACCAGGCCCTGCTCGGCGTATCCGGTCATGTGAGCGGTGATCGCGACCCGGTTGCGGATCGTCAACGGCCCCAACCGCAGTGGGGCGAGGACCGAGTCCAGCGCCATCAGACCGAGCTGCCGCCCGAGTAGCGCACCCAGCTCGCCCGGCCCCAGCCGGCCTCGAACCGCTCGGCGGCCAGCGAGCCCTCGGTGATCGCGGGCTCCAGCGTGCGCGGACCGAGCGCGTCGCCGATCCGGTACAGCTCGGGGACGGACTCGAGCTCGGCGTACAGCTCCTCGTCGGGAACCGCGCCCGACATGAACACGAAGGTGCCGATCTCCAGCTCCCGCAGCCGATGCGGCGCGGCCAGCGGGGCGATCGTCGCCTTGCCGGCCTCCAGCGCGTGCACCAGCGAGCGGGTGTGCAGCTCGTAGTCGCCCTTGAAGAGCTCCTCGGCGTGGGGCGCCGCGGCGTAGTCGTAGGCGACGGGGATGTTGGCGGCCAGGTGCGAGAACCGGGTCACGTGGTGCACCGCGTGACCGGCTCGGACCAACAGGTCGGCGACGTCGATCGACTCGTAGTGGCCGATCTCGTCGACCAGCAGCACCGGACCCACGATCTCGGCGCCCTCGATCACGTCCCAGCCGGTGAGCACCCGGACCGAGTCGAAACCCGCCGGCGCCGCGCCCGGGCGCCAGGCCTGGAAGCCGTCGCGCCGCGGGGTCGCGCCGGTCGCGAGCACGACCTGGTCGGCGCCCACCGCGTCGACGTCGGCCCGGGTCCGCAGGGCGGAGCCGAGCACGACCTCGACGCCGAGCCGCGCCAGCTCGGTCTCGTAGTAGGGCAGCAGCTCGGCGACGTCGGCGCGCGACGGCGAGCGCCGGATCAGGTTCAGCTGCCCGCCCAGCCGGTCCGCCTGCTCGTGGAGCACGACCCGGTGGCCGGCGAGCGCGCACGAGCGGGCCGCCTCCATGCCGGCCGGGCCACCGCCGATGACCAGGACGGTACGGCGGCGCGGACTGATCTGGACCAGCGCGTCGCCGCGCCGCGCCTCGTGACCGCAGGCCGGGTTGACGACACAGCCCATCAGCCCGCGGCTGGTCAGCCCGCCCGCGCAGGCCTGGTCGCAGGAGATGCAGGGGCGGATCTCCGCCGCCCGGCCCTGCTGCGTCTTGCTGACGATCTCGGGCTCGGCGATCAGCGCCCGGACCATGGAGATCATGTCGGCCTCGCCGTTGCGCAGGATCCGCTCGGCGTCCTGCATGGTGAGGATCCGGCCGGTGACCATCGTCGGCAGCCGGGTCTCGCGGGTGATCGCGCCGGTGGCCTGCTCGACCATGTAGTTGTGCGGCTCACGGGTGATCCCGATCAGCTTGGACCGGCGGTAGTGGCTGCCGTAGGACACATTGAAGTAGTCGGCCAGCCCGGCGTCCTCGAGCCGGCCCATCACCGCGACCACGTCGTCGGCGGTGGTGAGATTGTCGGCGCCATCCGGCGAGAGGCGCACGCCGACGACGAAGTCGGGACCGACCGCGGCACGGACGGCCTGCAGGGCCTCGACCAGGATCCGCATCCGGTTCTCCAGCGGACCGCCGTACTCGTCGGTGCGCAGGTTGGTGCCGGGGGCGAGGAACGAGCTGAACAGGTAGCTGTGGCCGCCGTGGATCTCCACGCCGTCCAGGCCGGCCTGCTGCACCCGGGACGCGGCAGCCGCGAAGCCCGCGACCACCTCGTCGATCATGGCCTTGGTCATCGGGTGCGGCACGATGCCCAGCACCGGGTCGGTGACCGCGGACGCGGCCCAGGGCGCCGAGCCGTCGTGGGCGTAGAGCGTCGGGCCGCCGTGCATCAGCTGCTGGAAGAACTTCATCCCCTCCGCCTGCACCGACGAGGCGAGATCGGCGAGACCGTCGATGACCGCGTCGCTCGACAGGTCGAGGAAGCCCGGCGAGCTCCAGTGCACCTGGCCGCCCTCGCCGAAGCTGAGCGCGACCCCGCCGCGCGCCCGCGCGAGGTGGTACTGCTTGAGCGTGTCGGTGACCATGCCGCGCGCGAAGCCGGTGCCGTGCGCGGAGCGGACGATCCGGTTGCGCAGCGTGACGTTCCTGATGGTCAGGGGCTGCCAGACCAGCTCGAGGTCCTGCTCGGCCCGGTCCTGGATGTCGACGCTCACGAGTGCTCCTCCTCTTGGGGCGACCGTCGTCAGACGATCTGGTCGCGCAGGACGTTCTTCTGGATCTTGCCGGTGACATTGCGCGGGAAGTCGTCGACGACGATCACCCGCGTGGGCACCTTGTACTTGGCGAGCCGGGCCGCGACGTGGGCGAGCACGTCGCCCTCGTCGACCAGCTGACCGGACTCGGCGACCACGACGGCGTACCCGACCTCGCCCCAGCGCTCGTGGGGCACGCCGACCACGGCTACGTCCTGGACGGCCGGGTGGCTGACGATGACCCGCTCCACCTCGGCGCAGAAGACGTTCTCGCCCCCGGACTTGTACATGTCCTTGAACCGGCCGCGCAGCGCGACATAGCCGTCGTCGTCGATCGACACCGCGTCACCGCACTTGAACCACCCGGCCTGGGTGTCCGCGTCGGTGTCGGCCTCGCGGCGCCAGTAGCCGGGCGAGATGGACGGACCGCGCACCCATGCCTCGCCGACCTCTCCCGGAGCCACGTCCTGGTTGGTCACCGGGTCGACGACCCGGATCTGCACGTGCTGCACCGGGAAGCCGACGGTGTGTGCCTTGGCGACCCGGGACGCCTTCGGCATCAGGGTCATGCTCGGCCCCATCTCGGTCGCGCCCCAGCCGGCCTGCAGCTCGAGGCCACGCTCGCTGAAGTAGGCGCCGACGTCGGCCGGGATCGCGCCGCCGCCGACCATGCCGGCGCGGATGTGGGAGAAGTCGGCGTCGGGGCCGGCCGCCTCCATGATCGCGCGATACATCACCGGAGCGGCGTTGAAGTTCGTGAACCCGTGGCTCGCGGCGCCGAGGAGAGCGGCCGCGGCGGCGGGGTCGAAGCGGCGCTGGATGCTGACCCGGCCGCCCGCGAGCAGTGTCGGGTTGGCGATCGCGTTGAGCCCGGCCGCGTGGAAGAGCGGCAGCGAGCTGAGGTAGCGGGAGGGCGGCCCGCCGATCGCCATCTCGTGCTGGACGTTCATCGCGTGCCAGGCCATCCCACCGAGCGTGATCAGCGCGCCCTTCGGGAGCCCGGTGGTGCCCGAGGTGTAGAGCATCTGGGTGTACTGGTCGCCGCGGTACTGCCCGGGTCCCCGGTACGGCGCCGCCGCGTCCAGCAGCGCGTCGAGGTCCGCCTCGGCGTCGGCGCAGGACCACGACAGGCTCGCGATCCCCTGCTGGCGCGCCAGGCCGCGGGCGGTCTCGGCCCAGGTCCCGTCGTGCAGGATCAGTGCTGGCTCGGCGTCCTTGACCAGGACCTCGATCTCGCCGGACGTCAGCCGCCAGTTGAAGGGGACGTACATCGCGCCGATCCGGATGCAGGCGAACTGCACCGCGAGGATGTGCCAGTCGTCCTCGGCGATCAGGCCGACCCGGTCGCCCTCGCCCACGCCCTGGTCCCGCAGGACGGTGCTGAGGCGGGCGACCCGGTCCGCGAAGCGGGCCCAGGTCAGCTCCTCACCGGTGTCGAGGTTGTCGACCGCGATCTCGTCGGCGAAGCGGACGGCGTTGAAGGCGACCCAGTCGGTGAGATGCGTGACCACGCGGACTCCTTGGTCTCGGGGGATCGGAGAGGGCGTCCAGCAGGTGTGGTGCCGGTCACGCCGAACAAAAACCTAACAGCATCTGGTTATCGGGTCAATGGCCTCCCGGCGGCCACCGTCGGCGCGCGTTCACACCACCCGATTCTCCCTCGTCACCAGGCAGGCCGCGACACCGACGGGAAAGGCCGGCGCCGCCGCGACCAGGCGGTCCGCGGCATCGGTGGCGGCGACGGTCTCCGTGAACCACAGCTCGAGCAGTGCGTCGTACGCCCGCGCCTCGCCTCCGCCGGGAGCGAGCCCGGGGTCGCGGTCCAGCGCCAGGCTCCACGCAGATCCGACGGCCGATCGGGTGACGTCGCCCAGGTCCGCGACGAGCGTCCGACCTGCCTGCGGGTCGAGCCGGCACTCCCCCCGGACGAAGAGCAGCAGGCTCGCACTCACCAGGTCCGGCGCGGGCGTCGGCTCCACCCACCCGTCGACGAGCAGCACCGCAGCCATGGACGCCCGGTCGACGAACTCAGCCTCGTCGACCACCGCCCGAGCCCGGTAGCCGGCGTCGGCGCGCATCCGCTCCAGTGCGTCCAGATCGGCGAACCCGGCCAGAGCGGCGCCGTCATAGCGCCATGACGCCGGGAGCCCCGCGGGCTGCAGCTCGGGCCGTGCGTGGGCCTGCACATAGCTGGTCATGCCATCGAGTGCCCTCGCGATCGCGGCGTGCTCCTCGCGCCAGTGCCGGGAGAACTCCGGCCAGTCGAGGTCGGCGCGACGGCGGACCAGTGCGACGGACCGGAGCAGGCCGGACGGCGACGAGGGGCGACGAGCGCGTGTGGTCATGGACGAACGCTGACTCGTCGAGGAAAAAACGTCAAGCCTTTGACATTTGGTTCGTCGAGTGGCACCGTCGACCTATCGCGTCGGCACGGACCGACGCGGTCGATCCAGCCGCCGTGGCCGGACCCGTACTCCCGCCATCTCCAGGAGGAGGCGCCGTGATTCACCACCTCGCCATCACGCCGAAGGACTTCGACGTGTCGCACAAGTTCTATACCGAGGTCATGGGCTTCGAGCTCGTCAAGATCGTCAAGCGCCAGGCCATGGGCGGCGCCAAGGCAGGCTGGACCAAGCACGTCTTCTACGAGACCGCGCCCGGTTCCGGCTCGTACTTCGTGCTCTGGGACCTGCACCTCAACGGCGTCGAGCTGGCCGACGACTGGGATCCGTCCATCTCCGTGGGCCTGGGCCTGCCGTGGTGGATCAACCACATCGCGTTCGAGGTCAAGGATCTCGACGAGCTCGAGACCAAGAAGCAGCACTGGCTCGCGTCCGGCCAGAAGGTCAGCGAGGTCGTGCACGAGTTCATCACCTCGATCTACACCAAGGACCCCGACGGCAACATGGTCGAGTTCACCACCAACACCCGTCCCCTCACCGAGGAGGACAAGGTCGAGGCGCTCGAGCTGCTGGCCAACGACAACCCGGCCACCGACCCCGACTACCCGGGCGTCATCTACCTCCCCGACGGCCGGATCATCGAGGCTCCCTCCTCGGAGTGAGACGTCTCGGAGAGCTCACCGGCCCGCTCACACCGAGCGGGCCGGTCCCGTACCCACGCCCCGGCCGGGGCACCCAGGAAAGGCGATGACCATGGGCTGGTCGATGTACACCGCGCGCTTCGGCGCGACGAAGCCGGCGTTCCTCCCCGCCGTCGAGGATCCGGTTGCCGTCAGCGAGTCGGTCCGCCACGGTCTCGACTGGATGTTCCCCGAGGTCGACATCACGACCGACACCGCGACCGTGCGGCTGTCGATGAACGCGCCCTCCGCCGAGGCCGCGCTCGCGCACCTCCGCGGCAGCTACAAGTCCGCGCTCTACACAGCCGGGGTGTGGCAGGTCGGCAACTGGCCGCTGCACCTGCTCAGCGTCGAGGCCGGCCTGCCGCAGGAGGTCCAGGACGCCGTCGACTCCGGCGCCGAGGTCGCCGGCGCCGCGTCGGCCGGCCTTCACCTGGTCGGCTGAGCACCGAGGCCGAGCGGTGACCAGGACCCGTCCGGCGCCCGGGTCAGGACTTGCGCCGCTTGGAGGCGCGGCGGGTCTCCTTGAGCTGCACCGCTCCCTCGACGATCGAGATCATCGAGTTGGCCATCACCTCGAACAGCTCCGTGGACGACATGCCACGCGCCTTCAGGGCCGCGTCCAGCGCAGGCGTCTCCGACTGACCGGACTCCTCGTCGGCGGCCCCGCCGGCGTTGCCGACCTCCTGCAGGGCGCTGCTGATGGCCAGCAGCTCGAGGCTCTCCATGAGCGGCACGATCATCGGCAGCGGGACGCCCTCGTCCTGCAGGCGGGTCACGCTCGCCTCGACCTCCGCCGAGCCGATGCCCAGGGGCGCGCGCCGCAGCATGATCGGGATCAGCTCGGGATGGGAGACCAGCGCCTCACGAGTGCGATAGGCGTTCAGCGGCAGCCAGACCCGCCAGCTCTCGCCCTCCGTCCGCGGGGCGGCCACGTCGGCGAGCGCGAGGTGCGTGACGCCGACGAGGATCTCCTCCTTGTTGCGGAAGTGGTGGTACAGCGAGGCGCCGTTGACGTTCAGCGCCTCGCCGAGGCGCCGGATGCTCAACGCGTTCAGCCCCTCGGTGTCAGCGATCTCGAGCGCAGCCTCGAGCGCCTTGCGGCGCGAGATCAGCGGGACCTTCGGTCGTGCCATCTGCGACTCTCCTTCCTCCGAGGACGACGACGTCGTCGGCGTACCTTATTCGATCGGCGTTGGTTGGCGCCCGTCCGGCGCGCCGATCGCCCCTACCGACGACAGGGAGTGCGATGACCGCCGCCGAGACCCCGCTCACCGGACTCACCACGCCGGCGGGGCACCGTACGGCCCCGGTGCTGGCCGTGGTCGCCACCTTGATGGCACTGGCGCCGTTCAGCATGGACATGTACCTGCCGGCCCTGCCGCGGATGGCAGCCGACCTGGGCACCACCCCCTCGCACGTGCAGCTCTCGCTCACCGGGATGCTCGTCGGACTGGCGGTCGGACAGCTGCTGGTGGGTCCGCTCGCCGACGTCGTGGGGCGGCGCACGCCCGTCCTGGTCGGCCTGAGCTGTCACGTCGGCGCCTCCCTGCTCTGCTACCTGGCCGCCGACGCGACCGTGCTCGCCGGCGTCCGCGTGCTCCAGGGGCTGTCCTGCGCGGCCGTGACGGTGGTGTCGATGGCGACCGTGCGCGACCTGTTCGCCGGTGGCGACTACGCCCGGGTGATGTCGCGGATGTTCCTCGTCATCGGCGTCGCCCCCGTCATCGCGCCCGCGGCCGGCGGGATCGTGATCGCGCACGCGGACTGGCCGAACGTCTTCCTGGTGCTCGCCGCGCTCGGCGTGGCCCTGCTCGCCCTCGCGCTGATGGCCTTCCCCGAGACGCTGCCCACGTCGCGGCGGGCGCCGGCGGGACTGACCGCCACCCGCGCGTCGTACGGCGAGCTGTTGCGCGACCGCGGCTACCTGAGCCTGATCCTGGTCGGCGGGCTGATGTTCAGCACGCTGTTCTGCTACGTCAGCGGCGCCTCCTTCCTGTTCCAGGACCGCTTCGGCCTGAGCGAGCAGCAGTCCGGGCTGATGTTCGCGGCCAACGCCGTCGGGCTGACCGTGCTCGCCCAGCTCAACCCGCGGCTGATCCGGGCCTTCGGACCGGCCCGGGTCCTCATCGTGGCCACGAGCGCGGGCGTGCTCAGCGCCGGCACCCTGCTCGTCCTGCTGTCGGCCGACGCCCCCTTCGGCTGGGTGGTCGCCGCGCTCGGCGTCTCCGTCGCCGGCTACGGACTGAGCATGCCCAACAGCCAGGCCCTGGCCCTGGCCCGCCAGGGCCACCGAGCGGGGACCGCCGCCGCGCTGATGGGGTTCACCCAGTTCGTCATCGGCAGCGCGGTCGCGCCGGCGGTCGGCCTCGGCGGGGCCGACGGTGTCGCGATGGCCGTGGTGATGCTCGCCGCCACGGCAGGCGCCGCCATCTTGATGTGGGCCGTCGTACGGCGCGACGAGGGCACCATGGCGGTGCGCTGACCGCGACCGGCTCGCGCCCAGCCTCGGGCCGAGGTTTACGGCTCAACCAATCATTGTTAAGTTTAGCGCCATGTCAGCTGCCCCAGACCCGCGTCCCCTGGTCGTCGGCATCGGCGGCACGATGCGGGCCGCGTCGAGCTCGGAGACCGGCCTGCGCGCCGCCCTCGCCGCGGCCGAGGCCGCCGGCGCCCGCACGCTCTGCCTGTCCGCGCACGACATCACCATCCCGTTCTACGAGCAGCACACGACCCGGACGGCCCAGGCCGCCCGGCTGGTCGACGCGCTGCGCGCCGCCGACGGCGTCATCGTCGCCAGTCCCGGCTACCACGGCTCGATCTCGGGCCTGGTCAAGAACGCGCTGGACTACGCCGAGGACCTCGCCGGCGACCCGCGGCCCTATCTCGACGGCCTCCCGGTGGGCTGCATCTCGGTGGCCTACGGCAACCAGGCCGCCGTGGCCGTGCTCGACCAGCTGCGCACCGTCGCGCACGCGCTGCGCGGGTTCCCGACGCCGTACGGCGCCGCCGTGGTGGCCCGACGCGGCATCTTCCACGAGGGCCGGTGCATCGACCCCGACGTGCTCGGCCAGTTCGCCATGGTCGGCACCCAGGTCGCCGGCTTCGCGGCACGCACCCGCGACCACGCGACCTTCGAGCCGGTCGCGTGAGCGGTTTCGCCCCCGGCGCCCGATCGGTCGGCGTCTGGGCCGGGCACTTCCGCCTCGACCCGGCGCCGGTCGCCGACGCCGCGGCCGAGCTGGAGCAGCTCGGGTACGCCGCCCTGTGGTATCCCGGCGGCCTGCGCCGGGTCTTCGAGCCCGCCGAGGTGCTGCTCAACGCCACCCGGTCCCTGACCGTCGCGACCGGGATCGCCAGCATCTGGGTGAGCACGGCAGCGCAGGCCGCGGCCGCCTGGTCCGGGCTCGAGGAGCGCCACCCCGGCCGCTTCGTGCTCGGCCTCGGTGTCAGCCACGGCCCCGCGGTCGAGCGCTACGCCCTCGGCCACTACGACCGGCCGCTGCAGCGGATGCGCGGCTACCTCGACGAGCTCGACGCAGCCGGCGCGCCGCCCGCCGGCGCCCGGGTCCTCGGCGCGCTCGGCCCCCGGATGCTGCAACTGGCCGAGGAGCGCACCTTGGGCTCGCACCCCTACCTGGTCACGCCCGACCAGACCGGCGTCCTGCGCTGGCAGCTCGGCCCCGACGCCCGGCTGCTGCCCGAGCAGGGCGTGGTCCTGGAGACCGACCCGGCCCGCGCCCGCGAGCTCGCGCGGGCCGCGCTGGCGCCGTACCTGGCCCTGCCGAACTACGTGAACAGCTGGCTGCGCGCGGGATTCACCGACGCGGACGTCAGCGACGACGGCAGCGACCGCCTGGTCGACGCCCTGGTCGCCTGGGGCGAGCCGGAGCAGATCGCCGCCCGGGTCCGCGCCCACCACGACGCGGGAGCGGACCACGTCTGCGTCCAGGTCCTCGGGGCCGACCCGCAGGTCCCACCGCTCGCGCAGTGGCGCCGGGTGGCCGCGGCGCTCGAGCTCTGAGCCGAGCGGCCGGGCCTCAGCGGTTCCGGTACGACGCCGGCCGTTTCTCGAGGAAGGCGGCGACCGCCTCCCGGTGGTCCTCGGTGTAGGCCGCCGCCACCTGGGTGCGGTTCTCCAGGTCGAGACCGGCGGCCTGGCTGGGGATCTCCAGCTCCGACCACATCACCTGCTTGGTCATCCGCACGCCGAACGGCGTGTGCTCGGCGATCGCACGGGCGACCTCCATCGCCGCGTCGAGCAGCTCGGCACGCGGCACCACGCGCGACACCAGGCCGATCCGGTCGGCCTCCTCGGCCGGGACGAAGCGACCGGTGAGCATGATCTCGAAGGCCCGGCTGGCGCCGACCAGCCGCGGCAGCACCCAGCTGACGCCGACGTCGCAGGCGGACAGGCCGATCTTGACGAATGCGGCGTTGAACCGCGCGTCGTCGCTGCAGACCCGGATGTCGCTGGCGAGGGCCAGCGCGAAGCCGCCGCCGGTCGCCGCGCCCTGGACGGCCGCGATCACGGGCATCCGCAGCGACCGGAGCCGGGTCACCAGCGAGGCGATGTGCTCCTGCACGGACATCCAGTCCGGCACCGCTCGTGAGCCGTCGCCACCCGGGGCGGCACCGTGGCCGTGCAAGTTCGCCCCGGCGCAGAAGTGCTTCCCGGCCCCGGTGAGCACCACGACCCGGACGTCGGTCCGCGCGGCGAGCTCGCCGAGGACGGCATGCAGGTCCTCGACCAGCACCGCCTCGAGCGTGTTGAACCGGTCCGGCTCGTCGAGGCGCACCTCGGCGATGCCCTCCCCGAGGTCGTGGACCGACACCGACGTCCGGCTGGCCGGCAGGCTCGTGCTCATCGGGCGGTCTCCTGTCGATCGGGGGTGCGGCCGGACGCGCGGTCCAGGGCAGAGAACTCGTCGCCACCCAGCAGGGCGCCGCCGTCGACGGTGAGGACCTGGCCGGTGATCCACGAGCCGCCCGGGCCCACGAGCAGCTCCGCGGCGGCGGCGATGTCCTCCGGCTGGCCGAAGCGCGGCACCGGCCAACTGCCGTACACCTGGACGCCGTGGGCCACCAGGGGCGCCGCGAAGCTCGTGTCGACGACGCCGGGGGCGATCCCGTTGACCCGGACCCGCGGCGCGAGCTCGACGGCGAGCTGGGAGGTGAGGTAGTCGAGGGCCGCCTTGCTCATGCCGTAGACGCCGGAGGGGCTGCCGGGGGTCTGGGCCAGGTTCGACGACACCATCAGCACGGCGCCCGGCCGCTCGGCCCCGAGTCCCGCCTCGACGGCGAGCTGGGTCCAGCGCAACGGCGCCCAGAGGTTGACGTCGAGGATCTTCTGCCACCGGCCGCGGTCGACGCCGGCCGTCGGGCCGAAGTGCGGGTTGGCGGCGGCGTTGTTGACCAGCACGTCGAGACCGCCGAACTGCTCGCGCACCCGCGCGAGGAGCGCGGCCGCGGCGTCCTCGTCGGAGACGTGCACCGCCGCGCCGATCGCCGTGGCGCCGGTCGGGTCGAGCTCGCGGGCCGCGGCCGCGACGGCGTCCGCCGACCGCGCGCACAGCACGACAGCGGCGCCGCGCTCGTGGAGGCGGCGGGCGATGCCCAGCCCGATCCCGCGGGAGGCTCCGGTGACCACCGCGACCCGTCCGTCCAGCGACTCCATCTGCGTCTCCTGTCCGGCCGGCATCGTTGACACGGTCACCCGGCCTGCCTAGCATCCTAAAACAAATGTTGATTGGTTTTCCAGCCTCCGAGCGCAGGGCGGTGCGATGACAGCCGAGATGTTCGACCACACCACGCAGGCCCATGCCGCGCGCTGGCGCGAGATCTACGCCGACGCTCGACGGGACCAGCCGGTGATCCGCTCCGAGCGGCACGGCGGCTACTACGTGCTGACCCGCCACGCCGACGTCACGGCCGCGCTGCGCAACCACCAGGCGTTCTCCTCCGAGCGCTCCTGGCACGAGGACGGCACCGACCGCGGCCTCGGCGTGGCCATCCCGCACCAGCCGGTCCGCGTCGGCATCTTGGAGATGGACCCACCCGAGCACCTCAAGTACCGCCGGCTGCTGACTCCGTGGTTCACCCGCCAGGCGATCGAGCGCGGCCGGGAGCGGATCGGCCAGATCGCGACCTGGGCCATCGATCGCGTCATCGAGAAGGGCGAGTGCGACATCGTCGCCGACCTCGCCGGCCCGTTCCAGGCGATCGTGATCCTCGACCTGCTCGGCATCCCGCTCGAGCGATGGGCGGCGTACGCCGACGTCGCGGAGCGGATGGTGCGCCAGACCGAGGACCGGGCCGAGGGCGCGCTGTGGATGCGCGAGGACGTCCGCGCCGAGGTGGAGCGACAGCGCCGGGAGCCCCTGTCCGGCCTGATCGCCGGGCTCAACGAGGCCGTCGTCGACGGTGAGCGACTGAGCGTGGACTGGGCGACCGAGCTGGCCAACATGCTGCTGCTCGGCGGCGAGGGCACCACGATCGCCACCATCGCGCACATGCTGCAGCACCTCCACGAGCACCCCGGGGACCGCGCCCGGGTGGCCGCCGACCCGGCCCTGCTGCCCACGGCGGTCGACGAGATGATGCGCTTCCACGCGCCCTCGCCCGGCCTGGCGCGCACCGTCGTCCAGGAGGTCGAGGTGGGCGGACACCGCTTCGTGCCGGGCGACCGGGTGCTGCTGTCCTATGCGTCGGCCAACTACGACGAGGCCGTGTTCCCCGACGCCGGCGTCGCGGACGTGACCCGCTCCCCCAACCCGCACCTCGCGTTCGGCGGCGGCGTCCACCGGTGCCCGGGCGCGCTGCTCGCCGCCGCGAACGCCGAGATGTTCCTCGGTGAGGTGCTGCGCCGGACCCCGGAGTACGCCATCACGGGCCAGCACGCCTACGAGCGGATCCCGCTCACCAACGGCTTCTACTCCATGACCATGACCTACCCACCGGGTCCGCGCGAAGGCACCGACCTCGGCGATCTGCCGCAGCTCACCGCGCCGCGCGTGCGCCCCGCGGACTGACCGAACCACGAGAGACGAGAGCCCCATGATCCAGCCCTCCCCGACGCCGATCGAGCCTCCGGGCGCCGAGCCCTTCGACCACCACACCCCCGAGTTCGCGGAGCACTGGCCCGAGGTCTACCGGGCGATGCGCGAGGGCGGCTGCCCGGTGGTCCACTCGCCCCGGCACGGCGGCTTCCACGCCGTCGCCGGGTACGACGACATCCGGCGGATCCTGCAGGAGCCGGAGACCTTCGCCTCCGGTCGCGAGCTCGAGTTCGACGGCCAGGTGGTCGGCGGCGCGACGGTTCCCGTCACGGCGTCCCGGCTCGGGATGATGGAGATGGACCCGCCCCGGTCGCTCGACTACCGGCGGCTGATCGCGCCGTACTTCTCCGCCCGGACGGTGCGGGAGTACCAGCCCCGCCTCGACCACATCGTCGACTGGGTCCTCGACCGGGTGATCGAGTCCGGCCGGATGGACGTGGTCGGCGACCTCGGCGCGATGCTGCCGCCGCTGGTGATCGTCGACCTGCTCGGCCTGCCGCTGGAGCGCTGGGAGCACTACGCGCACGCCCTGCACCTCGGCGTGAGCCACCAGAAGGGCTCCGCACGCGCGATCGTCGCCGTCATGCAGGAGATGCGCGACCTCGTCGGGCAGTGGCGCGCAGCCGGCAGCGGGCCGGCCGGCGTCTGCACGGCGCTCCTCGAGGCCGAGGTCGACGGCGCCCCGATCGACGACGACCTGGTCGCCGAGCTGGTCTTCATGCTCCTCACCGGCGGCGTCGACACGACGACCGCCCAGATCAGCAATGTCGTCGTCCACCTCGACGGCGACCCGGACCTGCGCCGCCTGCTCCTCGACGACCCCGACGCGATCGACCCCGTGACCGACGAGCTGCTCCGGCTCTACACCCCCGGCACCGGCGCCGCCCGCACCGTGGTCGCCCCGACCGAGATCGCCGGCAGCCCGCTGCGACCCGGCGACCGGGTCTTCCTCGGGATCGGCTCCGGCAACCGCGACGAGAGCGTCTTCCCTGACGCCGAGCGGGTCGACCCGGCCCGCGCCAACACCCACAGGCACCTGGCGTTCGGGTACGGCATCCACCGCTGCGTCGGCGCCTACCTCGCGAAGGCCGAGCTGGTCACGGTCACTCGTGCGCTGCTCGACCGGATGCCCGACTTCGCCGTCGACCGCGCCGGCCTCACGCATCGTCCGACCATCCCGCTGGTCAACGGCTGGACCACGGTGCCGGTCCGCTTCACCCCCGGCCCCCGGGCGGCCGACGGACTGGCCACGGCCCTCCCGTCGGCCTAGCTCGGCGTACCGGTCAGGCCCGGGCGGCCTTCAGCGCCGGCAGCGAGGCCGCGGTCACCTCGAGCAGTCCGATCGCCTCGTCCATCATCCGCTCGAGCAGCACCGCCACGGGGACGATGTCGTGGATCGCGGCGGAGACCTGGCCGGCCACGACGATGCCGTTCTCGACATCGCCCTCCATCTGGGCGTCGTAGCCGCGGTCCTCCTTCCACTGGTTGAGCTCGTCGATGCTGACGCCCGAGGCCTTCTTGGCCGGCAGGTCCTCGAGGAGGGCCTTGTTCTTCAGGCCACGGCTCGGCGCGTAGTAGCCGGGGTAGGTCATGTCCTGCCACTCGCCGGCGTCGACGATGAACTGCTTGTAGTTGTGGTGCCACTCGTGCTCCTCGGTGGCGATGAAGCGGGTGCCCATCGCCACCCCGGCCGCACCCATCGCGAGCATCGCGGCCAGGCCGTAGCCGTCGTGGATGCCGCCGGAGACGATGACCGGCACGTCGAGCTCCTTGACCGCCTGCGCGGCCAGGACCATGGTCGAGACCGGGTTCAGGTGGGTGTGCCCGCCCATCTCGTAGCCGGACGCGATCACGACGTCGACGCCGGCCTCGGCGGCCTTGACCGCGTGCCGGACCGAGCCTGCCTTGTGGATGTGCAGCAGGCCGGCCTCCTTGATCCGCTCGGTGAACGCGCCCGGGAAGCCCGCGCTGGTCGTGATCGCCCGGAAGTGGTCACTGGTCGGGCCGCCCGCCAGCTTCACCCGGATCGCCTCGTCGATGCACGCCTCGGAGGCCGGGAGCATCTCGCCGGACTCGAGCGTGCCGACGGGCACGTTGACGGCGAAGGAGCCGGCGCCGTTGACCGCGACCTGCTCCATCCGGTCACGCAGCTTCTTGCGCAGCTCCGCCTCGGGCGTGAGCAGCCCGGGCGTCGACACCGATCCGAGGCCGCCGGCGGCGGAGACCGCCGTCGCGAGCGACGTCGTCGGCGACGGCCCCATCCCGTCCTGCATGATCGGGTACTTCGTCCCCAGACGGGCGCACAGCTGCTGCCAGGTCGCTTCCACGTCGATCCCTTCCTCGCGGTTCCCGCCCGTGGTTCGCTCGGGCGGCGCCTCACTCTAACGCTGTTGGATTAGTGGGACAAGGGACTTGGAGCCGGTCGTCGAAAGCCATGGGAAAGAGAATCAAACTCTGTTAGGTTTATCCCACTGCCGTTTCCCCGTGAGGTGAACCATGACGAGCACCACCACTCCCCCGGCCCACGACTCACGCCACTTCCGCGACGTGCTCGGCCGGTTCCCCACCGGCGTCGCGGTCGTGACCGCGCTCGACGAGAGCGGCACCCCGGTCGGGATGGCCGTCGGCTCGTTCGGGTCGGTGTCGCTCGACCCTCCGCTGGTCGAGTTCATGCCGGCCCGCAGCTCCAGCACCTACCCCGCGATCGCGCGGGCCGGCCGGTTCTGCGTCAGCATCCTGGGCGCCGACCAGGAGGACGTCTGCCGGACGATGGCGACCAAGGGCGCCGACAAGTTCGCCGAGATCGACTGGCATCCGGCCCCGTCGGGTGCGCCGATCATCGCGGGCGCACTGGCCTGGATCGACTGCACCACCGTGCAGGAGCACGAGGCCGGCGACCACCTGATCGTGATCGGGCAGGTCGAGCAGCTCTCGGAGCTGCGCCCCACCACCCCGCTGGTCTTCTTCCGCGGTGGGTACGGCGGCTTCAGCGCCCCGTCCCTCGTCGCCGCGCCCGAGCGCGACCTGATCGAGCCGATCCGGCTCGCCGGACTGGCCAGGCACGCCATGGAGCAGCTGGCCCAGGAGGTCCGGGCCGAGGTGATCGCGGTCGGCGACGTGGCCGGTCACACGGTCAGCCTCGCCGTCGCCGACAGCCCGGGCGGCGACTACGTGCCGACCGTGGTCGGCTACCGCACCCCCTTCGTGTTCCCGGTCGGCTCGGTCTTCATCGCCTGGGACGAGGCGGCGACCGACGCCTGGCTGCCGGCTGCCGAGCCAGCCCGCGGCCAGGGCATCGCAGCGCTCGACCGGGTCCGCCGGCGGGGCTGGGCGATCGCCATCGGCGACGTTCACTACGACCAGCTGGAGCGCTCGGTGAGCCGGCTGTTCGCCCACGACGAGCAGGCGTCGATCGCGACCGCGATGCAGCGCCTGGACGGCGGACTGTTCGACCTCGAGCTCGAGCGCGGCGCGACGTACGACGTGCGGATGCTGATGGCGCCCGTCTTCGGCGCGGACGGCGGGGTGGCGCTCGGACTGATGCTCCGCGGCTTCACCCAGCACCTCGACAGCACCGAGATCCTGGCGATCGCGGACACCCTGACGGCGACGGCCGACGAGGTGTCCCGCGCCATCGGCGGCGGCGCCCACGTGCCACCGCCGTCGCGGGGCGGCGTGGAGGAGGTCGGTCGTGGCTGAGCGGGTAGGCGTCGACACCGCCCTGCCCCTGCGGGGCGGGGATCCGAGCCTCGCGGCCAGTGTCGCGGAGGCGGCCGGCTACGACCGGATCTGGGCCAGCGAGATCGGGCACGACCCATTCCTCCAGCTCACCGCGGCCGCGCTCGCCACCCGGTCGATCGGACTCGGCACCGGCATCGCCGTGGCCTTCGCCCGCAACCCGATGAACACCGCCCACCTGGCCCACGACCTGCAGGCCCTCTCGCACGGACGGTTCGCCCTGGGCCTCGGCACCCAGGTCAAGGCGCACGTCACCCGGCGGTTCTCGATGCCCTGGAGCCGACCGGCCGCGCGGATGCGGGAGTACGTGCTGGCCCTGCGCGCGATCTGGGACGCCTGGGAGACCGGCGGCCGACTGTCCTTCGACGGCGAGTTCTACACCCACACGCTGATGACCCCGATGTTCGTCCCCGACGACCACGGCCACGGTGCCCCGCCGGTGGTCGTCGCCGCCGTCGGCGACGTGATGGCCGAGACCGCGGGCGAGGTCGGGGACGGCATGCTCTGCCACAGCTTCCTCACCGAGAGATACCTGCGCGAGGCCACTCTGCCCGCGATCGAACGTGGCCGCGCCCGCTCCGACGTGGCGGCCTTCGAGATCGTCGGCGGTCCGTTCGTGGCGACCGGCGGCTCGCCCGAGCAGATCGAGGCGGCGACGGCCGCGGTCCGGGCGCAGGTCGCGTTCTACGCCTCCACGCCGGCGTACCGGCCGGTGCTGGAGTGCCACGGCTGGGGCGACCTGGGCGGCCGTCTGCACGAGCTGTCCCGCGCCGGCGACTGGGCCGCCATGGCGGCCGCGGTGCCCGACGAGGTGCTGCACGAGTTCGCCGCAGTCGGCGAGCCGGACCAGGCCGCCGACCTGCTCTGGCAGCGGTACGGCGACCTGGTCGACCGGTTCGCGATCGTGACGCCGTACGAGCTGGACGACGCCGCCCGGCTCCGGGTGGCGCAACGGCTGCGGACCCACGCCGACGACTCCTTGTCGGCGTGACCGGCGCCACAGTAGACTAACGATGTTTGATTCCTGCTAGCGACGAGGACACGATGACCCAGACCCAAGCCGCCGGGCGGCACCCGGAGCACTCCTACTTCCTGGACAACACCGACCCGACGCTGGCACCGCACCTGTTCGCCACCCTCAAGCAGGTCCAGGAGACCGAGCCGGTCGCCTGGAGCGACGCCGTCGGCGGCTTCTGGATGCTGACCAAGTACACCGACATCACCGCCGCCGCCAACGACTGGGAGACCTACACCGTCGAGGAGGGACACACCATCCCGTCGACCGGGAAGTCGGTGATGCTGCCGCTCGCCGAGGTCGACCCGCCGATGCACACCACCTGGCGCCGGTTCCTGGTCCCGTACTTCACTCCCAAGACGGTCGCGACCTACCGCCCGATCGTCGAGCGGATCGTCACCGAGGCGTTCGCCGACCTCGCCGAGCGCGGCTCCGGCGACCTCTCCGAGGTCGCCCGCCGGATCCCCACCTCCGTCATCTCCGCGGTGCTCGGCTTCACCCAGGACTGGGCCTACATCTCCTCGATCACCGAGGAGTGGATGGCCTCGACCGGCGACACTGCCCACCCCGAGCGGGCCCAGCGGGCCGCGAAGGCGGTCGAGGACGTCGTGCGCGAGGAGGTCGCCGCTCGCCGCGGCAAGCCCGCCACCGACGTGCTCGGCGAGATCATGCAGGCCGAGGTCGACGGGCGTCCCCTCAGCGACGACGAGCTGCTCGGCCTGTGCATCGTGTTCATCGTCGCCGGCCACGGCACCACCGTCGACGGGATCACCAACACCGTGCACCGGCTGCTCGCCGAGCCCGGTCTCCTCGCCTCGCTCCAGGACGACCGCGACCGGGTCGGCGCCGTCATCGACGAGTCGCTGCGGATCAACCCGCCGGTGTGGAACATGGGTCGCACCGCCCGCCGGCCCGCCGAGGTCCGGGGCGTGGCGATCTCGCCCGGCGAGAAGGTCATGCTGACCTTCGGCGCGGGCAACTACGACCCGGAGAAGTTCGCCGACCCCGACGTGTTCGACCCGGACCGTCCCGGCGTGCACGGGCACCTCACCTTCGGCTTCGGCCGGCACCGCTGCATCGGCGAGGCACTGGCCAAGCTGGAGATGACCGTGGCCGTGGACTACATCCTCGACCACTTCCCCGACCTGGAGCTGGCCGACGGCGTCACCCCGCGGACCCACTTCACGACGTACGGGCTCACCAACCTGCCGGTGCGTCGCGGCGCCTGACCGCTCGCCTACGAAGCACGGGAGCCGGTGTCCCGTTCGGGACACCGGCTCCCGTGCTTCGGGGGCCGATCGCTCAGAGCGTGCTGCCGGAGTTGTAGGCGGCCAGGTCCATCCGCTCCGCGAACCGCCAGGCGCCGTCGACATCACGCACGATGACGTCCTCGTAGCGGCCGAACTGGTGGATCGCGCCGTCCGGCGACAGGACCACGAAGTACGCCGACCCGAGCGCCCGGTCTCCCTCGTAGGACGACACGTGCGCGTTCATCGTCAGGTGGCGGTAGAGCGGCTGGCCGGGCCGCTTGGTCGCCACCGCCGTCAGGTTCGCCCGGCCCCGCACCTTCCCCGTCTCGTCCAGGCAGTTCAGCCCACGCTCCCGGAAGGACGCGGCGGTGTGCCCGAAGGAGGAGATGTCGGTCCAGCCGTCCTCGGTGAAGCAGGAGGCGTACGCCGCGCCGTCCTCGAGGTCGGCCGCCTGCGCGTACCGCGCGTAGAGCTCGTAGATCGCGAGCCGGTCAGCGACCTCGCGCGGGCTCCGCTCGGTCGGCGCGCTCACGCCGGCGCCGCCACGCCGACGGCGGTCCGCGCCGCCACCCGGCCGAAGACCAGGGCGTTGCCGATCGAGGTGCCGCCGCCGGCGTACACGTCGGCGTCCAGGCCGCCGGCGACCTCACCGGCCGCGTGCAGCCCCGGGATCGGGCGTCCCGCGGTGTCCAGGACCCGCGCGGCGTCGTCGATCCGGAGCCCGCCGAAGGTGATCCCGATGATGGCGGGGCGCAGCTCCACGGCGTAGAACGGGCCGCTCTCGACGGCGACCAGCTCGCCGCTCTTGTCGAAGACGCTGTCGCGCCCGGCGGCGACGTCGGCGTTCCAGAGCTCGACCGTCGCGGCGAGGCCGTCCGCGGCGATCCCCGTGCCCTCCGCGAGCTCGGCCAGGGTCGCGCCGGTCCTCACGACGCCCGCGTCGATCTGGCGGCGCAGCATCGCACCGGTCCAGTTCGACTCGAGGTCGACGCCGAGACCGTACGGGTCGACGTGCCCGCCGTCGGCCACCTTGCGCAGCGCGGCGTCGTCGAAGACCGCCCAGCACACGCCGCCGGGCTGCCGCGCGATCACGTGCGGCATCACGCAGTAGGTGTCGGTCTCGTCCACGAACCGATGGCCGCGCTGGTTGACGTAGATCAGCCACGGGGGTGTGAAGGCGTCGTTGAGCCGGCCGAAGTTGGGCGTCTCCAGCAGCGTCCCGCCGTAGCCCCGGAGCTCGGCGCCGGCGGCGAGGCCCATCCGCAGGCCGTCACCGACATTCGTGTCGGGGCCGAGGTACCAGTGCCAGTCGCCGTGCCGGGTGGCCTCCGGCCAGTGCGCGGCCAGCATCTCCGCGCCGGCGCCGAACCCGCCGGAGGCGAGGACGACGGCGTCGGCCCGCTCCTCGGTGCCGTCGGCCAGGCGCACACCGGCGACCCGGCCGTCCTCGACCAGCAGGTCCGCCACCCGGGTGCGGGTGCGGATCTCCACCTCGGGGCGCTCCTCGACCGCGGTCAGCAGCGCGGCGACGATCATCGCGCCGCCGGCCGGGCCCAGCCCCCGGGTGTCGCCCGAGGGCAGGTGTCCGCGCGGGTCGAACTCCAGCCCGGCGACATACAGCCGCTCGGGCTCCCAGCTGATCCCGAGCTCCTCGAGCCAGCCGATCACCTCGCGGGTGCCCTCGGCCGAGCGGCGCATCAGCCGCGGCTCCAGCTCGTGTCGGCTCACCGTGGCGTAGTAGTTCACCAGGCGGTCGACCGAGTCCTCGATGCCGCGTGCCTTCTGCACGGGGGTGTCGGCCGCGTAGACCACGCCGCCCGCCCGCGCGGTGGCGCCGCCGACCTGGTCGCCCGCCTCCAGGAGCAGGACCCGGGCGCCGGCCCGGGCCGCCTCGAGACCGGCCGCCAGGCCGGCGCCGCCGGCGCCGACCACGATGACGCGCCGACCCGTGTCAGCCGGAGAACGCATCGAAGAAGTCCCCGTCGGGCACGATCTGGCCGTCGACGACGGCGCTGGTGCCGACCTGGAAGGACGCGACCCGCGGGTACTCCGCGACCGGCGGCGGGTCCTGGATGCCCGGGTAGTCGGGGTAGGCGCCGCCGAGGCTGATCGGCTGGTCGATGTCGGCGAGGGCGTCGATCACCGAGGCGCCGTCGGAGATGTCATGGTCCTTGGCCACGGCGGCGAAGAGCTTGACGGAGAGCCAGCCGTTGAGGCCGATGTCGTCGATGTTGACCTTCGGATCGGCGGCCCGCATGGCGTCGTTGAACGCCTTGATCTCGGCGTTCGAGGTGTCCGACGGCGCGAGGCCGCGCGAGGTGAGCACGATGTCGCCCGCCTTGTCGCCGAGCGACTCGAGGACGCCCGGGGTGACGATCGAGGAGGGTCCGGTGATCAGGCCGTCGTAGCCCGCGTCGCGCAGTGAGAGCACGACCCGGCCCATGTCGGTGCCCGAGCCCTGGAGCGTCACGGCGTCCGGCTCGGCGTCGATCGCCTTGGCGGCCACCGCGGCGTAGTCGGGGGCGCCGAGCGGCGCCGCGACCATGGTCGCCTTGCCACCGGCCTCGTCGATGCCCATCTTGGCCCACTCGCCACCGGCCCGGGCCGTGTCGTTGTCGCCGTGGACGATGACCACGTTCGGGCCGCCCCGGTCGACGGCCAGGCGTCCGGCTCCGACGCCGAAGCCGACCGGCGTGGCGTTGATCGGGTACGACATCTCGTTGGTGGTCTCGTTGGCGCCGTCGGCGCCACCGGGACCGATGATCGGGATGTGCGCCTGCTTCATCACGGCGGCGATCGGCCCGATATTCGGCGAGAGCGGGCCGACGATCGCGACCACCTTCTCGGAGACGGCACGCTGCGCGCAGGCGGTCGCCTCGTTGGGGTCGAACTTGTCGTTGCAGGTGAGGAGCTCGACCTTGCGGCCGTCGATGCCCCCGTCGGCGTTCAGCTTGGCGACCGCCTCGGTGACCGCGGTCTTCAGCCATGGGACCGAGTAGACCGGGCTCTCGAAGGACGCGATGGTCATGATCTTGATCGGGCCGTCGCTGCTGCCGGCGGCCTTGCTGTCGTCGCCGCACGCGGCGAGCGACAGCGGCAGGGCCAGGACGGCGATCGCACCGACCGCCTTGCGCAGGGGGCTGAGTCGCATGGACATGGATGGTCTCTTCTCTGTCAGGCCCGAGCCGTGTGGACGACTTGCTGTTCGGTGAAGGAGCGAAGCCCGTCCTCACCGTTCGCGACCCCGAGGCCGCTGTGCTTGGCGCCGGAGAACGGCGCGTGGGAGGGCAGCAGGGCATGGCAGTTGACCCACGCCGTACCGCACTCCAGCTGCCCGGCGATGCCCCGGGCACGGTCCTCGTCGGCCGACCAGACCGACCCCGAGAGCCCGTAGCAGGTCGCATTGGCGCGCTGCACCGCCTCCTCGACGGTGTCGTAGCGCAGCAGCGGGACGGCCGGCCCGAACTGCTCCTCGTCGACGATCCGGACTCCCTCGGCGACATCGGCCAGGACCGTGGCACCGAAGAAGTACCCGTCGCCGTCGAGGGCCTTGCCGCCCGCGACGACCCGCGCCCCGGACGAGATCGCGTCGTCGACCAGCGCGCTGACGCGCTCGTACTGCGGCCGCGTGGTCAGCGGCCCCATGCCGGTGGCCGGGTCCATCGGGTCACCGACGACGAGCGAGCGGGCGGCGACGCCGAAGGCCTCCACGAACTCCTCGTAGCGCCCCGAGGGCACGAAGATCCGCTTCGGGATGCAGCAGATCTGCCCGCAGTTGAACATCGAGAACGCGAACAGCGTGCCGACCGTGCGCTCGAGGTCCGCGTCGTCGAGGACGATGGCGGCGTCGTTGCCGCCGAGCTCGAGGGTGACCCGCTTGAGGTCCTGGGCTGCGTTCACCGCGACCGAGCGGCCGGCGCCGATCGAGCCGGTGAAGCTGACCTTGCGCGGCGTCGGGTGCGCGGTCATCGCCTTGCCGAGCTCGTCGCCGCCGGTGACGACGTTGATGACGCCCGGCGGCAGCACCTCGGCACCGATCTCCCCGAGGAGAAGGGTGGCCAGCGGCGTGAACGGCGACGGTTTGAGCACGACCGTGTTCCCGCCGCGCAGCGCCGGGGCGATCTTCCAGCTCCACATCCCGACCGGACCGTTCCACGGGGTGATCGCGGCGACCACGCCGAGCGGGCGGTGCTCCACCTCGATCAGCGCGCTGGGGTCGTCCTGGACCACCCGGCGCGGCCACTCGAGGTCGGCGTAGTAGCGGATCCACGGCGCGGCCGACGCGACCTCGCCGGCGGCGACGCCGAGCGGCTTCCCGGTCTCCTGGACGAGGAGCTCGGTCAGCTCGCCCTGGCGCGCGTCCACGGCGTCGGCGAGCGCGTGCATCGCCGTACGACGCGCGTCGTCGTCGCGCCGCCATTCCCCGAACGCGGTCTGGGCGCTGGCCATCGCCCGGTCGAGCTGCTCCGGCGCGCACTCCGGGGCCTGGGCCTCCACCTGGCCCGTGGCCGGATTGACGACGTCGAAGGCGTCGATGGTGTCGACGGGCTTGCCGTCGATGGTCATGCTCAGCATGCGCACTGCCTTCCGGCTCGAGTCGGCGCGGATCGGGGACCGATCCGGGAACGTGACGCGGCACACATTATTCTGACAGTGATTGGTTTACAAGCCCTGGGCGACCCGAGTCGCCTCCCGAGTTCCCGCGACCACGCCGCGCGGCGCGACGACGTCGCCGACGAGATGCACCGCCAGCCCCTCCTCGCGGAGCGCGGCCGCCAGACCGTCGACGGGGATCGGGTGGACGGCGGCCACGACGGTGGCGACAGGGATCCGCTCCTGGTTCACTCCGTCGGGGTCGACCAGCGTGGCGACACCGTCGGCCACCCCGCCCAGGTCCCGCAACACATGGACAGTGACCCGCTCCGAGCGCCGGAACAGGTCGACGAGGTCGAGGCGGTGCGTGTAGCCGGCGTTCGTGACCACGCGCTCGAAGGTGGTGGCGTAGTGCACATCCACACCCGCATCCGCCAGCCGCTCGACCAGGAGGCCCGCGGCGTTGTCCCCGATCCGGTCGACGACCAGCACCGGTCCGGTCAGCTCGGCGTCGATGGCCTCGTCGACGGAGAGCAGCCCATCGAGGCCGTGGTGGCTCACGTCGGGAGCCGCGCCCGTGGCGAGGATGACCTCGTCGGGAGCCAGCGCGGCGACCGCGGCGACCGACGCCGGCTCGCCGAGCCGCACCTCCACCCCGAGCCGCTCGAGCTCGGCGGCCAGGAAGTCGACGGTGTGCAGGAGCCGGCGGGCCGAGGTGCCGGCGACCAGCCGCAGCCGGCCGCCCAGCTCGGGCCTCGCCTCCAGGAGCGTCACCCGGTGACCACGGGTCGCCGCCACCTGCGCGGCCTGGAGGCCGGCAGGACCACCTCCGACCACGACGACCCGCCTGCTTCGGACCGCAGGCGCCAGCAGGGCGAACGCCCCCTCGCGGGCGTACTCCGGGTTGTGCCAGCAGGCCATCGGCTTGGCGTCCACCCGGCGGTTGACACACTCGTTCGCGCGCACGCACCGGCGCACCAGCCCGGTCTCGCCCCGCATGATCTTCAGGCCGAGATCGGGGTCGGAGATGTAGGCACGGGTCATCCCGACCAGGTCACACACGCCGCCGGCCAGCGCCCGCTCGGCCATCGCCGGGTCGGTGACACCACCCAGCCCGACCACCGGGATTCGGGCGCCGATCGCCTCGCGCAGCGCGGCGGCGTACTGCAGCTCGTAGCCGTCGGGATAGCGGTACGACGCCACCGCCGGCTGCGAGTAGGCCGGCGCCTTGGTGCCGATGCTCGAGTCGAGGAAGTCGACCTCCCCGGTGTCCACGATCTCGGCGGCGACGGCGCGCAGCGCCTCGTCGCTCAACCCGCCCTCGTCCGGTCGGAGCAGGTCGGCAGCGCAGACCCGGTAGCCGAGGATGCCGTCGCCGAGCCCGGCGCGGGTCGCGTCGATGACGGCCCGGACGAACCGCAGGTGCTCGCCCCACTCGTCCTCGCGGCGGTTGCCCCACGGACTGTGCGACTGCTGCAGCAGATAGCCATGGGCGCCGTGCAGCTCCACCCCGTCCAGCCCGGCCTCCATGACGACCTGCGCAAGCCGGCCGTGCGCGTCGACCATCTGCTGCACCTCGGCCGTGGTCATCCGGTGCGACGCCTCACCGAACTCGTCCTGCCGGCCGTCGAAGGACCACATCGCCCGTTCGTCGAGGTGCACCGCCGAGCCGATCTGACCACCGAAGCTGACCACCTGGATGACACAGGTGCCGCCCTCGCCGTGGATGGCGTCGGCGAGCGCTCGCAGCCGATCGAAGACGGGGCGCGGCCAGTCGTGGAAGGGCTCGACGATCAGCGGCTGCACGATCTGCATGCCGACGCCCCCGCGCGCCCGGCGGCGGCAGTACTCGATGTAGGGATCGGCCGACATCCCCGGAGTCCAGGGCGCCATGATGCTGTGCCCCGTCGTCACGGTGCGGTTGCGCAGCACCCGCCCCCGGATCTCGAAGGCCTGGTTCAGGAGCGGGAGGACCGCAGGTGCGGTGGATCCGGGCGCGGAGAGGGTGGTCATGGAACTCCTTGAAAGGGACCGGGGATGTGAGGCGCGACACACGCGCTACCATCCTTAGCCCATCATTGTTTGGTTTACAAGGAGTGGTCCATGCCCACAGCAGAGATGACCGGTCGGGTCGTCGTCATCACCGGCGGCGCCAATGGTATGGGCGAGGCGACCGCGCACACCTTCGCCCGCGCGGGCGCGACCGTCGTGATCGCCGACATCGACACCGAGCGCTCGCCCCTGGTCGAGGCCGAGGTCCGCGAGCGCGGCGGCGACGCGCACGCGATCGTCACCGACGTCCGCGAGCCGGAGCAGGTGGCCGACCTGATCGCCCGGGTCCGCGCGCGCTGGGGCCGGGTCGACGTCCTGCACAACAACGCCGCCTCGCTCGAGCTCACCGCGCACGATCGGACCGTGCTCGACACCGAGCCCGGACTCTTCCTCGAGACCTTGCGCGGCAACCTCTACTCGATCTTCCTGACGACCCGAGCCGTGCTGCCCACCATGCTCGAACAGGGCAGCGGCAGCATCGTCAACATCGCCTCGGCCTCCGCCCTGGCCGGCGAGGTCCAGCTGACGTCGTACGGCGTCTCGAAGGCCGCCGTCGTCCAGCTGACCCGGGCGACCGCGGTCCAGTACGGCAAGCAGGGGGTGCGCTGCAACGCGATCGCGCCGGCCGTCGTGAAGACCCGCAACGTCGAGACCTACGGCACCCCGCAGGGCGAGATCATCTACCGGCGCGCGATGGCCACGCCGGACGTCGCCCAGCCCCAGGACGTCGCCGATGCGGTGTACTTCCTCGGCTCCGACGCCTCGCGGATGATCACCGGTCAGGTACTGGCGGTCGACGGCGGCCTGCACGCCTCGCAGCCGATCAACGCCGACTACCGAGCCTGGCTCACGGAGGGCCGCGAGCCGGTGGCCTGAGCCAGATGCGGTTCGTCAAACCCTTGACATCTGAAACCCAACTTTGTTCCATTGGCTCCTCGGGCGTCACTGTGAGGGGAGTCACACATGAAGACCAAGGCCGCCATCCTCTGGGAGACGGGTCAGCCCTGGAGCGTCGAGGAGATCGAGCTCGACCCGCCCCTGGAGAACGAGGTCCTGGTCCGCATCGAGGCGGCCGGGATGTGTCACTCCGACGACCACGTCCGGCTCGGTGACGGGTACGCCGCACTGCCGACCATCGGCGGCCACGAGGGTGCCGGCGTGATCGAGCAGGTCGGCCCGGGGATCACCGACCTCGCTGTCGGCGACCACGTCGTCTTCTCCTTCACGCCCGCCTGCGGCCGCTGTCGTTGGTGCGTGAACGGCCGGTCGAACCTGTGCGACTACGGCCAGTTCCTGATGGAGGGCTCGATGATCAGCGGGGGCTACCGGGCCCACGCTCGCGGCCGCGACGTCGGCACGCTGTCGCTGGTCGGCACCTTCGCCGAGCGCACCGTCGTCCACGAGACCTCGGTGATCAGGGTCGACCCCGAGCTGCCCTTCGAGGTCGCCTGCCTGCTGGGCTGCGGAGTCCCGACCGGCTGGGGATCGGCCGTCAACATCGGCCGGGTGCAGCCCGGCGACACCGTCGTCGTGGTCGGCATCGGCGGGATCGGCGCCAACGCCGTCCAGGGCGCCCTGCTGTGCGGCGCGCAGAACGTCGTCGCGGTGGACCCCGTCCCGTTCAAGCTCGAGCAGGCCAAGCTCCTCGGGGCGACGCACACCGCGGCCTCGATGGAGGAGGCGCTCCCGCTGGTCACCGACCTCACCCGGGGCGTGATGGCCGAGGTCGGCGTGTGCACGATCGGCGTCGTCGAGGGCCGGATGATCCAGCCCTTCGTCAACCTGGTCTCCAAGGGCGGACGCGCGGTGCTCACCGGCATGGCCCGCAATGTCGACGACAAGCCGGTCCTGGGACTGCAGATGTTCTCGCTCTTCGAGAAGTCCCTGCTCGGCACCGTGTACGGCGGCTGCAACCCGCGCTCGGACATCCCGCGCCTCGGCGCGCTCTACAAGGCCGGCCGGCTCCGCCTCGACGAGCTGGTCACCCGCACCTACGCCCTCGACGAGATCAACCAGGGCTACGCCGACATGCTCGCCGGCAAGAACATCCGCGGCGTCATCGTCAACAGCTTCTGACCAGCCCAGCGCGAACCGAGAGGTGATCCCGTGACCACGACCCACGACCGGCTCCGCCACTTCAACTACTTCGACCCCGCCGACACCGCCGACAAGTGGGCGCTGTTCGACCACGCGCGCAGCCACGCGCCGGTCGTCCGCACCGACCACGAGGCCAGCGGCGGGCCGTTCTACCTGCTCACCCGGTACGACGACGTACGCCGGGTCATGGAGGACTGGGAGACCTTCTCCTCGACCCAATCCCCGCTGGTTGCGACCGGCGTGCCGTCGCTGAGCCCGATCGACGACGACCCGCCCTTCCAGGGGGAGGTGCGCAAGCTGCTCAACCCGCTGTTCTCGCGCAGCGCGCTGGCGCCGTACGAACAGGCGATGCACGACACCGCCCGTTCGCTCATCGAGGAGTGGCTCGACGACGGCCAGGTCGAGATCCTCAACAGGTACGCCGGCCCCTACATCGGCCGGATGCTGATCAAGGTCATCTTCAACGACCTCACCCGAGAGGAGCTCGACGTCGCGCAGGAGATCGCCCTCGAGGTCGCCGAGGCCGCGAACCCTGAGGTCTTCGCGCGACTGTTCGGCATCTGCTCGGAGTACCTCGAGCGCGCCAAGCGGCGCGGGATCAACGGCGACGGCGTCCTCGCGCGACTGGTCAACGCCCGCATCGACGGTGCGCCGATCCCCACCGAGAAGCAGATCGGCTGCCTCGGCATCCTGGTCCTCGGCGGCCTCGACACCACCAGGGCGGCGATCGGCAACATCACCTACCGGCTCACCCAGCAGCCCGAGCTCGAGCAGCGGCTGCGCGACCCGCGCTGGGTCCGCCGCGACATGGACGAGTTCCTGCGCCTCGACTCGCCCGTCGGCGCGATGGCGCGCGTCGCCACCCGGGACGTGGAGCTCAACGGCGTCCTGATCCGCAAGGGCGAACGGGTCCAGGCCCGCTTCGACGCCGCCAACCGCGACCCGGAGAAGTTCACGGACCCGGGCTCGCTGCACTTCGACGAGGCTCGCAGCGGGCACGCGGCGTTCGGCATGGGCGTGCACCGGTGCCTCGGCTCCAACATGGCGCGGATGCAGATCGAGATCGCCTTCCAGGAGCTGCTGGCCCGGATCACGCGGCTGCGCCTGGCCCCTGGCGCCGAGGTGGCGTGGGCGCCGGGCCAGAGCAACTGCCTCCACGCCGTCGACATCGAGTTCGACCGAGTCTGACCCGGCCGCCGACCAGGAGGACCGAGATGCAGGTGCAGGCGGATGTCGAGCGCTGCCAGGGACACGGCCGGTGCGCGCTGCTCGCGCCCGACGTGTTCGACGTCGACGACCTCGGCAAGGTGCTGGTGCTGCGCAAGGAGGTCGGCGACGAGCTCGCCGGCGACGTCGACGAGGCGGTCACCAGCTGTCCCGAGGCCGCGCTCGGCGTCAGTCGGGGCTGAGGCGTCCCCCGAGCGGTCAGCCGGCGGCGGGATCGCCGATCCAGCCACCGGTGGCCCACAGGGTGGTCGCGTGACGCTCCTGGAAGCGCCAGCCGGCGGCGGTGCGGACGTAGCTGTCGTCGTACCAGGCGAAGTACTCCGTGGTCCGGGCCGGGCCGTCACCCTCACGCAGCTGGAACTGGTGCAGGTAGACCCGACCGGTCGCCAGGTCGCCGTCGATGTCGAAGAGGTGGTTCGACATCCGGTGCAGGGTGCGCAGCGGCGCCTGGATCCGGCGCATCGCGTCGATCATCGCCTCGGGCGTCTCGTAGCTGAGGTCGCCGCGGTCGACGCCCGCATTGCCGGTGCCATAGCTGGTCCGGGCGGTGGCGGTGAAGCAGGTCCGCAGGAGCGCGTAGTCCTTGTCGTCGAGCCCGCGCGCGTAGCGCGCCGACAGCGCGGTGAGCTCGCGCCAGTCGCTGTCGAGTTCCATGCCGGTCTCCTCCTCGGTCGCCGTGCTCAGGGGGTGTCGTCGGTGATGCCGTAGCGCGGATAGGCGCCGAGCAGGCTGGCGTCCACGTGGCAGGTGCCGCCGTCGACGGTCTCCCCGCGCGGGGTGCGCACGGTGACATGGCAGGTGAGCACGGTCCCGGTCTCGGGCCGGTCGGCCGCGGAGCGCATCGCAAACCGGTCCTCGCCGGGCTCCAGCGCCACATTGGTCAGCGCCGGCATCGGCTGTACCGAGATGTCGACCGGTTCGTCCCACTCCAGCGCGAGGTCGGTCGCGCCGTGGAAGGAGTGGAAGTTGCCGCCGTCGCGCCAACCGCCCGGCGAGTAGCCCAGCGTCCGGGCCGACCACGGCATCATCGCCCGGACGAAGTCGATCGACCAGACCTCGTCGTTCTCGTCGACCAGGCGGAACCGGGCCTCGCGCAGCAGTCGGGTCCCGGGCTCGAAGGTCATCTCGTGCTCGTACGTCGACAGCCGGACCCCCGGGTCGTCGTACCCCTGGTGGATGCGGCCCTCGAACGGGCTGCTGAACACGTCGAGCATCCCGGCCTCGGTGCCGTCGGACAGCTCGTTGACCTGGAAGAACCCGCTCGGCCCGGCGCCGGGGGTCGAGAAGATGGTCCAGAAGCGCAGCGCCCGCCTCCGCTGCGGGGGTGCGGCCGGCGGCAGCCAGCGCGGGTCCGGCGCGAACGGCGGGCGCTGGACGTAGATCCCCCACGAGTGGTCCCGCGCCGCGCCCCACACGTCGGGCGTGAGCTCCACCCGGTCCCCCCGGAAGTCGATGGCGCCGGAGGCACGGCCGGCCTGGTTGTAGCGCGACTGGTCGGTCATCACCCGGCCGCGCTGGTGGACCAGATGGTGGGCCTCCAGGATCGGGGGCGAGGCACCCTGCCAGCACACGTCGAAGGCCAGCCCGGAGTCGTTCTCCTCCAGCCGCAGCCGCCAGGACCGCAGCGGCTCCAGCACCTCCAGCGACAGCGGCCCGATGCGCAAGGCGAAGTCGTCGCGCCAGACCCGGTTCAGGCGCAGCACGAACTGCCGGTCGCCGCGCACGAAGACCGCGGCACCGCCGACCATGTCGGTGTTCGGGTTCACCCGGAAGTTCACGTCGAGGAACATCCGGTCCCGCGCGTTCATCATCCCGAAGTAATAGCCGTCGTCCCAGCCGTAGTCGGTCGACGGGATCATGCTGAACGGGCGCGAGCTCTGGTGCACGGGGAACTCGTCGTAGGGCGTCAACACGCGCGCAGTCAAGCAGCACTCGGCCTAAAATGCAACGCCGTTTGGAACAGGATCGGCTGCCCCTGCCCAACACTGCTAGATTGATCGCGGCCGGCGCCTGCCGACCTGGAAGGAGGCCGGCGTGACATCGCGGACCCGGCGAGGCAGCCCCGCACTCACGCTGAGCGTCCTCACTGTCGCGGTGTTCGCGTTCTCCGCGCTCCAGTCCCTCTTCGTGCCCGTGCTGCCCCAGATCCAGCAGCAGTACGACGTCGGCCAGCGCGGCGCCACCTGGATCCTCACTGCCTACCTGCTCTCCGCATCGGTGTGCACGCCGCTGCTGGGCCGGGTCGGCGACATCGTCGGCAAGCGGCGGGTGCTCCTGCTCGCCCTGGCTGCGCTCACCCTGGGCTCCCTGCTCGCCGCGCTCGCGCCCAGCTTCGCGGTCCTCGTTGCCGCCCGCGTCGTGCAGGGCATCGGCGGCGGCGTGATGCCCCTCGCCTTCGGTATCGTGCGCGACGAGATCGCCGGCCACCGGGTCGGCCGCGCCATCGGCATCCTGGCGGCGCTCGGCTCCCTCGGCTACGGCGCCGGCCTCGTCGCCGCCGGACCGGTCGTCGACCACCTCGGCTTCCACTGGCTGTTCTGGCTGCCGATGATCGTGACCGCGCTCGCCGCTGCCGCGACCCTGTTCGTCCCCGAGTCCCCTCGGGGTGCTCCCAGCGGACTGCCCTACGGACCGGCCCTGCTCCTCGCGCTGTGGCTGGTGCTGCTGCTCCTCGCACTCAGCCAGGGCAACGTCTGGGGCTGGACCTCCGCCGAGGTCCTCGGGCTGCTGGCGGCCGCGCTCGTGATCGCGGCACTCTGGGCGCTGCTCGAGACCCGGGTCGCCACACCCATGATCGACCTCGCCCTGATGCGCCGGCGCGGGGTCTGGACGTCCAACCTGGTCGCGACCATGCTCGGCTTCTGCATGTTCGCGGGCTATGGGTTCATCCCGCAGCTGGTGCAGACACCTCCCGAGGCGGGCTACGGCTTCGGCTCCACCCTCACCGAGTCCGGCCGGATGCTGCTGCCCTCGACCTTCGCCATGTTCGCCGTGGGCTTCGCCACCTCCTGGCTGGTGCGCACCTTCGGCTCCCGGACCGCGACCGCCGCCGGCTGCGTGATCGGCGCGCTCTCCTTCGTCGCCCTGGCCGCGCTCCACGACCACCCGTGGCAGGTCACCGTCTTCATGACGACGCTCGGTGCCGGACTCGGGACGGTCTTCGCGACGCTGGCCGGCGTGGTCGTCGAGGCGGTCCCTCCCGACCAGACCGGCGTCGCCAGCGGCATGAACGCGAACGTCCGCACCATCGGCGGATCCCTCGGGGCCGCCGTCATGGCGGGCCTGGTCACCGCGCGCCACGGGACGAGCGGTTACCCCGTCGAGTCCGGGTACGTCGCCGGCCTGGTCGTTCTCGCCGCCGCGCTCTGCCTGGCCGCCGTCGCGGCACTGTGGGTTCCCGACAGCCACCACCAGGCCACCGGCGGGCGGCTGCTCGACGCCGACAACGCCGAGCTCGGGCTGCTCCCGATGAGCCACACCCGCTGAGCGGCTGTCAGACGCGGTCGCGGACCTCGGGACGCGCGGCGAAGCGGAGCAGCGAGTCCGACCAGCTCGTCCGGCGCCTCCAGGGCCGGGAAGTGCCCACCCCGGCGCGGCTCGTCCCACTGCACGACGGCGAAGCTTCGCTCGACCAGCGAGCGCGGCGGAACCAGCGCGAGCGGATCCGGGAAGGCCGCGGCACCGACCGGCACGCGCAGGCCCGAGCCCGGGTAGGACGCGGGATCGCGGCCGGCAGCGAGGTACATCCAGGTCGAGGTGACCAGGGTCGAGGTCGTCAGGTAGAGCATCGCGATGTCGACCAGCAGGTCCGCGCCGAACGTCTCCAGAACGTCGTCGACGCTCGGCCAGCGCGCGCCGGGTGGGCGCGCCAGGCCCGCCCACTCGGCGTACTTCTCCCAGATCCAGGCCGCGGCCCCGACCGGGCTGTCGGCGAGGGCGAAGCCGAGCGTCTGCGGCCTGGTGCGCTGGATGGCCTGGTAGCCGCCGGCCCGGTCCAGGCCGGCGCGGAACCGCTCCCGCCACGCCTGCTCCTCGGCAGTCTCCACTCGGGCGTCCTCGGCCCGCGACGTCAGCATCGACAGGTGTACCCCGGCGCAGGCGTCGGCGTGGTCGATGCCGAGCCAACCGGCGACGCGCGAGCCCCAGTCGGTGCCGTGCACGACGTACGCCGGATGGCCCAGGCCGTCGGTGACGACCCGGTGCACGAGGTGCGCGACCTCGCGTGGCGACACCGGCCGCGGCAGGGGCGAGGCGAACCCGTAGCCCGGCAGCGACAAGACGATCACCTCGTGACCGGCGGTGAGCAGCGGGTCGAGGACCCGCTCGAACTCGAAGACCGTGCCGGGCCAGCCATGGAGCAGCACTATCGGCAGGCCGTCGGCCCCGGGTCGCCGGCGCTCGTGGATCAGGTGGACCGGCAGATCCCCCGCGCGCCCGGCCACCTGGCGGCGACGGCGCAGCCGTGCGACCCAGGCGTCGGGGTCCCAGCGGTCGCACCAATGCGCACACAGCCGGCTGACCAGGTCGCGGTCGATGCCGCCCTGCCAACCGGTCAGGTCCGGCATGGCCGCCCAGTCGAATTCCCGCACCCGGCCGCGGATCCGGTCCACCCGGTCGCGCTCGACGACGGGCTCGAACTCCTCGAGCAGCAGCTCCGACATCCGGCTCACCCCTTCAGCGGGCCGAGGGAGAGTCCCGCGGCGAGGAACGGCCCGACCGCCTCGCCCGCCGTCCTGTGCCCGTCGCCCGCGCCGGCGCCCGCCCGGAAGCGGTGGTCGATCCCGGCCGCGATCACGGCCACCTTGTAATAGCCGAGTGCGCGGTGGACCGTCCAGTCCCGCAGGGGCGCGCCGTCGGCGGCCTCGTAGGCAGCGGCGATTCCGTCGGGGCCGGGCAGGAGCGGGCTGGTCCAGGCGCACGGCTCCCCACGATGAGGTCGAACGCGGGGTCGCGGTAGGCGCACATCATCGCCACGTCGGCGACGGGATCGCCGATCGTGGACAGCTCCCAGTCGAGCACCGCGGCGACCTGCACGTCGCCGGGCTCGATCTGCAGGATGGTGTTGTCGATCCGGTAGTCGCCATGCACCACCGCAGCCGCGTGCTGCTCGGGAAGCGCTCCGGACAGCCGGTCCTCGAGCTCTGCGGCGGCCGCGCGGGCACCCGGATCCGCGGGCGCCACCAGGTCCCACTGACCGCTCCACCGCCGCAGCTGGCGCGCGGCGTACCCGTCGGGACGGCCGAATCCGCTCAGGCCGACGGCCGCGTGGTCGACCGCGTGCAGCGCGGCGAGGGCGGAGACGAGGGCCTCGACGGTGCGCCCCAGCCGATCGGGGCCGAGCCTGTCGAGCTCCTCCCGGCTCTGCACGCTCGCACCCGCGACGTGCTCCGCCACGACATAGGGGCCGCCCAGGTCGGCGTCGTCCTCGACCGACATCACCTGGCGCGGCACCGGGACCGCCGTGTCCTCCAGTGCCCGGCAGACGCGGAACTCGCGGCCGACGTCGTGGGCGGACGGCGTCCGGCCGGCCCGGGGTGGCGTCCGCAGCACCCAGCGGGTGGTGCCGTCGGTCAGCAGGAAGGTGAGGTTGGACCGGCCGCCGGCGATCCGGTCGGCACGCAGCGGCCCGGCGAGGTCGATGCCCGTGGACACGAGCCGGCGGGAGACCGCGGCCAGCTCGGCGGCGGTCAGGTCCACGGAGGTGGTGGTGCTCGCTTTCATGTCCGGCTCACCCCGCGTACGGCCGGTCGGCGCGCAGCTCGGCGCGTGCGATG
The DNA here is from genome assembly GCF_006494775.1 of Nocardioides humi. NCBI lineage: Bacteria > Bacillati > Actinomycetota > Actinomycetes > Propionibacteriales > Nocardioidaceae > Nocardioides > Nocardioides humi. The sequence continues at coordinate 3,733,968 of NZ_CP041146.1, read as the reverse complement.
GTGCGCCGATGGACGGCGTCCGGCCCGTCCACGATTCGCAGCACCCGCGCCCAGGCGTAGAAGTAGGCGAGCGGCGTGTCGTCGCTGACGCCCGCGGCGCCGTGAACCTCGATCGCCCGGTCGATCACGCGCAGCGCCGCGGCGGGCGCGGCGATCTTGATCTGGGAGATCTCGGTGCGGGCGCCCTGCGCGCCGCGCTCGTCGATGAGGGCCGCGGTGTGCTGCACCAGCAGCCGGGCCTGGTCGATGTCCATCCGGGAGTCCGCGATGTGCTGCTGCACGACCGGGTTGTCGGCCAGGGGCGCACCGAAGGCGACCCGCTGCTGGGCCCGCCGCACCATCAGCGCCAGCGCTCGCTCCGCCATGCCGATGGCGCGCATGGCGTGGTGGATCCGGCCGGGGCCGAGACGCGCCTGGGCGATCGTGAAGCCGTCGCCCTCCGCCGCGAGCAGGTTGGCCGCGGGCACCCGGACGTCGTCGAAGACCAGCTCGGAGTGCCCGTGCTGGTCCTGGTAGCCGAAGATCGGCAGGTGCCGCTCGATGGACAGCCCGGGCGTGTCCCGGGGCACCAACAGCATCGACTGCTGGCGGTGCGGCGCGGCGTCCGGATCGGTCTTGCCCATCACGATGAAGATCTCGCACCGCTCGTCGGCGACGCCGGTGATCCACCACTTGCGGCCGTTGACGACGTACTCGTCGCCGTCGCGACGCATGGTCATCGCGATATTGGTGGCGTCCGACGACGCGACATCGGGCTCGGTCATCGCGAACGCCGAGCGGATCCGGCCCTCCAGCAGGGGCTCCAGCCAGCGCCTACGCTGCTCGTCGGTCGCGAACAGCGCGAGCGTCTCCATGTTGCCGGTGTCGGGAGCCTGGCAGTTGATCGCCTCGGGTGCGATCACCGGCGACCAGCCGGTGATCTCCGCGATCGGCGCGTACGCCGCGTTGCCGAGCCCCGAGGCCGACGGCAGGAAGAGGTTCCACAGGCCGCGCTCGCGCGCCGACGCCTTGAGGTCCTCCATCACGTCGGGGTAGCTGTGCGCGCCGTGCTCACGCAGGTGCGCGGCCCAGACCGGCTCCGCGGGGAAGACCTCCTCCCGCATGAACGCCCACATCCGCTCCTGCAGCTCGGTGTCGCCCACCGGCTGTGCCTGCTCGCCCATCGTCTGCTGACCTCCTGGTCGCGGTCCATTGCGGATTAAATCTACCGACGTTAGATTGCTGGGGTCGTTGTCTCGCGATTCGAGTCAGGAGTTCCCCATGGACAAGCTCACCGTCGACGTCGTCTGCGTCGGGTCCGGCGTCGGAGGCTGTGCCGCGGCCGCCACGGCGGCGCACGCCGGCGCGAGCGTGCTGCTGGTCGAGAAGGCCTCCCTGGTGGGCGGCGTGACGGCGTACTCCGGCGGGCAGGTGTGGATCCCCGGGACCCGCCAGCAGGCCGAGCTCGGGATCACCGACACCGTCGAGGACGGCATCGCCTATCTCGAGGAGCTCGCGGGCGGCTGGGGCGACCCCGAGCGCACCGCCAACCTGGTCCGCGCCGCGAAGGAGGCGCTGGAGTACTTCGAGGCCGAGCACGGCTTCGCGGCCCGCGTCATCAAGGACCTCCCGGACTACTACTACCCGCACTTCCCTCACGCCGCCGCCGACGGGCGGTACGTCGAGCCCGAGGAGATCGACCTCGAGACGCTCGGCGAGCTGGGCCCGCTGCTGCGCCGCTCTCCCATCGGGTCCAGCGGCGGCGGCCTCGGCAAGGACGGCGTCGACGGCAGCGTCGGCGGCCGATTCGTGCAGATGGGCGAGGGACTCGCCGCCCACTTCCTGCACGCCGCACAGCGGGCCGGCGTCGAGATCTGGACCCGCAGCCCCGCCCGGGAGCTGGTCATCGAGGACGGCCGGGTCACGGGCGTGGTCGTCTCGCGCGACGGCGAGGACGTCGTCGTGGCGGCGCGCAAGGGTGTCGTCCTGGCCACCGGTGGCTACGACTGGAACCCGGACCTGGTGCATCGGTTCGAGGGCGTCCTGGACGCGCACGGCAGCGCCGCGCCGGCCGGGATCGAGGGCGACCACCTGGTCATGGCCGCGCCCGCGGGGGCCGCCATCTCCTACCAGCCGGCCTCCCGCAACGTGATGCAGGTCGGTTTCCCGACCGGAATCATCGACGAGGACGGCCACGACCTGCACTCGTCGTACCGGGCCGTCAACCCGCACGAGATCATCGTCAACCGCTCCGGGCGCCGGTTCGCCAACGAGTCCTTCTATCCCGCGCTGTCGGCGGCGATGCAGACCCTCGACGGCGCCGACCACAGCCTGCCGAACTGGCCGTGCTGGCTGGTGTTCGACGCCGCCTACCTCGAGGTCGGCGCCGCCCGGGCGCCGTCCCTCGAACTGGCGGTCAGCGGCGACACCATCGCCGAGGTGGCCGAGGCGGCGGGCATCGACCCGGTCGCGCTCGAGGAGACAGTGACCCGCTACAACGCGATGTGCGCGGAGGGGCGCGACTCCGAGTGGGGCCGCGGCGAGCAGCCGTGGTCGATGGAGCTGTTCACCGACTCCGAGACCACCGCCGACCACAACCCGAGCCTCGGCCCCATCAGCCGGCCGCCGTTCTACGCCGCCCGGATGTCGCGGGTGCAGTTCGGCATCGGCTCCGCGGGGCTCTCGGTCAACAAGGACGCTCAGGTGACGACGTACGCCGGCGACCCGATCGAGGGCCTGTACGCCGTCGGGAACTCGGCCGGGCGCGACGACCTCGGCGCCGCCCTGCAGAGCGGCGTCGCCAACATGAGGGGTCTGGCCTACGGCTATCTGGCCGGTCGGCACGCCGCGTCGCGATGAGCGCGCCGGAGCACATCGTCGTCGTCGGTGCCTCCCTCGCCGGCCTGCGGGTGGTCGAGGCGCTGCGTCGCCAGGGCCACGAGGGGCGGGTCACGCTCATCGGCGACGAGACCCACCTCCCCTACGACCGACCGCCATTGTCCAAGCAGGTGCTGCTCGGCAGCTGGGAGCCGGAGCGGACGGCGCTCACCACGCCCGAGCGGCTCGCCGAGGCCGATGTCGACCTGGTCCTCGGCCGTCGCGCGGTGGCCGCCCATGCCGAGGCGATCCGGCTCGAGGACGGGGCGATCATCCCCTACTCCCACCTGGTCGTCGCGACCGGCGCCCGGGCCCGGTCCTGGCCGGGCATGGCGACCCACGACCGGGTCCACGGACTCCGCACCCTCGACGACGCCCTGCGCCTGCGCGCGGCCCTCGCCGCCGATCCCGGCTGTCCCGTCGTCGTGGTGGGCGGCGGGTTCATCGGCCTCGAGGTGGCTGCCGCCGCCCGCGCCGGCGGCCACGAGGTCACCGTCGTCGAGGCCGCCAGCCGCCCCCTCGAGCGAGCCGTCGGCCCCCTCGTCGGCGATCACTTCGTCCGCCTGCACGCGGCCGCGGGCGTCGTACTGCGCTGCGGGACGGCGATCTCCGCGATCACGCCCGACCCGGACGGCGTCTCCGTGTGGCGCGACGACGGCAGTGAGCTGCGCGCCCGGCACGCCGTGGTCGGCATCGGCTCGGTCCCCAACACCGAGTGGACGGCCGGCCTCGGCCTGGACACGACCGACGGCATCGCCTGCGACGAGGGCGGCCGGGCCGCGCCCCGGGTGTGGGCGGTGGGCGACGTCGCGCGGTGGCGTCAGCGGCCGTTCGGCGACCTCGCGCGCCATGAGCATTGGACGAGTGCCGCCGAGCAGGCCGCCGTCGTCGCCGCCGGGCTCCTCGGCCACGAGCCGAACGCGCCGTGCGACGTGCCGTACTTCTGGAGCACCCAGTACGACGTCAACTTCCAGCTGGCCGGCCGCCCCGACCTCGCCGACAGCGTCGACGTGACCGAGCCCGGTGACCCACAGACAGGCCGCGGCACGCTGTTCACCTACCGCCGTGCGGGTCGGACGGTCGCGGTCGCGGCATTCCACCAGCCGGGCCGATTCCTGAGGCTGCGCCGGACCCTGCAAGAGGAGCTCGCGGCGCCGGCGGCGATCGCGCCTTGAGCGCATCGGACCGCCCGAGAAGGCGGTCTCAGCCCTGCAACCACCGATTCGTCGCATAGCGAGCGAAACGGTGAATCCAAGCGCAGCCTGAGTCCATCGATGTCCGGCTGGTTCGACGCCTCAACGCACGCGGCGAGCTCTGAGACAACGCGGGTCGCGCCGCGTGAGCGCGCCCCACCACAGGCCGGCGCCGTAGGCGAGGTCGTCGAGCCGGCGGGCGAGGAGTGCGGTGCCGGGGTCGACGCCCGGGCGCTCGTGGAGGAAGCAGGCGAGGTCGACGAGGACGGCGGTGAGCAGCGCCCGGCGGACGGGCCGGCTGAAGGGGCGGCCAGGGCGGCGGCCGGCCACCAGTGGCGGAGCAGCAGAGCGCTCTCCTGACGCACGGCCCACCACAGGCCGCGGCCGGCGAGCCGGACCGCGACCCGGGTGGTGTCGGCGGTGTCGTCCTCGGCGGGGAGGTGGCGGCGGAGGGCGCGGGCGGCGGAGGCCGTCACGGCGGCGGCGACGGGGGCGGACCACCAGCGGCGCTGGAGGACGGCCGCGGCGCCGAGGGCCATGGGGAGGGAGAGGACGGCGGGGGCGACCTTGTCACCGTGACGGGCGGCGAGGTCGGCGCCACCCGTGCCGTAGACGAGCTTGCGGCCGAGCCAGCCGCGCAGGGTCGGCCGGACGTCGTGGCGCACCTCGACCGACGGGTCGTAGCGCACGACGTGGCCGGCATCGACGAGCCGCCAGACCAGGTCGACGTCCTCGGCGACGCGCCAGTCGTCCTCGAACCCTCCGATGTCACCGATGTCACCGTTCAGCAGGGCCGTGCGGCCGACGAGACAGGCAGAGGGCAGCCAGCCGATCGCGGCGCCGGGGCGGACCTGGCCGCCGACCCGGCCGAGGTCGAGCGAGGAGGCGACGGCGTCGTACCGCTCGAACCAGCGTGGCCGCTCGCTGCGCGCGAATCCCACGACACGGGGGCCGGCGAGGGCGACGCGGGGGTCGGCGCAGTGGCGGGCCAGGTCGAGCAGTGCGCCGGAGTCGGCCTCCACATCGGAGTCGACGAAGGCGACCAGGGGCGTGCGCACCCGCGCGAGTCCGGCGTTGCGGGCGCCGGCGGGTCCGCGGTTGCGGGCCAGCGGGAGCAGGGCGGCGCCGTGGCGGCGGGCCACCTCGGCGACGGCGGCCGGGTCGTGGGAGGCGTCGTCGACGACGATCACCGGCAGCGGGGCCAGGGCGGCGAGGCAGCGGTCGAGCTGGTCGGGCCGGTCGCGAACGGGTACGACGACGGTGAGGTCGGCCGGCGGCGCGTCGATCCGGTCGAGCACGGGCTCGGCGAGGTTGCCGTCCAGCAGGCGCGCGGCGAGGGCGGCGGTGGCGGGCCCGTCGACCTCCAGCCGGCCGCCGGCGAGCAGCCGCCGCGCCTGCGGGCTCAGCCGGACCACCCGCACCGGCGAGCCGCCGACGAGCACCCGGCCCCGGTCGGCGGTGAGCAGGTCGTCGCGGAGCCGGACCACGAAGCCGTCGGGCAGGGACCGCGCCACGACGTCGGCGACGGTCATGCCGAGAAGCCGCCGTCGGCCTGGACGACGGAGCCGTTGAGGGCGGCGGCCTCGCGGCTGCAGCAGAACGCGAGGGTGGCGGCGATGTCCTCGGGCTCGAGGATCCGCCGCAGGAGCTGGTGGTCGGCGAATCCCTCGACGTCGGCCAGGTCGTACAGCTGCGCGGTGGCGTCGAGCATCGGCGTCCGGGTGGAGCCGGGCGAGACCGCGCAGGCGGTGACGCCGGTGCCGACCAGGTCGGCGGCGAGGCCCTTCACGATGCCGACGACCGCGTGCTTGGCGGCGTTGTAGGCCGCTAGGTGGTACAGACCGTGGTGGGCGGCGGCCGAGCCGACCGCCACGAACCGGCATCCTGCCGGGTCGGGGCCGGCGAGCATCGCCGGCACGCAGGCGGCGGCGGTGTTCCAGACCCCTTTGACGTCGACGTCCCAGAGCAGGTCGAGGTCGGCCTCGGGGGTCTCCCACAGCGGGCGGCCGCCGGCGATGACCGCGGCGGCCGCGACGGCCGCGTCGAGCCGGCCCCAGCGGTCGAGGGCCGTGTCGACGGCTGCCGCCAACGCACGGCGGTCCCGTACGTCGGCCCGGTGCACGAGGACGTCCTCGCCATCGGCGACCCCATCGGCGACGCTGTCGGCGATCTCGAGCTCGTCGACCGCCACCACCTTCTCGCCGCGCGCGACGAGGGCGCGGACCGTCGCGGCGCCGATCCCGCGGGCGGCGCCGGTGACGAGCACGACCCGGCTCACGGCGTACCGCCTCCACCGCCCAGGGCCGCGACGACGTCGCCCACCATCGCGGCGAGCACGGCCGCGCCCTCCTCGGCGCTGGCCCCGGCGGGATCGCCGAGGACGCCGTTGGGCGAGACCGCCTTGACCCCGCCGGCCATCATCAGCGGCAGCAGCTCCCCGAGACTGCCGGTGTTGCCGGGCTCCGCGCGGTCGAGCCGGACGGCGGCGGGTCGCAGGTGCAGCATGAGAGAAGTCTCGGTCCGGCCGGCATGCAGGTCCACCTCCTCGGTCGCGCAGGCGACCCAGGCCACGTCGTGCCCCTCGTCGACCAGCTGGCGCACGGCGCCGCGCAGGGCCGCGACATTGCCGCCGTGGGCGTTGACGAGCACGACCCGGGACGCCCAGGTCCGCATCGACCGGGTGAGCTCGACGACGACGTCGTGGAGCACGCTCGTGCCGATCGAGCTGGTGCCGGGGAAGTCCTGGTGCTCGCCGCTCGACCCGTAGGAGAGCGCGGGTGCGACGAGCACCGAGGCTCCCTCCGCGACCAGGGTCTCGGCCGCGCGGGTCGCCACCTCCGTCGCGATCACCGTGTCGGTGTCGAGCGGCAGGTGCGGCCCGTGCTGCTCGATCGAGCCGACCGGCACCAGCACCGTCGGCCCGGCCGGCAGGCTCGGCGAGGTGGCCGCGGCGAGGTCGGCAGTCATCGCGGTCAGCCCCGCAGGACAGCCGTCTCGGGTACGCCGAGGGCGCGGTCGAAGCCGTCGGGGATCAGCAGGTGCTCGGGCCGCAGCTCGGCGGTCGAGGAGAGCGCGAGCCCGCGCAGGGCGGAGTCGATGCCGCCGGAGAGGACGTCGAGGACGTTCTCCACGCCGGCCTGGCCGTTGGCCGCGAGACCCCAGAGGTACGCGCGGCCGATCAGCACCGCCTTCGCACCGAGCGCGAGCGCCTTGACGACGTCCGAGCCGCGGCGCACGCCGCCGTCCATGACCACGTCGATCTGCTCGCCCACCGCGTCGGCGATCGGGCGGACCATCCGGATCGCGGCCGGCGTACCGTCGAGGTTGTTGCCGCCGTGGTTGGACACCGAGATCCCCGCGACCCCGGCGTCCACCGCCCGCAGTGCGTCGTCGACACGGCACACGCCCTTGAGCACGAACGGCGTCCCGGAGATCTGCGCCCACGTCCGGCGCATCCACGCCACGTCCTCCCACGACGGCGGTGGCGTGGTCATCCACTCGTAGTAGGCGCCGAAGAAGGTCGGCGCCTCCCCCATCTGCCCGTTCTCGCCCGGCGGCGCGAGGTTCGGGGCGGTCAGGTCCGGGAGCCTGCCGGTCGCGCGGAACTCCTTGCCGAACTGCCACAGCCAGCGGCCCTTGGTCGCCACCTTGGGCGCGAGCCGGACCATCGCCTTGAGGTCGACCTTCTCCGGGATCTCGGGGCTGCCCCAGTCCCGGCCCATCGAGAACGACCAGTCCAGGGTGGCGATCAGTCCCTTCGCGCCGGCGTCGTGGGCCCGCGTCATCCGCTGGATCATCGTGTCGCGATCGCCGGTCCAGTACATCTGGAAGAAGGTCGTCGCCCCGGTGGCGGTGACCTCCTCGACGCTCTTGGAGGCGAAGTTCGACAGCCCCATGATCGTGCCCCGCGCGGCCGCGGCGCGGGCGACGGCGACCTCGCCGTCGGGGTGCACCGCCTGGACGCCGGTCGGGCTGATGATCACCGGGCTCCCGATCTGCTGGCCGAACACCGTCGTGGCCTGGGACCGCTCGGGGAGCTGGCCGACGACGTGCGGCGCGAGGCCGAGCTCGGCGAACGCGGCCTGGTTGTCCGCGACCGACTGGCCGCGCTCGGAGCCCGCCACCAGCGCGCCGTACACGGGCTGCGGGAGCCTCTTGCGCGCCCGCTCCTGGGCGACCGCGACGGACTCGAACCAGGGGTTCTGCTTCCAGGGGTTCTCGAGCTTCATCACGGGTCCGTTCAGGTCTGGTCGGGGTCGAAGCCGGCGAGCGGGCTCTCGGCACAGGCCGACACCGGCGGCCCGGACGGTCGATGGGTGAGGAGCTGCAGCATGACCGGCTGGTTGCGGGTGGGCGCGGTCTTGGAGTGGTCCTGGCTCGCGGCGGGAACGACCCGGTCACCGGCCAGGGCGGACTCGCCGTACCCCTGCACGCACTCGGGATCCGGGCCGTCGAGGGGCAGGCCGGTGAAGAACTTCGCGGCCATGCACCCACCCCGGCAGGAGTCGAAGAACTGGCACTTCGCGCACGCACCACCGGTCTGCGGCGAGCGCAGCTCCTGGAAGAGCGCCGAGTCCTGCCAGACCCGCTGGAAGCCGCCGTCGGCCAGCAGGTTGCCGGCGAGGAAGTTGTCGTGGATCGCGAACGGGCACGCGTAGACGTCGCCGACCGGGTCGATCAGGCAGACCACGCGGCCGGCGCCGCACAGGTTGAGGCCGGGCAACGACTCGCCGAACGCGGCGAGATGGAAGAACGAGTCGCCCGTGAGCACGTCCTCGCCGTGGGCCATCAGCCAGTCGTAGAGCTCGCGCTGCTGCTCCGGGAGCGGGTGCAGCTCGTCCCACACATCGGCGCCGCGTCCGCTGGGGCGCAGCCGGGTCAGGCGCAGTGTGGCGCCGTACCGGTCGGCGAGCGCCTTGAACTCGTCGAGCTGGCCGATGTTCTCGCGGGTGCAGACCACCGAGATCTTCGCGTCGGCGAACCCGGCGTCCTGGAGGTTCCGCAGGGCGCGCAGGGCGGTGTCGTACGAGCCCGGGCCGCGCACGTAGTCGTTGACCTCGGCGGTCGCGCCGTCGAGGGAGATCTGGACGTCGACGTAGTCGGTGGAGGCCAGGAAGCGGGCTCGCTCGGGGGTGATCCGCACCCCGTTGGTGGAGAACTTCACGCCGACCTGGTGGTCGACGGCGTACTCCAGCAGCTCCCAGAAGTCCGGGCGGATGGTCGGCTCACCGCCGCCGATGTTGACGTAGAACACCTGCATCCGCTGCAGCTCGTCGATGACCGCCTTGCACTGCTCGGTCGACAGCTCGCGCGGGTCCCGGCGTCCCGAGGACGACAGGCAGTGCGCGCACTCGAGGTTGCAGGCGTAGGTCAGCTCCCAGGTCAGGCAGATCGGCGCGTCCAGGCCGTACTCGAACTGCTGCACCAGGCTCCCGGCCTCCGGGCGCTGGACGGGTCGTTCGGGCGCCCGATCGATCAAGGCGGTCATGCGGCCACGTCCTTCCGGGGACGGATCATGGCGGTCGCGGCCAGCCCGCGCAGGGCCGCCGCGTAGGCGGCGTGCTGGGAGGCCGGGACGCCCGCGTCCTCGAGCGCGGTCCGTACGTCAGGGGCCGAGGCCAGCGCCCGGACGACGGCGACCAGCTCGGGCCGCTTGAGGAAGGTCAGCTTCCGGTTGCCGAAGTGGTAGGCCAGCGCCCCGAACGGCTCCGGGCGCAGCGCCACCGACGGCGAGAGCGTCCACGGCTCCCCCAGCAGTTCATCCATCAGCTCATCCACCGCAGAGTCCTGTGCAGCCTCAGTAGACGCCGCACATGCCGTCGATCGAGACCTCCTCGATGAGGTCCTCGGCGACCAACTCGACCGGGGCGTCCGTGTCGTTCTCGAGCTCGGGGTTCATGGCGATCCTCCTGGGTGTGTGTGGTCCGGCACACACTAATGGCACTCATGGCCAAAAAGGAAGGGGTGGCGCGTGCTAACTTGCGACGCCATGGCCGAACCCACGCGGACGTCGGCGCGTGGCCGCCCCGTCGCCACCAGCCACGCCGCCATCGAGCAGGCAGCCTTCCGGCTGTTCAGCGAGCGCGGGTTCGCGGCCACGACGCTCGACGACATCGCCCGCGAGACCGGCGTCGGACGGCGGACCCTGTTCCGCTACTACCAGTCGAAGAACGACATCCCCTGGGGACAGTTCGACCGCACCCTCGACCACTTCCGGGCGCTGCTCGACGAGCAGCCGGCCGACCTGCCCGTGCACGAGGCGGTCCACCGCGCCGTCGTCGAGTTCAACCGCTTCCCCGCCGACGCCCACCCGCCCCACCGCGAGCGGATGCGGCTGATCCTCACCACGCCCGAGCTCGAGGCCCACTCCGTGCTGAGGTACGCCGAGTGGCGCCAGGTCATCGCCGAACACGTCGCCGCGCGCACCGGCGCCCGGCCCGACGACCTGGTCCCCCAGGTGGCCGGCCACGTGTCGCTGGCCATCTCGCTCTCGGCGTACGACGCCTGGCTGGGCCGGCCCGACGCCGGCGCCGGCGAGCTCCTCGAGCTCATCGACGCTGCCATGGCCGCGCTGCGGTCCTACCTCGACGGGTAGTCCGAAGCGGGCTCGGTGCAGCCGGCAGCGTGGCGGACGGCGGCGCGGCCGCATCGACCGAAGCCCGTGGTCCGAGCGCAGCGAGCGGCCGGGCGGCGAGGTCGATATCCGACACGCTCGGCCCCGTGAGCTCCGTGGCCGGCAGCGTGGCGGACGGCGGCGCGGCCGCATCGACCGAAGCCCGTGGTCCGAGCGCAGCGAGCGGCCGGGCGGCGAGGTCGATATCCGACACGCTCGGCCCCGTGAGCTCCGTGGCCGGCAGCGTGGCGGACGGCGGCGCGGCCGCATCGACCGAAGCCCGTGGCCCGAGCGCAGCGAGCGGCCGGGCGGCGAGGTCGATATCCGACACGCTCGGCCCCGTGAGCTCCGTGGCCGGCAGCGTGGCGGACGGCGGCGCGGCCGCATCGACCGAAGCCCGTGGCCCGAGCGCAGCGAGCGGCCGGGCGGCGAGGTCGATATCCGACACGCTCGGCCCAGTGAGTCAGTGCAGGACGACCGGCGTCCCGCCCGACTCCTCGTCGTCGAGCAGGTGGGACTCCTCGCGCCTGCGCGGCAGGAACGCGACGGGGATCAGGGTGAGGACCAGCGCGATCGCGGCGAGGAGGTACGGCGCCCGGAAGGAGCCGGCGAGGTCGGCCGACGCCTTCTGCTGGTTGGTGAGCACGACCGACATCACCGCGACGCCCACCGAGCTCGCGACCTGCTGGAGCACGTTGATCAGCGTGGAGCCGCGGGCGACCTGGTGGGTCCGCAGCGTCTTCAGGGCGGAGGTGAAGACCGGCATCATCGTGCCGCCCATGCCGAGGCCCATGATGAACAGGAACACGATGATCTGCCAGTACGGCGTGTCCACCGAGGTGCTGAACGCCAGGCCGCCCACGCCGACGATGATCCCGATGAACCCGAACGGCACGATCCGGCCGACCGGCACCTTGTCGGCGAGGGTGCCCGCCAACGGCATCGTCAGCATGGCCCCGATGCCCTGCGGCGCCACCAGGAGACCGGCCTTGAGCACGCTCTCGCCGCGGACCTGCTGGAAGTACGTCGGCACCAGCAGCAGCGCGCCGAAGAACGAGGCAGCGAACAGGAACATGACGATGGTCGCGACGGTGAGGTTGCGGTCCTGGAACAGCCGCAGGTCGAGCAGTGGGTGCTCGGGCCGGAACGCCCAGAACACGAACCCGATGACCAGCGCCAGTCCGATGAGGCCGGGCACGAGCACCTTCGTCGCCGCCACGGTCCCCTCATCGGGGATGCTCGAGACGCCGTACAGGAAGAGCGCGAGACCGGGTGACATCAGCAGCATGCCGATGACGTCGAAGGACTCGCTCGGCTCGGGGGCGTCGCCCGGCAGCGCCCACAGGGCGTAGACGATCGCCGCGATGCCCAGCGGCAGGTTGATCAGGAAGATCCAGTGCCACGAGGCGGCGTCGATCAGCCAGCCGCCGACGATCGGCCCCAGGATCGGTCCCAGCAGCATCGGGATGCCGAGGATCGCCATCAGCCGCCCGATCCGGTGCGGCCCCGCCGCCTTGGTCATGATCGTCATGCCGAGCGGCATCAGCATGCCGCCGCCGAGGCCCTGCAGCACCCGGAACAGGATGAGCGACTCGATGCTCCACGCCGTCGCGCACAGCACCGAGCCGAGCGTGAACAGCGTCAGCGCCGCGATATAGAGCCGCTTCGTGCCGAACCGGTCGGCCGCCCAGCCCGTGGCCGGGATGACCGCCGCGAGCGCCAGCGTGTAGCCGGTGATCGTCCACGCGACCGTGGAGTACGCGTCGACCTCGAACTCGGTGATGAAGGTCGGCAGCGCGACGTTCACGACCGTCGTGTCGAGGATCGCCATGATCGACCCGAGGACGACGACGCCGGCGACCTTGAGGATCTCCGGGGTGATCCGGTCGTCGTCGGCGTTGCCGAGCGACTCGGGACTGGCTGGCGCGGACATGGGCCCTCCATGGGGGTCGAGTGAACCTTCTCCAGAAGGTACAGGGAGGCCCGGACAGCCCTCGGGGCGAGGGTCCACCAGGCCCCGGCGGTCCCCGGAGCTCGCGTACAGAGATTCCGCCAGTAGGTGGCGGCGTCGCGAGCGTCGCGAGGCGCGTGCGATGGCAAAGGCCACTTCGTTCAGACCTGGACGCGAAGGCAGGCTGGATCGCCTTCCGAGAGGCCGCAACGCCGCCAGTGTGCGTGCGTCGCGGCGCGCAGCAGGCGGCACCTGCTGGCGGAATCTCTCAGTCGGACCGCGCGGACGCCACCATCGTCGCGGCCGCCCGAACCAGTCGGGCACGGTGCAGACCGGTGGCGGTCTCGGCGATCACCAGCAGCGCCATGACGACCTCGAGCAGGCCGGCGCAGAGCTCCTCGAAGCCTCGCGGCAGCTCGTCGGCTCCCTGGGTGATCGTGCGCGCGAAGAGCTCCGCGTCGGCGTCCGCCGCGCCCCCCAGCGCCAGGGCGGTCACGACGCGCATCGCCGCGTCGACACTGGCGTCTGACGACACGCGCGGCTCCCTTCGGTCACGGCCGGCCACCGGGCGCGGACTTCGCGGCATCGGGCCCTCCGGGTGTTTAGTATAGCTGAACACCCCCCGATGGCCCCGGCGTCGCCGGGGAGAGGAGCACATCCATGGCCATGGTCCCCCTCACCGCGGACGACGACTTCGCCGCGGCCGACCGCCCGGTGCTGGACGCGGGCGTGAGCGCCTACGGGCAGATCCTCCACACCTGGTCCGCGATCGGGAACAGCCCCGGCCTGCTCTCGGCGTACCTGCCCTTCGTACGTCGCGTCGCGGGCCCCGGACGCCTCGACCAGCGCATCAAGGAGCTGACGGCCGTTCGCGTCGCCGTCCTCAACCACTGCCGCTACACCGCGAGCCACCGCTGCACCTCCGCGGTCAAGGCGGGGGTGCGGGAGGACGAGCTGGTCGCTGTCGCGCGAGGCTCGTTCGACCGGTTCGACGAGCGTGAGCAGGTCGCCCTCATGCTGGCCGAGGAGATGACGATCGCGCCCCCTGTCGTCCCGTGGGAGATCAGTGCGAGTGGCATCACGGCGGACCTGCGCACCCGGGCGCAGCAGCTGTTCGACCCTGCCGAGCTGGTCGAGCTCGCCATGGGCATCGGCCTGTGGAACGCCCTGGCCCGGTTCCATCGCTTGATGGAGTTCGAGCTCGACCTGCCGGACGCACCTGCGGGTGTCGTCGAGCACCTCTGACCCTCAGGGCGAGCGCGGCGTCACCCCGGGCCCGCCCGCCCGAGGCGCTCCGGTCTCAGACCGATGACGAGACCGGCGCTGCACCGCGGATCCGCCGCACGCCGAGCGCAGCAAGCACCACGACGCCCAGCCCTGCCACCGCTGCCGGAATGGCGGCGGTGCCGATGATCGCGTTCACCTCGAGCCCTGAGGCGACGAGGAGCCCGCTGAGGGTCGGCCCCACGATCGACCCGACCCGGCCGATCGCGTACGCCCAGCCGACGCCCGCACCGCGGACCCGCGGCGGGTAGAGCGCGACAGCCAGCGCGCTGATTCCCGTCTGGCCCCCGACCACGCCGACGCCCGCCAGGACGATCCCGAGCATGAGCAGCGCCGTCCGGTCCGCGGTGGCGACGGTCGCGATGCCGATCAACCCGAGCACGTAGGCGAGGACCAGGATGGCGTGGGGCCGACCGAGTCGGTCCATGAGAAGGCCGATGACGACGCCCCCGGCGAAACCGCCGAGCGCGAACAGGGAGCCGCCGATGGTCGCGGTCCCCTCGGAGTGCCCCGCCTTCACGAACAACGTGGGCAGCCAGTTGAGCAGCGCGTACATGACGAGCAGGTTCGCGAAGAAGACCGTCCACAGGACCAGCGTGCTGCCACCGCGACCGGATCGGAAGAGCTCAGCGGGCGACGACGATCCTGCGGTGGCGCCTTCCTTCGGCACCGAGGTCTCCAGACGCCGGAGCCCGACCATCATCACCACGACGAGGACCAGTGGAACGACCCCACCGACGACGAAGATCGAGCGCCAGCCATGGGCGGGGATCATCCAGCGCGCGACGATGCCGCCGAAGAAGGCGCCCAGGGAGAGACAACCCACGGCGGCCGTGACCGACATCGAGCGCGAGCGGAGCGGCGTGTTCTCGGCGATCATCGCGATCAAGCTCGGCGTCACGCCCCCAAGCCCGATTCCGGCGAGGAATCGGATCACCATGAACGAGGAGATGCTGTCGGCGTACGCCGGGATGAGCAGTGTGGCGAAGGCGAAGGTCGACGTCGCGACGACCATGACCGGCTTGCGACCGATGCGGTCGGCCAGCATGCCGAAGACGACGCTGCCGAGCGCCATCCCGAGCAGACTGGAGGAGAACACGACCCCGAAGGAGGCCGGCCCGAAACCGAACTCCTTGACGATCGACGGCGCCGCATAGGCGATGAGCTGCGCATCGAGTCCATCGAGCACGGCGATGAGCAGGCAGATGCCGACGGCGACGACCTGCGCGCGCGACATCCGGTCGACGACGGTTGACGATGTGGTGACGGG
Organism: Nocardioides humi; assembly: GCF_006494775.1. Lineage (NCBI taxonomy): Bacteria > Bacillati > Actinomycetota > Actinomycetes > Propionibacteriales > Nocardioidaceae > Nocardioides > Nocardioides humi. The sequence continues at coordinate 3,718,801 of NZ_CP041146.1, read as the reverse complement.
TTGCACCATCGGAGAACCTCCGGGACGGGCGCCGCCGACTCGGTGAGGGCGGCGAGGGGACGAGGATCCGCGGAAGTTAGCAACCTGGCCGACCCGCGACAGGCCACGAAGCGAACCGCGACAGGCCAGATGACGAAGCGCGCTTCCGGTCGACCGTTCAGCCCCGGCGGTTGAGCGTCTGCGAAGGCAGCACGCCGAAGTGCTGCTGGTAGAGACCGGCGAACCGGCCGACGTTCGAGAAGCCCCAGCGGACGGCCACCGCGGTCACCGTCGTCCCCGGGTTCCCACCGGCCGCCAGCAGCTCCTGTCGCGCCTTCTCGAGGCGCACGCGCTGGAGGAACGCATGCGGCGTCGTACCCAGATCTCGCCTGAACGCGACCTCGAGTGCCCGCACTCCGACCCCGGCCGCCGTTGCCAGGGCGCTCACCGTGTACGTCGCCTCGGTCTCGGCCGCGACCAGGTCCAGCACGCGGCGGACAGAGGAGCGCAGGCCGGGAGTCTGGTCGAGGAGCTGCTCGGTGCTGGAGTTCGGAACGGCCAGGAGGATCGCGACCAGCGCCTGTTCACCCAGATGGCGCCTGATCAGGCCCGGCATCGCCTCGGGTGGCCCGCAGGCCTGACAGAGGTGGACCAGCAACTCGGTGAGTCCGGCCAGCACGGCAGCCTCGGATCCCACCACCCTCGACGGCCTGAAGGTGAGCGCATCGTGCCTGCCGTACGGTGCGATCCGGTCAGCCAGCGCGCGCAGCGCGCCGGTCTGCGCACGCAGGACGAGCGCCTGGCTGTCAGCGCTCCACCGCATGTGGAGGTTCGGCTCGCTCGCCACGGCGGCGAAGGAGCCCCCGTTCGTCGCGACGACCTCCTGACCGGCCTGTCGGACGACGACGGACCCGCTGAGCGGCACCACGACACCCACATAGTCCTGGCTTCCTCCCCGGTCGATCACGACCTCGGTGCCGTAGGAGACATACGCGAGGGACACGGCGCCGAGCTCGACGTGGTCGCCGACCGCGCGGAAGCGCTCCCGGCCCTCGGCCACGGTGAGGTGATGAGGCGCGAGGAAGGTCGAGACGATGTCACGGGCCACCCGGGGGTCCGTGGTCTCGTGATGCCGGCTCAGTGGAGCAGCAGCGGAGAAGCCCCGGAACGAACCCCCGCGCACGACCGCCATGCCGGCCACCCCTCACCTGAGACGAGGACGAACGGCCTCCAGCCGCCATCCGACGCAGCGCCGCCCCGAGCCCCGACAAGTTCAGTGTCACTGTACGTCGCCATGGACAAGCGCTCCACCCTCCGGTGCTGCGCTCCGAGCCGACCGCGTACCGGTCGGGGCTGCGCGCACCCGGTCGAGGAACGCACCGAGCAGGTCCCGACCGCGCGGCGTCAGGATCGACTCCGGGTGGAACTGGATGCCTTCGATCGGCCGGTCGCGATGTCGGACCCCCATCACCAGACCTGACGGTGTGCGCGCGGTGACCTCGAGCGCGGTGCCGACGAGAGACCCCTCGTCGATCACCAGCGAGTGGTAGCGACCCGCCAGGATCGGGCCGTCCGTGCCGGCGAACACCCCTGAACCGTCGTGGTGAACGAGCGACCGGCAACCGTGCGCCGGTCGCGGAGCACGCACGATCCGCGCACCGAAAGCGGCTCCGATCGCCTGGTGGCCCAGGCACACCCCGAGGAGCGGCAGAGCAGGAGGCAGCCTGCGGATCAGCTCCACACACGCTCCCGCGTCGCTCGGATCGCCGGGGCCGGGCGACACCACCACCCCGTCCCACCGCTCGCCCGTCGACCGGGCGAGCGCGTCGACGTCGAGCCGATCGTTGCGGACCACCTCCACGAGGGCACCCAGCTCGAGGAGACACTGAGCCACGTTGAACACGAAGGAGTCGTAGTTGTCCACGAGCAGGATCCTGCTCGTCCGACCGGCGACACCTCGGTGCGGCGGCGGGTCGGTCGGCGCGGCGCGAGCGACGGCGTCCTCCAGCCAGCGCTGGAGCGGTCCGGCCGCCGCCAGCCGGGAGCGCACCTCCGGCACGGCCGAGCGACCGAGCAGCTCGAAGCCGAACTCCTCGCTCACCCGCGACCTCTCGCCGGCCGCCAGCGGGCGGATCTCCACGGGGAGGCCGGAGCGCCGGAGCAGGTCCACGATGCGTACGCCGCCGGATGGGGGACGGCGACCCCAGTCGACGACGACATGCTCGTCGAGGACGTGGATCCGGCCCTCGCCCCGATCACCGACGTCGTCCAGGAGCCGCGGCGCGCCCACCGTCCGCGATCCCACCGGCGCAGGCCCGGCAGAAGACCTCAGCCCGGCGAATGCTCGCTGCGCGTCGGGTGCCAACCTCGCGCCGACGGCATCGAGGAGAGGGGCCGCCTTGACGAGGCACTCGTCGACCTCTCCGTCAGGAACCGAGTCGGCAACGATGCCTGCACCGACTCCGAGAACGGCCCGACCGGCGCCGAACTCGAAGGTGCGGATCGCCACGTTGAACTCCATGCCCGTGGGACCGGACCAGCCGATGGCGCCGGTGTACACCTCGCGAGCGGCCGTCTCGACCGAGCCGATCACCTCCATCGCCCGGATCTTCGGAGCGCCGGTGACCGAACCGGGCGGGAAGGTGGCCTCGATGATGGCTCGGTCGTCCACGCCGTCCGCGATCTCGCCCCGGATCCGAGAGACCAGGTGCCAGACGCCGGCCTGCGCGCGGACCTCGGCCACGTCCTCCACCTCGACCGTGCCCGGGGCACAGATCCTGCCGAGATCGTTGCGCATGAGGTCCACGATCATGACGTTCTCCGCCCGCTCCTTCCGCGAGCTCTCCAGGTCGGCCGGGTCGGAGGCGATCGACGCGGTCCCCTTGATCGGGGCCGTTCGCACCTCGCGGCCACGGCGCCGCAGGTAGAGCTCGGGGAGAGGCTGGCGACCGCTCCGTCGTCCGCGTCCACGAAGGCGGCATAGGCCGGGCGGAGCGCCTCGGCTCCCGAGATGAAGACCTCCAGCGGATCACCGGCGAAGGATGCGTCGAGCCGCAGGCACGCATTGGCCTGGAAGATGTCGCCGGCCGCGATGTGCTCGATGACCCGGGAGACGGCCTCCCGATGCGCTGCGACGGAGGGAGTCGTGTGGAAATCCCCGAAGACGTACCCCCGTCGCGCACGCGCTGGTCGCGCGGTCAGCGCCTCCACGACCGCCGCGTACTGACGCCGCAGGCGACCTTCGTCCTCCAGCACGAGCGCCTCGAAGTACCACTCGCCCGTCTTGGCGACGTACCTCAGCACCTGGTCGTAGAACGCCAGATCGCATTCCGCCCGTGGGGCGTCACGCTCGGGCTTCGCGGGGAGGTCCTCGAGCACCGCGCCGAGCTGGTAGCCCAGGATCCCGAACCAGCCTCCGGCCACGACGCCGGTGGAGGCGCCGCTCACCGGCTGCGCCGGACGCTGGCCGATGTGCCTGCCGTCCGGCAGCGTTCCGAGAACGGCAGGCGATCGCGACCGACGCAGAGGGTCGAAGGCGATCACGGCTCCACCCGACGCCCAATCGCCGAACAGCGCCACGAGCCGATCACGGGGACCGAGCGCACGCAACACCTCGGTGGGCTTCAGCCCGACGTCCAGTGGCCACCGCACGACATCCGGATCCGTCATCGAGCCGGGTCTCCGATCAGCCGGTCGACCACCCGCAGCGCGAGGACCGTCGACGCGACGTCGTGGACCCGGAGGTACGACGCGTGCGCCGCGACCAGGGCGGCGAGGAGCGCTGACGCCTGGTCGCGCTCGGCCAGGTCGAGGTCGTCGCCGATCGCTCGGAGGAGCGACTTCCGCGAGACGCCGACCATGAGGGGGTGGCCCAGGCCACGGAGGGAAGGCAACGCGCCCAGCAGTGTCCAGCTCTGCTCGCTCGTCTTGGCGAACCCGATCCCGGGATCGAGGACGACCAGATCCGGCTCCACACCCTGGGCCACGATCGCGTCCCTGCGCATCCGGAGCTCGTTCCGCACCTCGGCGACGACATCGCTGTACCGCGCGCGCCGCAGCATCCGCTCACTGTGCCCCCTCCAGTGAGTCACGACGAAGAGCACCTCGCCGTCTCGCACGACGCTCGCCATGCGCCGGTCGGCGAGTCCCCCACTCACGTCGTTCACGACGGCTGCCCCGGCCTCGATGGCGAGCTCGGCGACTCGGGACCGCATGGTGTCGATGCTGACCTTCACTCCTGCGCGGGCAAGCTCGCCCACCACCGGGATGACCCTGCTCAGCTCGACCTCCTCGGGAACGCGCGCCGCTCCCGGGCGCGTCGACTCGCCACCGATGTCGACGATGTCCGCCCCCTCTGCGACGAGCCGCAGGGCGTGCGCTACCGCGTTCTCCCGATCGACGTAGAGGCCGCCGTCCGAGAAGGAGTCCGTCGTCACGTTGACGATCCCCACGATCTGCGGGCGGATTGCCAGGGCGCGCATGGCGGCGTCAGCCGCCAGCGCGGCGTTCCGCCGCCGTCACCGTCTGCTCGAGCAGCATGGCGATGGTCATCGGACCGACCCCGCCGGGGACGGGCGACAGCCATCCGGCAACCTCGCGGGCGGCCGGCTGCTCCACGTCACCGCGGTCGCCGGCGCTGTATCCGGCGTCGACGACCACCGCTCCCGGCTTGAGCCAGCGGGCACGAACCAGCTCGGGCGTTCCCACCGCTGCGACCACGACGTCGGCACGACCGAGGATCTCGGCCAGCCCGCGAGTACGGGAATGGCAGTACGTGACCGTCGCGTCCCTCCCGAGGAGAAGCATCCCCATCGGCAGTCCGAGGATGTGGCTGCGTCCCACCACCACCGCATGCCTCCCTTCGAGCGGTATCTCGTACGCGTCGAGCAGACGGAGGATCCCGCCCGGCGTGCAGGACTGGAAGCCCGGGTTGCCCAGCGCCATCGCAGCGAACGACGTCCGCGTCACGCCGTCGACGTCCTTGGCTGGATCGATCGCCTCGAATGCGGCGCGCTCGTCGATGTGGCCGGGCACGGGATGCTGGAGCAGAATGCCGTCGATCGCGGGATCGGCCGACAGCGCCTCGATCTGCGCCACGAGAACAGGCGTCGAGATCTCCGCGTCGAGGTCGATCCGGACGGACTCGATCCCTACCTCGGAGCACCTGTTGACCTTCATCCGCACATAGGTCTTCGACGCGTCGTCATCTCCGACCAGCACCGTCGCCAAGCGCGGCGCCCGACCCGCGTCCCGCAGGACCGAGGCCCGACGGGACACCCCCTTCAGGATCTCCTTCGCGACCGCAACGCCGTCGAGGACCTGGCTGGTCACATCCATCTCCTTCTTCCTCAACCGTCAGCCGAGTGCACGGACGATGTCCTCCACGCGGGCCGTGGTGCCGCCCGTGACACCTCGATGCCGGCGCCACAGGCGGGCTGGCTCAGTCGAATGCTTCGGGCGTCTTGAGGTACGCCTTGCCGTTCGGGTACGACACCAGCTCGCAGTTGAGGCCCCAGGGCGACACGAAGTACACCCAGCGCTGGCCCTCGTGCGGTCCCTTGCTCGCGGTCGGACCCGCGAGCACCCGCACGCCGCGCGCCCGCAGCTCGTCGGCCGCAGCGTCGAGGTCGTCGACATAGAACGCGATGTGGTGGCCACCGACGTCGCTGTTCAGCGGGACGTCGCGCCGCTGCGCAGGGGCCTGGTACTCGAAGACCTCGAGCATCGCCTGCTCCCCCACCCGGAAGAAGTAGATGCGGGGGGCGACGGCATCGTCCGGCACGTTGAGGTGGTCACTCATCCAGGTGCCGTCGCCGCGGAGCGGCCCGAGCCGGTAGAGGTACTCGAAGCCGAGGACCTGCTCGAAGAACTCACGAGCCTGCTCGAGGTCGGGAACGGTGATGCCGATGTGATCGACGCGCTTGATGCCGAACGTGGGCATGGCGTCTCCCTTCTCAGTGGTTGTGGTCGACGCAGCCGCCGGCAGCGGCGGGCGGGAAGAAGACGACCGATGGTTGGGCGTTCTCATCGAGACGGAGGCTGTGATACATCGTCAGCGTGTGGTTGACGCCCAGGGTGTCCACACCTCCGAGGCGACCGAGCCACTTGTCGAGGACCGGCTTCGCAGCCTCCGCCGCCGCGGCCTCGTACATGGTCTTGAAGTAGCGGTAGATGTGCTCGGTCCCCACCTCCGCGCGGGCGACGTCGCGCTTCTCCGCGGTGATCTCCAGCGCATGCTGTGCGGCGTCACGGACGTCGTGCATGTACTCGCGTTGGATCTCGACGTCCTCACGCGTGCCGAGCCGCGTGAGGTGTCCGGTGATCATGGTGTCGAAGTCGAACTCGAGCGCGTGGTCGTGGTGCGCCATGAACCCTGGGATGTTCTTCGACTGCGCGATGTTGGTGAACGGCACCCAACCCGGGTAGATGACGTCGACGAGCATCAGCACGCGGTGCTGCGGTGCGTGGATGAAGATGTTGCCCGGTGCATGGTTGTCGCCGCGGTAGACGAGGTCCAGGACCTGCCCACCGACCTCGAGGCGGTGTGAGTCCCCGAACGTCACGTCCGGGAGCCTTCGCGCCGGGTCACCGGCCTCCTTCAGCTTCCCCCACGTGTCCTGGTGCGCGACCCGGACAGCCCCGCTCGGGAACTGGTCGACCGCGCCGATGTGGTCGCCGTGGAAGTGCGAGTAGACGACGTGGGTGATCGGCTTGTCCGTCACGTCCCGGATCGCTCGCGTGACCAGGCTCCCGAGGCATGGGGGCGCGTCGATCGCCACGACACCGTGGTCGTGCACGACGAACGCGCACTGGTAGCCGCCGTCGGTGATCCAATGGATGCCACCGGTCACCTCGTCGACCAGGTAGCCCGAGGCGGGGACCTCCGGCCCGCGGGCGCCATCGGGAACCAACGGCAGGTCGAATCCTCCAGGAACGTTCATCTCTGTCTCCTCGTGGCGCGGCCCGGCGGGCCGCGATGGATGGTGGACCCGCGTCGCGCGCGGCAGACGCGGGCCGTCGATGGCAGACCCTGGGACGCGAAGGGATGGTGCGTCCAGGGTCGGGCGATCTCGGCTCTCCTCAGCTCGCCTCGGGAGCCGCGCGCCGCTATCGGGGACAGGAAGGCATGGTCTGCTCGCCTGTCATCGTGCGGCAGCTGTCGAGTCACGGACGATGAGACTGGGTTGGAGGGTCGTGACCACCGGAGGGTCATTGTGAAGGAGCTTCGACAGCAGCGTGTCCGCGGCGGTACGGCCGGTCTGGACGAACGGCAGCGAGATCGTCGTGAGGGAGGGTGCGAGATGCTGGCTGAGCGGGTTGTCGTTGTAGCCGACGACCGAGACATCGTCGGGACAGCGCATCCCTGCCCGCCGGATCGCCTGCAGGGCGCCGATGGCCATCAGGTCGTTGTGGGCGAACACCGACGTGAACGCGGGGCCGGCCGCGAGGGCTGCGGACATGACTCGATCGGCTTCGTCGACCGTCGGCTGGTCGACGACATGACTGTGGAGTGCGACGGAATCGCCCGACCTCTCCACGACCGCCTGCGCCCCTTCCGCCCTGCTCTTGAAGGGGCCCACGGAACCAGGACCGCAGATCTGGACGATGCTCCGATGTCCACGCTGGACCAGGTGGGAGACGGCCAGCTCGCCGCCCCTGACGTCATCGACGAGCACCTTCGGCACGTCCAGGCCGGGCAGGTCACGACCGGCGAGGACGGTCGGTGTCCTGGCGACGAAAGCAGTCAGCCGCTTCTTGTCGGTGAGCCGCACCGCCGCGTTGATCATGCCGTCCACCCGTCGATCCGTCAGGATCTCCAGAGCACGATCGAACCGTCGTCGATCGTCCTTGGTCTCGATGATCACCGGCGTGTAGTCGCGCTCCTGCAGGGTCTCGCCGAGGCCGGCCAGGAGCGACGCCCAGATGGGGTTGCTGAAGTCGGGGATCACCACGCCGATCGTCATGGTTCTGCCCGTCCGCAGACTCGCCGCTGTCAGGTCCGGCGTGTACCCCAACTCACGTGCGGCCGCCAGGACACGCTCCCGCGTCTTGGCGCCGATCCGCCCGGACTGCTCCTGGCTGAGACTTCGGGACGCGGTGGAAGGGTGAACTCCCGCCAACCGAGCCACGTCCTCGAGTCTCGGTACACGTCCCGAAGCCATCAGGGCAACTCCTAGGGTTGAGGGTCTTCGTAGGCCACAGCGGCCCTACTCAGTGTGCTCTGGCAGGTCGCGCCAGTTGTCGGGGAAGTAGAACGCGTCCGAGACCGGCGGGACGGGCGACTGGACCTCGATCCACCGTGCGTCGACCTCGTTCTCATCATTCACGAAGCCATGCGTGCTGCCGGTGCCGACCCACACGAGGTCCCCGGTCGTCATTCGCTCGTGATTTCCGTCAAGCCAGCCGTGCATCCCACCCTGGGTGTAGAAGTAGATCTCCTCGAACGGGTGGTAGTGCACCGACGCGGCGCGTCCGGGTCCCATGCCCTGGGCGATCTTCGCCATGAAGACCGTGTGCTGATGGGCCCCGAGAAGTTGATCGACCATCATGCGGATCGAGATGTTCTTGATGCAGGGGCCGTGGTAGCCGGGCATGTTCAGATCACCGACCGGCGCCATGTCGGCGTCATCGAAGTGGCCGGCCCAGCGGTGGCGTGGATCGGTCTCCGACGGACGTCCCAGCTTCTCTCCGATGATCGGCGGGCCGCTGATGAAGTTCCGAGCGCCGTCATAGCCCGGTGGCCTCGGAGACTTCACCCAGAAGAGCTCCAGGCCGTCGTCACCCGCGGTGAGCGTGTGCGGCAGCGCCGGCGGCGCGACCGCGTAGTCGTCGACGGCGATGTCGTACTCCAGACCGACGATCGAGACGGTGCCCGAGCCTCCACGAACCACGAACGACTCCTCGAAAGGGCTCCGGTACCACGGCATGGACGCTCCGGGCGCCAGCTTCCGCAACGACACCTCCATGTGGTGGGACCCGTGCTCCTCCCCCACCATCACGGCCTCGCTGAGCCCTGGGAACTCCTTGACCTCGTGAAAGACCCGTTCCGCTGCGCGGGAGATGTGATACGTCATTCCGCTCGTTTCCTCCTGAGCGCTCAGTGCGCTCGACTTGTGCATTCGATTGCGCAATTATTGCGCCCCGGATCCAGGTGTGTCAAGGGTTCATTTCGCCTCTCCACGCCCAGTTCGGGCAAACGACCCGATTCCGCGCGGCTTTACGCATCCTCTTCGCCGAGAACAGAGGGCGCAGGTCCCTCCGGTGTTTGCGCAGTCGATTGCGCAAGTAGGCGCTTTTTCAGCGCCGGAGCTGGGTGACCAGTCGGCGCACCTCTGCCGACGGCGCCACGCCGAGTCCACGCATGGCCGAGACGTAGCGTTGGTAGAGGGCGAGGACCGCGTCGTCGCTTCCGCTGGCATGGGCGAGCGAGATGGCGAGCTGCCAGGCCTGCTCCCGATGCGGGCTCTCTCGGAGGACGGTCTCGACCAACTGCCGGCCCTCCCGATAGCGGCTGAGCCGGAAGGCGAGCCTGGCGGCGTCGATCCGTCCGCTCGTGACGCGCTCGCCGATCTCGACTCGCCGTGCCTCGACCCACTGGCTGTTCAGGGTCGCCAAATAGGGGCCGCGAGCGGCGTGGGTCAGTACCTCGACCATCCTGCGAAGACGCACCTCGTCGTCCTGCCGATCCGCCTGGACGAGCGAGTCCAGCACGACCTGCGTCGTGCCGCAGACCAGGTCCGGGTTCTTCATCGAGAGGATCTCGCCTTCCTGACGGGGCATCAGCTCCTCGGGCAGCACCTCCCGCAAGCGGTAGAGGGCCTGTCGGAGATAGCTTCGGCCGGCCGCGTCGTTGCTGCTCTCGAAGAGCTGGCCCAACAGCTCCCGCCGACTCACCTCCCGCCGGGCATCGATCAGATAGCTGAGCAGCTCGATGCTCTTGCTCAGCCGAATCAGTACCGGCTCACCGTCGACGGTGAGGACGGGGTCGCCGAACTCCTCGAGCAGCAACCGCGGCGCGCGCGCCGTCACGCGGAGCGACCCCTGGTCCGACAACATCGCCGTCAGCTCGTGCCACCGGGACAGGCGCGTGGGCGACGCATCGGCAGCCCGGACGGCCACCGCCGGCACATCGTGCAGCGCGGTGAGGAGCAGGTGCTGCGAGCCGCCGGTCGTCGCCTCGGCCAGCGCCATCTCGGCAGCCGCGTCGGATGCCTCCTCGTCGCCGATCCGCCAGCACGCCTCGGCGAGGTAGATGGCGGCCGTGGCCAACTCGAGTCGACGGTCGCCGGACTGCATCGAGTCGACGCACGCAGCCAGCTCCGCGCGTGCCTCGACGTCGCGATCCTCCAACAGATAGGAGAAGCCACGCCAGAGCTGGGAGAGCTCGCGGCTGAACGCGTGCTCCAAGGCACCGTCGTCCTCGGCGTCGGCCAGTGCTCGACGAGCTGCCTCGGCGTCGCGATGCAGGCGCAGGCTCAGCTTCGCCTCGTTGAGGTGTCCGATGATCCGGTACATCTTCGAGCCGGTCTCGGCGATCAGACGACTTCCCCTGGTCAGGGCGGCCCAGGCCTCGTCGCGTCGGCCGAGGTCGATCATGAGGTCGACGGCGTCGAACGCATGCAGCCAGGGGGGCTGCCATGAGCCGCGAAGCACGTCGTAGAGCTCCATGGCCTCGTCGAGTCGGCCCTTGGCCCTGAGGCCGGCGATGACCCACGGGACGCCGAGCGCCGGGGTCCCGTCGCCGGTGGTCGACCTTCGTTCGAGCTCGCGCAGGCGACCTCGGTAGTAGCCGATCCGCATCAACAGCGTGTCCACGGTCTCGGAACGGGTCGAGGAGAAGTCGGGGAACGGCGGAGCACTTCCGTCCGAGAGTGCGATCAGGTTCTCGGCGGTCTCCCGAGCACGACCAGGCGGCAGCCTGTCCGCCAGAGCACGCGCCTCGGCCAGCTCTCCCGCGTGCCACCGGCACCATGCTGCGAGCAGCAGCGCTTCCTCGGCGAACGGGGCGCCGGGTCCCGGAAGCCAGTCGAAACCGTGGGCCTCGAGCAGCGCGTTGCCGCGGCCACACTGCTCGAGCGCGAACGAGACGCGCAGCACCACCGCACCGACCTCCGCCGTCGGCGTCCGGCTGACGACGTCCAGCTCGTCGAGCCACCGCGCAGCCGACGTGAAGTCCATCCGCGCCACCAGGCTGGGCAGCGCCTGGGCCGCGCGCTGCCAGGCGAGCTCGGTCTCGCCGAGCTCGAGCAGTGCGTCGACCGCCTCCTCCAGCCTGCCCTCGCGGGCAAGCAGGTCAGCGTGCGCGCGCCGGACCCGGCGAACAGACTCGGCCGGCTCGGTCCTGACGAGCTCGACCTCGAGGAACTCGCGAACCTGCGGATACATGACGAATCGGCTGCGGTCCGCCGACCACCACGCCGGGAGGTGGATCTCCTCGAGCGCCGCCAGCATGCGCGGCGCCTCCTCCTCCCCCAAGGCCAGGGCGCTGGACGTCGAGACCTCCGGGAGGATGCTGGTCCGGGCGAGAAAGCCCCTCAAGGGCGCCGATGCCGGGCCGAGGACCTCCGCAGAGAGGTAGCTCTCGAACTCGACGGACCGCCCCGCGTCCGGGCGCTCCGCCCGCTCGCCCTCGAACAGGACGCCGGCCACCCAGCCATGCGTCAGCCCGAGCAGGACGTCGAGGTCTCCCGGGACGTCGCCCCGGCGGCGCAGGGCCTGCTCGGCCTCGTCCCGGTCGAAGTCGAGAACGTCCTGGCCGACCTCGACGACTCTCCGATCGAGCAACGCGGTCGCGTCGACGGGTAGCCGGATGCGGGAGATCAGGACGAGGCTCACGTCGGCCGGCAGGTAGCTGACCAAGGACGACAGAGTGGCCCACGAGCCAGCGTCGCGGGCCACCTTCTCGACGTTGTCGCAGACGAGGACCAGGCCCGTGCCGGACCAGCTCTCGGCCAGCACGCCGGCCACCTCGGCCGGGAGCAGCCCGTCTTCCAGGGCGCCGGCGACCATACGGGGCGCGCTGGTCAGCGGGATGGTCACCGCCTCCTCGAGGTAGGCCAGGAGGCGTCCCGGTGCCAGCTCCGTCCCATCGAACGACAACCAGGCCACCGGGCGCTCGAGGCGCCGGGTCGCCATGGCCACCGCCGTGGTCTTCCCGCTGCCCGCCGCCGCCTGCACGAGCACGACATGCCGTTCGGCCAGGAGGTCGTCGAGGTGCGAGACCACCCGAGCGCGGTCGGCAACGCTGTCGCCCAACCGCGGAGACATGATCTTCCGGCGGATCACGTACGGTCCGCTCGGCTTCCGATCGTCCATCGTCATGACCTGCCTGTCCCCGGTAGAGGATATGCCGCCCACCGCGAGGATCGTCCCGGTCTCGCTGCTGGGTCACCGCGGCGACGGAGATGCTCCGCCCCGCAGGGCGGCCTCGATCACGGGAAGACCACGGTCCTGCTGCCGTCCAGCAACACACGGTTCTCGGTGTGCCAGCGAACGGCCCGAGACAGGGCGAGGCACTCGACGTCCCGGCCCAGGGTGCGCACCTGCGCCGCGGTCATCCCGTGATCGACCCGAGCCACCTCCTGCTCGATGATCGGGCCTTCATCGAGGTCGGCAGTCACGTAGTGCGCGGTCGCGCCGATCAGCTTCACGCCCCGGGCATGGGCCTGGTCATAGGGTCGAGCCCCTTTGAAGCTCGGCAGCATCGAGTGGTGGATGTTGATCACCCTCCCTTCGAGTGCCTTGCACAGGTCGCCGGACAGCACCTGCATGTACCGCGCCAGGACCACGAGGTCGACATCGAGATCGACCACGAGGTCGAGCAGCTCGCGCTCCGCCTGCACCTTGGTCTGCGCGTCCACCGGGATGTGGTGGTACGGCACTCCGTAGGTGTCGGCGAGGTAGCGGAGCTCGTCGTGGTTGGACACGACAGCGGAGATCTCGACGTCCAGGCCACCGTTGAAGGTCCGGAAGAGGAGATCGTTCAAGCAGTGGCCCGCCGTGCTCGCCATCACCAGGACCCGCTGTCGCCGGGCAGCGTCGAGGAACTGGTCCTCCATCGAGTACGCCCGGCGGACGGTGGCGAAGCCCTCTCGAAGGGACTCGGCGCTGACGGCGTCGTCGAGTACCTCGAGCTCGACCCGCATGAAGAAGTTGCCCGACTGCCGGTCGAGGAACTGCTGGCTCTCGACGATCGAACAGCCGCTCTCGTGGAGGAACCGCGAGACCGCGTACACGATGCCCGGCTGGTCGGGACAGGTGAGGGTCAAGACGACCTTCGCATCAGTCATGGCCGACACATCCCGTGCTCGCACTCGTCACCGCTGTCACACCAACGGACTGGTTCGGAGCGTCGCGCGGATCGCTCGCTGTACGTGGCGTTCGACCGTCGGCTTGGCGGAGCCGCCGTTCTCCTCACCGATCAGGACGGTGACCTCCCGCCCGTCGACGGCGTCATCCTCGGCAACCATCCCGTGCGAGGACCAGCCCCCGACGTTGACCGTGTATCCCGAGCTGGCCGAGAAGCCGATCAGCCGGCCGTCCGCGAGGACCTGGTCGTAGGAGTTGGTGCCATAGTTCGAGACCGGCATCTCGAGGTACTTGGTGTGCGGGCCCGAGCCGAAGAGGCTGTCCGCGATGAGGTCCGCGACGTCGCGGTCGTTCCACCGCAGCCAGACCTTCTGCCGATGCGGCTGGTCGACCATCTTCTCGAGCGCCGCACGGCCGATGAAGTCGTGGTCGAACCGGATCACCCGGCCGTAGCCGAGGTCCCACGGCGTCACGTAGTAGTCCTCGATGTCGTCGGACACGAAGCTGCCGGCGATCGACGCGTTGGCCTCGAACCCGTTGCCGGGGAGCCACTCACGGAAGGCCCGCATCGCGTCGCCGGTGTAGATGGCAGGCACCGGCGCCGCGATCCAGCCCGACTCGATCGCGGTCGAGGGATACGCCCGGGCGCCACCCAGCCGGAGGCCGAACTCCTCCCCCGCCGCGATCAGTGCCTCGCGCACGCGCTCAGCACCGTCCGAGGGGCCGACCAGCTCGAGCCCGGTGAACTCCAGGCCGGGCACACCGGCCATCGTGTGGTTGAGGGCACGGATCGGGACGCCGGCGATCTCGATCTCGCCCATCGCGAAGAATCTGATCGTGGGCAGCGGGGAGCCCACGGCCCGCTCCACGATCTTGTGCGTGGCCGGACCGTTCAGCTGGAAGCGGAAGGAGAGCCGCCGACCGTCGTTCGCGACCGAGCGCTCGTCGCGGGTCACCTCGACGTCGTAGTCGCCGGTCTCCGCCTGGAACGCCGCCCAGTTCGGTGCGACCGGGCGGCCGACCAGACTGTAGTGGTCCTCCTCGAACGCGAACAGGATCGCATCGCCCAGGAAGTACCCGTCGTAGTTGCAGGCGATCAGCTGCTTGGCCTTGTTCCGTCCGAAGTTCTTGAATCCGTTCACACCGATGTCGGACATCAGTCGCAATACGTCGGGGCCTTTGAAATGGATATCGGTCATATGCAGCGACTGGTCGAACATGACCGCGGTCTCGCTCCACGCCCTCTGCTCGTCGCGCCAGTTGGTGTATTCCGACTGCATCGGAAAGACATAGGGTCCCTGCGGCGCGTTCCGGAGCATCCGGGCGACATTTCCGGCCTGCTTGATCTTGTCTTCGAGGTTCATTTCGTTCGCACGTGCTTTCTGATGTCGTTGGTCAGTTGATGGCGATGCTGGAGTCGTCGGGCGCATCCGGATCGCAGAGCTCGCCGGCGCGGGAGAGCCACCCGAGGGTCGGCTCGACCTGGTTGAACGAGAAGAGGTGCAGGCCCTCGACACCGTCCTGGGCGAAGGAGATCTCGCGGCTCAGCTCGGTGACGAGGTCGAGGGGCTCGTAGGCACGCCCGAGGAGGAGGTTCCCGACGATGCCGTGCTGCTTCGAGAGGAACCGAACCGATTGGCCGACCCCGATCCTCAGGGAGAGCTCGATCAGCTTCCGCGTCTGCAACGGAGCGGCGACGCCGAGCCGCAGGGGCAGCCTGACACCGCCCGCGCGGGCGGATCTGAGCCAGCGGGCCACAGCCCCGGAGTCGAAGCAGAGCTGGCTGACCATGTAGTCGGCGTGCTCCTGCTTCCGGAGCAGGGCCTCGTGCAGCACGCCGTCGTCGATCTTCGGGTGGCCCTCGGGATAGCACCCGACACCGAGGCGGCGCAGGCCGTGGTCGAACTCGGCGAGGTCCTGCAGGATCC
Organism: Nocardioides humi; assembly: GCF_006494775.1. NCBI lineage: Bacteria > Bacillati > Actinomycetota > Actinomycetes > Propionibacteriales > Nocardioidaceae > Nocardioides > Nocardioides humi. The sequence goes on along the minus strand of NZ_CP041146.1, from coordinate 3,703,586 downwards.
CGAGCGCGTCGCCGTAGGGACCGACCGGCAGGTCGCCGTCACCGCCGACGACGTACAGGTCGTCCACACCCAGGTCGACGACCTGGCGCACGAACGACCTCAGCTCCTGACGGCCCCCGACCATGCGAGCGGCGAGATGGGGGACGACGCGGTGGCCGGCCCGCCGCGCGCGGGCGACGTGCTGCAGGGTGCGCTCCAGGCCGAACCTCGGCGAGCACGTGATCGTCAGCGGCCGGTCGACCGGCAGGTCGGCGACCACCTGGTCGGCGCCCTTCAGCGGAATGATCTCGATGCTGGAATTCCTGATGACTGCGTTGAGCTCCGCACTTTGTGCACCTGGTCGTGCCATACGTGATCCCCACTCGCTTGAAGGCGGCCGTGCCGCGTCGGTATCGCCGTCGGTCGGGCTCGTCGTGTGCCCGAACTCGCCGTTGCCGGAGTGTTCTATGTCACCTCGAGTTAGGCGGTCGTTAATCCGGCGGCGGCGCAGTTAGAAGCCCGTTAATGACCTTTGCGGCGCCGGCGGTGCCTCTTCACACTGGCTCGGGAAGCGATGCCGGCCGCGGCGTCGGAGCACACGCGTGAAGGACGTACAGCAATGACATTGGGAATTCGCCTCGACGGACGCACCGCACTGGTCACGGGCGGTGGCAGCGGCCTGGGGCTCGCGATCGCGCACGCCCTGCACGAGCAGGGAGCGTCGGTCGCCATCCTGGGTAGGACCGAGCAGAAGCTGAAGGACGCCGCCCGTCAGATCTCGCCCGACTCGGACCGCGTCCTGACGCTGGTCGCCGACGTCACGGACGATGCCGCCGTCGCCGGCGCCTTCGACGCGGTCGCTGCGTGGACCGGCGGCCTGGACGTACTCGTCAACAGCGCCGCGCCGTTGCTCGTCAACAGCGCACTCAGCGAGGCAGAGGAATCGGCTCTCACCGATGCTCTCGAGGGCAAGGCCACGGGCTACCTGCGCGTCTCCCGTGCGGCGCTGCCGCTGCTGCAGAAGAGTGGGGCCGGGCGGATCGTCAACATCGCGGGCATGGCCGCGCATGTCCTCGTGCCCGGCATCGGCATCGCCGCCGCCGTGAACGCCGCGGTGGTCGCCATGACGAGCTACCTCGCCGCGGAGGCCGCCCCGCACGGCGTTCTCGTCAACGGCATCTCGCCCGGCATGACCCTCACCCAGGTCTGGAAGGATCGCCACGCCGCGGCGGCCGAGCAGAACGGCTCCACCGCCGAGGCCGTGCGCGACGGCATGGTCGAGCGCCTCGGCATCCGGCTGGGACGGTGGGCCGACCCCGCCGAGATCGCCGCCACCGCCCTGTTCCTGGCGTCGGACCTCTCGTCGTACGTCACGGGCCAGGTGCTCCAGGTCGACGGGGGGCTCGGCAAGTCGGTGATCTGACAGCCATCGCCCACGACGACCCCGGCCCGCATCCACGGGCCGAGCAACACGAACGAGAGAGGAAGCACCGTCATGGCACTGATTCCGTTGGCGACCCGGGAGGAGGTCTCCCCCGTCGACCTGCCCGCGCTGGAGGCGGGCGAGGCCGGTTTCGGCACCCTGCTGAACACCTGGCTGGCGATCGCGACCCGTCCCGGGATGCTGTCGACCTACCTGCCGTTCATCCGACACGTGTCCGGGCCGGGGTCGATCGAGCCGAGGATCAAGGAGCTCACAGCGGTCTACGTGGCGCTCCTGAACCACTGTCGCTATACGACGAGCCACCGCTGCTACTCGGCCCTGGCGAAGGGGGTCGACGAGAGCGACCTGGGACGCCTGGCATCCGGCGACCACAGCATGTTCTCGAGCACGGAACGAGTCGCTCTCGAGTTCACCAGGGCCCTGACACTGGACCTGGCGGTGACCGAGATCGCAACCTGTCCGCAGGGCGTCGCACCGGACTTGCTCGAGAAGGTCCGCGCCGCCTTCGCTCCCGACGAGCTCGTCGAGCTCACGATGTCCATCTCGCTGTGGAACGCACTCAGCCGATTCCACCGGGTCCTGGGCCTGGATCTCGATCTCGGTGAGCCACCGGCCGGGGTCGACCCCCATGTCTGACCGAACACGGCGCACGCGAGGCGATGCGTTCGCGAGGCTGGTGCGGCGGGTCCAGCGCGCCTACGTGCTCGGCGCGACGGCTCTGTGGGCCCCCGACGTGGTCCGGGCCGATGCGCTCGATCGCGGACGCACGGCTCCCCTGAACGCTCGCGAACCCGACCGGAATCACATGATCGTGTGATGTGACCCACGCGACTCCCGGTCCACGATGGCCTGGCACGCGACGCCCCCTCGGCGATCGCTTCCGGTTCCGGACGATCAGGAGACACCCGTGACTGCCCTCGGACTCATCGACGAAGCCGTCGCCTTCCGCGCCACGATGTCCCGCCTGCCGTCGGGCGTGTCGATCATCACCACCCGGGTCGCCGACGCGCCGGTCGGCATGACGGCGAGCTCGGTGACTCCCCTGTCCCTGGACCCGCTGCAGCTGCTCGTCTGCGTCGGGAACCACCTGTTCACCCGCTCGGCCATCTCCGAGCACGGTCGCTTCGGCGTCAACGTGCTCGGCGAGGAGCACCAGGACCTGGCGCGGCAGTTCGCCTCTCGGGGGGACCGGTTCGCCGGCGTCTCGTACGACGAGGAGCAGGGTGTCCCCGTCCTCCACGACGCCATCGCGTCCATCGTCTGCGACGTCGCGGAGGAACTCCCCGGCGGGGACCACACGATCTTCATCGGCACCGTCGTGTCCTACGAGCACATCGACCGGGTGCGGCCGTTGATCCACTGTGGCGGCGAGTTCGGCCGCATCGCTTGAGCGATGATGCGGCGCCCCTCTCCGCTGCGTCCGCACCCTCCCGCGCACGGACGTGGGGCCGAGCTCCTCAGGCGTCTCGACGACGAGGACCGCCGGGTCGTCGTCGTCAGCGGCCCGCCCGGCTCGGGCAAGACGACGCTCGTCGCCGCGTGGGCGAGGAACCGCTCGGAGGCGAGACGGGTCGACCTGACCCGGCGCGACGACACCCCGATCGCCCTGGCCCGGACGATCCTGGCGCATCTGGAACCCGGCGCCGTCGAGCCCGGGGCCGAGCCGGTGGACCCCGACGGCTGCGGCCGGCTCGTCCTCCAGGCCCTCGAGGCGGTGGCGAGGAGCGGACCGTGCTGCCTCGTCCTCGACGGCGCGGACCTGATCACCGCACCGGAGGCCCAGCAGCTCCTGGCCGATCTGGTCGAGTGCGGTCCGGCCGGAGTCCGTTGGGTGATCGCGACGCGTCATCGCTGCCTTCCCTGGTTGATCAGGAGTCACCAGGACGGCCTCGTCGCCACGACGATCCGCGCGGACGACCTGAGGATGAGCGACGCCGAGGTCGAGGCGAGACTGGGGTACCCGGCGCCCGAGCTCGCCGGCTGGGCGATCGGCGTGCAGGCCTACGCCGACCTCGGTCCGGCCGCGGGCGAGGAGGCGCTGCGCGACTACGTGCACGGGGAGGTCATGCAGAAGGTCACCACGGAGCTGCACCGCGTGCTCCACGCCGTGGCGATCGCGGGCTCGGCCGGTCCGGCGCTCGCACTGCACCTGACGGCGAACCCGGCGTGCGGCCGGCTCCTGGCCGGCTTCGCGGCGTCGACGCAGCTGGCGACGACGTCCGCCGGTGCCGTCGTCACCCTCCACCCGGTGCTGGCGCGGCACCTCCACGACGAGCTCCGGGCCGAGAACTGGTCGAGGTACGGCCACCTGAAGGAGCGGTACGCCGCCTGGCTGGCCGCCAACGGCCGGCTCGACGAGGCGGTGGGCGCGTACGCCGACCTGGAGCTCTACGACGCCGCCGCGGCCGCCCTGCTCGACGGCTGGCAGCGCACGGTGCTGTCGGGCCGGTGCGATCAGGTGCTCGCCGCCGTCGGCCTGATCCCGGAGCACCGCATCATCGCGGATCCACGGCTCTGCCTGATCGTGGCCATGGCCAACCTCGCCGCGGGCGACCATGTCCGGTGGCGCCGTTGGAGCGATGTCGCCCGGGTCCAGGGCGACCCCGGGCTGATGGTCGAGCCGGGCGTCACCCTCGAGCACGCGCTGCGTGCGTCCCGGCGTCTCACCGAGGCCCTGCTCGACGACGTCCTCAGCCCGCCGCCCCCGATCGCCGGGCTCCGCGGCGCATGGCTCGCCATCGACCAGGTGGCGACCGGCCTCGACCTCCTGCGGGCCGGCCGGGCATGCGAGGCGGCCGCGAGCTTCGGCATCGCCGAGGTGTCCTCGCGCGCGTCCGGGGACCAGCTCGCCCTGGTGCACGCCCTGGCCGGCGGCGCCCTCGCTGCCGCGGCCCGGGGACTTCCGGCCGCGGCCGCGGCCGCGGAGGAGGCCATCGCCACGGCCGGCGGCCTGTGCGTCAGGAGTCGCTGGGTGGTGGCGAACGCGCACCTCGCGCTCGCCGAGCTGAGCAGCGCGGCCGGAGACGTCCGCGCTGCTCACGCGGCGGCGCAGGCGGTGCTCGACGTACTCGACACGACAGCGGCCGGGCTGGAGCCGAGGGCCCGTCGGCGGGCCGAGCAGCTCCGCGCGGCGTGCGACATCGGTCGGTCGCGGCGGGCGGTCACGCCGACGCCCGGGCTCTCCGAGCGGGAGCGCCGCATCCTGCGCGCCCTCAGCGGCCCGCTGACACTGCGGGAGATCGCCGCGGAGCTCCACGTGTCGCACAACACCGTCAAGACCCAGGTGAGCTCGATCTTCAGGAAGCTCGAGGTCCACGACCGGGCGACGGCTGTCGCCGCCGCCCGGTCGCGCAGCCTGATGACCGGTTGACCCGACGGACGCCGTCCGTCAGCGCCCGGCCGCGCTGTCCTGGAGGCGCGCGTACTCCGCCTGGGCGAGGTACTCCGTCTGCTCGGGACGCTCGGGGTTCTCGATCCCGCAGATGGAGCGTGCGAGATCGGCGATCGGTCCGGCGGCGGAGATCTCGGCACGCCGGATCGTGAGCTCCCGGATGAGCAGGATCGGGGTCCCGTTGAACCCCTCGAACGCCGCCATCCGGTCGCCCCAGTCGGACATGAAGTAGTCCCGGATCACCCGGCTGATCTTCAGGCGGTCGTGGGGCCGCCCGACCGGGCCCGACTGCAGCGCCTCCAGCCACGGCCTGAACTCGGGGTTCTGCCACTGCCCCTCGGTGGGGAACACCAGCGACGCGCGACCGCACAGGTCGAGGAGCTCCGCGGTCAGCCGGCTGATGTTCTCCAGGTAGAACACCCGGCCGAAGTCGAACATGAGCACGTTCGGCTTGTAGGTGCCTCCAGGAGTCATGAACCCGTCCTCCTCCGAGGCGACGACGTGCGCCTTCAGGGTCTGCATGAAGCCCACGAACTGGGACACCCGGGCCCGCACCGGCGGGATCGCGTAGGTGCCCGTGTGCTCGGTGATCAGCAGAGCGAGGCCCAGCATCAGCTCGGCCCGCACCATCTCCCGTACGACGGCCTGGTAGTGCACCCAGTCGAAGACCCGCTGCGGGTAGTAGCTGGCGTGCTCGGGGTTGCCGAGGTGGAACACCCGCTCCCAAGGGATGAAGACGTTGTCGAAGATGATCGTGGTGTCGAGCTCGTCGCCCTGGGAGGACATCGGGTGCTCGGTCTCCTCGCCGTCCCGTCCGTTGGCCTCGCGGTTGATCATGGTCACGCCCGGGGCGTTGGCGGGCACGCCGGCGAACACGATCTGCTCCGAGGTCACGCCGGGCTTGTAGAACGTGCCCAGGTTGATGTAGTCGGCGAAGACCGCGCCGGTCGCGACCGACTTCACCCCCGACACGACGATGCCGTCGTCGTTCGTCGAGACGACGTGCACGTTCGGCGACTCGGCCTGAGCGGAATCGCGCGACCGGTCGGTCTGCGGGTCGACGAACGCGATCGCGGCGTTGAGGTCCCCCTCGCGCAGCAGGTCGCAGAACTCGAGGATGCCCGGGACCAGGTCGCGGCCGTCGGTCCCGACGGACTGGTCGCTCCACGGACGCGGGTCGTCGACGTAGGTCCGGAACACCGAGTTGTTCACGTCGGGGGACCTCGGCGCGGCGCCCGCGCCGAGGTTGCGCAGCACGGTCTCGTGGTAGCGACGCTTGCGCCGCAGCGACTCCTTGTCGGTCGGCTTGAACCACATCATCGACCGGCGGACCCCGTCCTCGTCCACGAACGTCATGACGTCCTCGAGCTCGGGGCGGTGGTGCAGGTCGTAGAAGTCGGCGGTGAGCTTCGCGAACGCGCGCGTCTTGGGGTGCGTGGCGACGTTGTCGATGAACTCGTCCCCCACCCAGACCCGTCGGCCGTCGTTCAGTGCCTCGAGGTACTCCTTGCCAGTACGCATGGTCTTCCTTCTCTGTCGGCGTTGTCCGGTCCTCGCACAGTGGCGGTCGACGGGGTGAGCGCCGGCCGCGTCCCCTTCCGATCACCTGGGTGAAAATCCCCGGACCTCCGCCGGTGGACCCTGCTGTGGCTCATGCTGGGGGCATGCCTCCGGTCCCTCCTCCCAAGGTCGCCGAGGCCCTCCGGCATCTCGAGGTCGGCGCATCCGCTGCGCTCGTCGTGGAGCTCGACGAGCGCACGCGCGATGCCGACGCCTTCGACGACGTCAGAGCCGTGGCGGGCGATCTCGGCTTCGCCACCGTCAGCGTCGCCGCGGTCGAGACCGACGAGGTCTCCTCGCGCTCGAGGCTGCTGGAGGAGCTGGCGACGATCGCGACCTCCGCGCTGCACGAGGACGGCCTGCAGAGCGACCGTACGGCGGAGATGCTCGAGGCGCTCTCGCGGAGCAGGCCGGTCGTCGTCATCATCGAGGACCTACGGTGGACGGACCCGGTCACCCTCCAGTCGCTCCGGACGCTGCCCGAGCCGCTTCGGCACCTCCCCATCTGCTGGGTCGTCGGCGTCAGCCCCGGCTCACGCAGGGGCGACCGGGTGCTCTCCGTGCTCCGACGCCTGAAGACCTACACGCTTCCCCGCCACGACCCGACGGATCAGCGCGTGGTCGCCTCGATGCCGCTGGCCTTCCTGCAGGTCGCCGCCGTGGTGGGCGTCGAGTTCGACCTCGACGTGGTCGCCCGAGTCCTCGAGCGGACGGTCGGCAGCCTGCTGGGCGAGGTGGACGACGCCCTGCAGAGCGGTGTTCTCGCCGACGCCGGACCGCGCCTGCGCTTCGCCGACCCGAGCCTCCGCACCGACATCTACGCCGGCCTGTCGGACCCGGTCCGTCGCGCCCTCCATCACGACGTCGCCCGTGAGCTCCGGCGCCCGGGCTCGGAGTCCGACGCCGTCTGGCACCTGATCCGCTCGACCCGGCATCTCAGCGAGGACGAGCTGGCCCTGATCCGCGCCGCGATCGCCCGCCTGTCTCCGGTGGCGCCCGAGGACGCCGCCGAGCTCGCGCTCCGGGTCAGTCGGCTCTTCGACCCCTACGACCCGCACCACATCGAGTTCGTCACGTCGGCCGCGCGCGACCTCGGGAACACCAGTCGTGTGGGCGAGGCGCTCGCCCTCGTGGAGCAGCGTCGTACGGCGGGCCTGAGCGACCAGGACGAGGCGAGACTGCGACTCGTCGCCGCCCACCTGCACCAGGCGGCCGGCGACGACGCGGATGCGATGGATCATGTCGACCGGGCGCTCGCACTGCCCGGAACCGACGACCAGCTGCGGATCGCGCTCCTGAAGACCCGGGCCGTCGGCCACGTGAACCTGGGCGAGGTCGACGCGGCCACGCGACTGTCGGAGGTGCTGGCCGAGTCCATCGAGCTCAGCGACGATCCGGCCGTCGAGCTCAGCGCCGGGCTCTTCAGGTCCCAGCTCGCGTTCAGCAAGGGCCAGGTGAGTACGGCGCTCGAGCTGGCCGAGCGCGCCGCTCACTCCTTCGAGGTGTCCGCCGCCCGCCCCCTGCCGGCTCCTCGCATCCCGGAGCTGTGGCTCGCCACGGTCATGCTGTCGAGCGACCGGGCGTCGGAGGCATCGGAGCTCCTCCTCGCCGGCCAGCGCCAGGCGGAACGGCGGGGCTTCGTCTGGTCGGTGCCGTACTGGCACACCGTGCGGGCCATCGAGCGGTGGCTGCTCGAGGAGCTCGACGACGCGGCCGCGGAGGCCGAGACGGCGATCCACGTCGCCGATGCCCTCGAGATCGCCAGGTACGTCCCGATGAGCCGGTCGGTCCTCAGCATCGTCGAGGCGGACCGGGGGAACGTCAGTCGCGCGCGCCGGCTGATGGCGGACGCGACCCTGCCCGCACGACCGCGGACCTACGACATCTGGACCGCCGCCGCGCTGATCCGGCTCGGTGGCAGCGAGGCGCAGGCCGGCCGCCCCTGGCTGCATCGGTACGCCAACACCGCACGGATCATGTCCCTGCCGCCACGACTGTGGCCGATGCTGGTCGCGGACGGCCCCGAGAGCGGGCCGCTCCGTCGCGCGTTCGACGAGATCGCGCACGTGGCGAGCGACCAGGCCGTGGTGGTCGAGGCGCTGAAGGCCACGACGAGACAGCAGGCGCACCGGCCACAGGCCCGCGGCGCCGGCGGTGCCCCGGCCACCGGATGGGACAGCCTGACGGCGTCGGAGCTCAGGGTCGCCTCGCTCGTCGTGGCCGGACACACCAACCGGGCGATCGCGTCCCTGCTCCAGGTCTCGATCCACACCGTCGGCACCCACTTGCGCCACGTCTTCACCAAGCTCGACATCAACACCCGCGTCGAGCTGACCAGGCTGGCCCTGCAACGGAACGAGACCGGACGCGGCCTGCTGGAGGAGTGAGCTCCTCGCGGACGACGACGGTCCCGATCCGTCAGCAGGCGGACCTCAGCCTGCATTCACCGATCTGCGGCTACTGCGCGCCACCACATGGGCGCGCTGGCTGCGTTGCAGACGCTCGATGGTGCAACCAGACCGCCGTCGCGCCTACGCCTTGCCATCGCACCCATCTGGTGACGCTCGCTACGCCGCAGATCGGTGAATACAGGCTCAGCCTGCATTCACCGACTCAGTCGAACAGTGCCAGGAACCGCGGCACGGACGCATCCAGCGCGTCGTCGTACGACATGTCCGCGAACTCGTAGAGGGACGGTCGCCCGTCGCGGGCGGCACCTGGGGCGCGCGAGGCGCTCTCCAGCCAGGCCAGGGCCGCAGCGACCTCGTCGCCCGCGGCCACGACCTGCTGGACCAGGCCCAGCTCCCGCGCGCGGGCCGCGGTGAACGGCTCACCCGAGCCGACGTTCTCGATCGCGCGGCGCGCGCCGAGCCGATGGATGACGGGCACCTGGGCGATCATCGGCCACAGGCCGGCACTGACCTCCACGGTGCCGATCCGCGCGTGCTCCGCGGCGACGGCGTAGTCGGAGGCCGCCACCAAGGACGCGCCGGACGCGAGGCCGTCGCCGTTGACCGCCGACGCGACCGGCACGCCCAGCCTGGGGATGGTCCGCAGCAGCTCCGCGAGCGTGAGGGCGAAGTCGCGGGGGTCGGCGCCCTGCTTGATCGCGGCGATGTCCAGCCCGCCGCAGTAGGTGTCCCCGGCGCCGGTGAGCAGGATCGCATGGACCTGCTCATCCGTGTCCGCCTCCAGCAGCAGCGATCGCAGCTGGTCCATCAACGGCGGGTCGAGGAGGTTCCTCTCGCCGTTGTCGATCGTGAGGACGCGGGTCGCGCCCTCCGTCCGTACCTCGATCCTCGCGCTCATCGCATTCCTCTCCGTCCGGTCGCGGTCATGGTCGTGGCGAAGGACGGGCCGAGCATCGCCGCCGCCCCGTCGAGTCGGCCCGCGCCGATGGCGGCCCTGATCCTGGTGGAGGAGATGGCGTCCTCGCCGTGCAGCGCGAGCTCCGGGCAGACCACGTCGAACCCGCGGCCCGGGCCCAGCGCCCGCAGCGTCGACGGATCGCCCGTCGCTCCCCGGCCGAACCTGAAGTTGGTCCCGACCACGACCGCCGCCACGTCCAGGGTGCCGGAGAGCACGTCGTCGACGAACTCCCGCGGCTCGGTCGCGAGCAGCGCGTGCCCCACCTCGAGGACGACGACGAGGTCGAGGCCCGCGTCGAGCAGGAGCGCGATCCTCTCGTCGAGCGAGGTCAGCTCGACAGGTGCCGCTCCGGGCGCGAGCACCTGCAGCGGATGGCGATCGAAGGTGACCGCCCCTGCCGGGGCGCCGATCGCGGTCGCACGCCGCCTCGCCTCGTCGAGCAGGAGCCGATGGCCCAGGTGGACGCCGTCGAACTGCCCGATCGCGACCACCGGCCGGCCGGACGCCTCGGCACCGGGCCGGCGGTACGACCTACCGCGCAGCCCGGCGGGGGTGACGAACGCCGTGCCGGAAGCGGAGCCCATGGCCACCGTCCTCTCGTTCGTCCCGCCGGTCGATCCGCCGGTCACCGCATCGTCGCCGGAGCCGGCCCGGCCCCACATCACGCGAACGCGTGATCTTCCGCTCCGCCGCGGATCGTCGTCCCGGATCTCATCCGGGGATGCCGCCGCGCCCCGCCTCGGTGTTCAGGTGGGACTGGGCGTCGCGCAGGGTGGGCAGCTCGCCGCCCACGGCGTAGTACTTGCGGCCGGCGACGATGAGGTCCTCGGCGGGGAACTTGGTGATCACCTTGCACCCGTCCGCCGTGACGACGACCTCCTCCTCGATGCGGGCGGCGCCGACGCCGTCCGCCGAGGGCCAGTAGGTCTCCAGGGCGAAGACCATGCCCTCCTCGAGCACCTCCGGGTGGTCGAGGGAGACGAGGCGGGAGAAGATCGGCTTCTCCCAGATCGACAGCCCGACGCCGTGGCCGTACTGGAGGGCGAACGCCGCCTCCTCGTCGGGGAAGCCGAACTCCTGGGCGGTCGGCCAGACCGAGACGATGTCGGCCGTGGTGGCGCCGGGGCGCACCAGCGCGATGGCGTGGTCCATGTACTCGCGCGCCCGCTTGTACGCGTCGTGCTGCGCCCGGCTCGCCGAGCCGACGGCGAAGGTCCGGTAGTAGCAGGTGCGGTAGCCGTTGAAGCTGTGCAGGATGTCGAAGAAGGCGGGGTCGCCGGGCCGGATCAGCCGGTCGGAGAAGACATGCGGGTGCGGCGAGCACCGCTCGCCGCTGATGGCGTTGACGCCCTCGACGTACTCCGAGCCCAGGTCGTAGAGGGTCTTGGCGACCAGGCCGACGCACTCGTTCTCCCTGACCCCGGGGCGGAGGAACCGGTAGAGGTCCTCGTACGCCGCGTCCACCATCGAGGCGGCCTGGGTGAGCAGCGCGATCTCGTCGTGGGTCTTGACGCGGCGGGCCTCCATGAAGATCTGCTGGGCGTCGACCACCTCGATGCCCTCGTCCTGGAGGGCGAACAGGACCGGCATCTCGATGACGTCGACGCCGAGCGGCTCGTTCTGGAGGCCGAACTTCTCCAGCTCCCGCTTGATCTTCCGGGCGACCGAGCGGGCGATCTCCGCGTCGGGGCTGAAGGCGCCGCGCAGGGTGGAGATGCCGGCGCGGGCGCCGGTCTCGAGGCGGGGCCGGACGGCGCCGTGGTGCGGGGCGTGCGGGTCGGCGTCCGCCTCCGCCGTGGTCTCGGACAGCCAGGGGTTGTACAGCAGGTGGTGCTTGGCCGCCGACCCGAAGTCCCACACCACGGGGTCGGTGCGCCGGGTGAGCAGGCTGAACCGGATCAGCTTGTCCATCGCCCAGGTGCCGATGTGGGTGGCGCTCATGTAGCGGATGTTGGAGAAGTCGAACGCGAGGACGGCACCGCACTCCGAGGCCTCGAGCTCGGCCTTGAGCCGCGCCAGGCGCTCGCTGCGCAGCCGGTCGAAGTCGATGCGCTCCTCCCAGTCGACGGCGTTCGTTCCGGTGCTCGCGGTGCTGCTCAACATCTGGTGCTCCTCTGGATGCTCCCCGTCGCCCGGTTGCGCGGAGAGGGTGGGTTGCTGCCGAAGCGGTGGGTCACCGCCCGTCGACCGGGAAGGGTGAGGACCGGTCGACGGGCGGAGGTCAGGGCCCCTCGGGCGGGGTGCGGGTGACCTCGGCGATCGCCGACCAGTCCGCGCCCGGAGGTACGACGTCCCGGAGGGCGTCCGCGAAGACGGAGCGGAGGACGTCGACCGAGGGGAGCTCGACGCCGGCCTCCTCGGCCGTCACGGCGGCGAGCTCCAGGTCCTTGAGCCCCAGCTCGAGGGTGAACCCCGCGGGCCAGTAGCTCCTCTCGGCGATGATGCGGCCGTACACCTGGTGCACGACCCCGCCGAACATCGTGCTGCTGAGCAGCTCGGTGAACTCGGCCGCCGAGCCGCCGTGCCGCTCGACGAGCGACACCGACTCACCCAGCGCGTGGAGCGCGTGGATGATGTTGTAGTTCACCGCCACCTTGACCACGTTCGCGGTCCGGGGCACCTCGCCGACGCGCCAGGTCCGGCAGCCGACGACGTCGAGCACGGGCTGCACCTGGTCGATCACGTCCGCGGGACCGGCGGCGACGACGTTGAGGTCGCCGCGGGCGGCCACCTCCGGGCGTCCCAGCACCGGCGCCGCCACGTACGAGACGCCCCGCTCGCGGCAGATCTGCTCGAGCCGGTCCGACGCCCGGGGCTGATGGACGCGGTGCAGAGGTGGATGCAGCCCGCGGCGGCCGTCAGCGCGTCGGGGGTCAGCACCTGGTCGACCGCGTCGTCGTTGGCGAGCATCGAGATGGACACCGGCTGCCGCAGCGCCTCCTCGGCCGAGTCCGCGGCCCGCGCGCCGAGGGCGACGAGCGGCGCCACCCGCTCCGGGGAGCGGTTCCAGACGACGACGTCGATGCCCTGCCGGAGCAGGTTCGACGCGATGGCGCTCCCCATCGACCCCAGCCCGAGGAACCCGATCGCCGTCATGACGCGGTCCAGACGGTCTTCAGGTTGCAGAACTCCCTGATCCCCTCGGCGGCGAGCTCGCGGCCGATGCCCGAGTCCTTGATGCCGCCGAACGGCAGCTCGGGATAGGAGATCGTCATCCCGTTCACGAACACGGCCCCGGCCTCGAGCCCGGCGATGAAGCGGTCCGCCTCCTCCTGGTCCGAGGTCCACACCGAGGAGCTCAGCCCGAACGAGGTGTCGTTGGCGATCGCGAGCGCATGATCGGCGTCGGTCGCCCGGAGCACCGTCGCCACCGGCCCGAACGTCTCCTCCCGGTAGACCCGCATCCGGTCGGTGACGTCCTCGAGGACCGTCGGTGGGTAGTACCAGCCGTCGCCCGGCACGGTCTGGCCGACCGTGGCGGTCGCGCCGGCCTCGATCGCGTCGGCCACCAGCTCGACCAGGTCGCGGCGCCCCGCCTCGGTGGCGATCGGGCCGACGTCCGTGGCCTCGTCGAGGGGGTCGCCGACGCGCAGCCCGCCCATCTGCTTGACGAAGGCCGCGACGAACTCGTCGTAGACGTCCTGGTGCACGATGAACCGCTTCGCGGCGATGCACGACTGCCCGTTGTTGACCACCCGGGCCGCGACGGCGGTCGCCGCGGCCCGGTCCAGGTCGGCGCTGGGCAGGACGATGAAGGGATCGGCTCCGCCCAGCTCGAGGACGACCTTCTTGACCTCCGCGCCGGCGGCCGCCGCCACCGAGCGGCCGGCCGGCTCGGACCCGGTGAGGGTCACCGCCCGGACCCGGTGGTCCCGGATGACCCCGTCCACCCGCGCCGCGCCGATCATCAGCGTCTGGAACGCACCCGAGGGGAAGCCGGAGCGCTCGAACAGGGAGTCGAGGTACAGCGCGGCCTGGGGGACGTTGGACGCGTGCTTGAGCAGGCCCGCGTTACCGGCCATCAGGGCCGGTGCGGCGAACCGGACGACCTGCCACAACGGGTAGTTCCAGGGCATCACGGCGAGCACCGGCCCCAATGGCTCGTACCGCGTCCACGCCCGCTCGGCGCCGACGACGCTCGCGTCGTCCAACGGCGAGTCGGCCAGCATCGCCGCGCCGTGGTCGGCGTAGAACCGCAGTCCCTTGGCGCACTTCGCGACCTCGGCACGGGCCTGGGAGATGGTCTTGCCCATCTCCGTCGTCAGGATCCGCGCCGTCTGCTCCGCCTCCTCCTCGAGCAGGCCGGCGGCGGCGTGCAGCCAGGCCGAGCGCTGCGCGTACGAGGTACGGCGCAGCTCCCAGCTCGCCTGCTCGGCGAGCTGGAGCCGCCGCTCGACCTCGGCCGCGTCGTGCTCCTCGAAGGTGCGCTCGACGCGTCCCGTCGCGGGGTTGGTGGTGGCGATCGCCATCGTCGGTGTTCCTCGATCTGCTTGCTGTTGCTGGTACGGGTGAGCTGATGCGCGAGGTGACGAGCGGTCCGGGTCTCGTCACCTCGCGCGCCGCACGACATCGTGCGGTGGACGGGAGCGCACAGGAGCTCCCGTCGGTCCTCAGGCGTCGAGCGCGGGGTAGTCGATGTAGCCCCGGCTGTCGCCGCCGTAGAAGGTGTCCGGGTCCGGCTGGTTCAGCGGGTGGCCGCCCTTGAGCCGGACGGCGAGGTCCGGGTTCGCGATGTGCAGGGCGCCCAGCGACAGGATGTCCGCCAGACCGTTCGCCAGGTCGTCCAGGCGCGGCTCCAGTGGCTGGCGGGCGTGGTTGACGATCAGCGGGTTCGGCCACGCCGCGCGGATCGCCTTGACGAAGTCGTCGTCGGCCGGGCGGACCAGGTGCAGGTAGGCGAGGTCGAGGCCGGCGAGCTGCTCGACCAGGTGGAGGTAGAGGGACCGCGGGTCGGTCTCCTGGATGTCGTTGAACGGGTTGCCGGGCGCGATGCGGAACCCGGTGCGCTCCGCACCGATCTCGGCGGCGACGGCCTGGGCCACCTCGAGCGCGAACCGTGCCTTGTTCTCGTCGGACCCGCCGTACTCGTCGGTGCGCAGGTTGGTGTTCGGCGCCAGGAACTGGTGGATCAGGTAGCCGTTGGCTCCGTGGATCTCGACGCCGTCGGCGCCGGCCTCCATGGCCGCGGCCGCGGCGCGGCGGTAGTCGTCGACCACGCCGGGGATCTCGGCGGTGTCGATCTCGCGCGGGACCGGGAGCTCGAGCGGTCCGTCGTAGGTGACGATCGTGCCGGCCGCCCGGACCGGGGACGGCGCGATGGGCGTGCGGCCGTGCGGGGTGTTGACCGGGTGCCCGACGCGTCCGACGTGCATGAGCTGGATGAAGATCCGGCCCCCGGCGTCGTGGACGGCGTCGGTGACCTTGCGCCAGCCGTTGATCTGGGCGGCGGTGTAGATGCCGGGGGTCAGCAGGTAGCCCTGGCCGTCGTCCGACGGCTGCGTCCCCTCGGTGATGATCAGCGCCGTCGCTCCCGCGCGCTGCGCGTAGTACTCGACGTTCATCGGGTTCGGGACGCCCTCCGGCGTCGACCGGTTGCGGGTCATCGGCGCCATGACGATCCGGTGGTCGAGGTCCAGGCCGCCGACCTTGATCGGCTGCCACAGGCTGTCGTGCATGCTCTCCAGCTCCTTGCGAGTCATTCCGCCGCGGACCCCGCAGCGTTCAGTGGGTATTCATGATGTTGAGTGCTACTTCACACTTTGTCAAGAGAATCTGCGACGCCGTGTGCCTTGCCCGCCCTTGGCGGACGGAGGAAGAGGAGCGCATCCTCGGCAGAGGTCCTGCGCTAGTGTTTTCCAGTGCTGAACAGCGCGGCCTCATCGACCGTCGCGCAGACCGGAGGAAGGTGCCGATGACCAGCAGCGAGCCCGTCGACGGAGCAGCGCCCGTCGACCTGATCGGCCCGAACGTCCGCGCCGCACGCGAGGCGCAGGGGATGTCGCTGCGCGAGCTCGCGCGCCGCATCGGCGTGTCGCCCAGCTTCATCTCCCAGCTCGAGCGCAACAAGGCCAACGCCAGCGTCGGCACGCTCTACGCGCTGGTCGACGTGCTGGGCCTCTCGATCGACCAGCTGATGGCCGAGCAGGGCCCGGGGACCGAGCAGCCGGCGGGCGGACGGGCCTCGGGCGCCCCCGCGCGCGGGTTCCGGGTGGACCAGCCGCTGCAGCCCGCGGAGGGACGGGCGCGGATCCAGTTCCCCGGCGTGGTGTGGGAGCGGCTGACCCAGGCGGCCGACCCGCAGGTCGACTTCCTGCACGTCACCTACGCGCCCGGCAGCGCATCGTGCCCGGAGGAGGACATGATGCGCCACGGCGGGCACGAGTACGGCTTCGTGGTCTCCGGCAGCCTGACCGTGCAGGTCGGGTTCGAGAGCTACGCGATGACGGCCGGCGACGCGATCACCTTCGACTCGATGACGCCGCACCGGCTGAGCAACGACGGCACCGGGGACTGCGTCGCGATCTGGGTCGTCGTCGGGCGCCGCGACGACGTCCGCGGGCACGACGTCCCCGTCCCGCCGGGCTCGGTGACGCACCTGCCGTCGTTGAGCTCCTGACCGCGGGAGCGGCCCGCGCACGCCGCTCACGCGTCCTGCTCCCTCAGCCCCATGGCGATACCGACGGTCGCATTGCCCCACGGCACCGCATAGGTCAGGAAGACCTTGACGGCGAGACCGACCGTGAAGGGCTCCGCGACCAGACGGCCGCCGAGGTTCGCGATCAGCAGCGTCGTGCCGACCACCCCCGCGGCGATCGCCGAGCGCTTCAGCGAGGGCGGACGCATCGCCTCGCGGAGCGCACTGCCCCACGAGCGCCGGGCGGCGACCGAGGAGGCCGGGGTCACCACGGCGCGCCCCGCTCGACGTACCGGAGGACGACGTCACGGCCGGCCGAGCGCAGCACCCAGGAGACGACGTCCGGCGGCGGGGTCGCGGCGGCGCGCGGCAACGTGACCTCCAGCCTCCCCCTCGCGTTGGGCACCAGGAGCCCGCGGACCTCGTACGGCCGGCCGAGCATCGCGGCGACCGCACGCATCGCTCCGTCGTCGATCGCCGCGCGCACGGCGCTGGACGACACCGCGTCGCCGCCACGCGTGACCAAGGCAGGGACCCGTACGTCGAAGCCGTGGGCGGCGCCGTACTCCCGCAGGACGGCGACATCGCCGGTGGCCCGGTGACCGAACCGGAAGTTCGGGCCGACGACGACGCCGCGGGCGCCCAGCGCCCCGAGCAGCACGTCCTCGACGAACTCCCCCGGGCGCATCCGCAGGAGCGGCGCGGTGGCCGTCAGCACCGCGACGAAGGCGGCGCCGTGGTGGAGCAGGAGCTGCACCTTGTCGTCGGCCCTGGTCAGGAAGCGCGGCGCCTGGGCGGCGTCGAGGACCGACCTCGGATGCCGGTCGAAGGTGACCGCGCCGGGGAGCACGCCCAGCCGCGCCGCCTCCTCCGCCGCCAGGCCCAGCAGGTGCTGGTGCCCGCGGTGCACCCCGTCGAACTGCCCGATGGTGAGCGCCGCGCCGCCGCCGGTCCACGGCTCCGAGCGGCGGGTGTAGACCGAGCCGACGCGAGCCCCGCCGACGACGAGCGGAGTGCCGCGGAGATCGCGGGCGGCCGACGATCCGGGGTGCAGCCGGTCCAGCGGCTCGGGGAGCGTGGCGGGCTCCGACAGCGTGGTCACGAGGTCAGGGGTCGCGTTGCTCAGAGCGAGGCCGCGAGCTGCCACTCGAAGGCCATGCGGGCGTGCGACTCGGGGTCGCAGAGGCTGTTGAACCGGCCGCCGAAGTAGACGAGCGGGTCGGACTCGGCGTCGTAGGCGCAGCTGACGACCTCGCCGATGAAGATGGTGTGGTCGCCCCCGGCCACCTCCTCGTGGACCGTGCAGGCGAAGTGCGCGACGGCGCCGTCGACGACCGGCAGCCCGTGGTCGGACCGGAAGTCGACGCCGGCGAACTTGTCGTCGCACCGGCTCGCGAACCGCAGCGCGGTGCGCTCCTGGCCGTTCGCGAGGACGCTCACCGCGAACGCGCCCGCCTCGGAGATGGCGTCCCTGCTCGCCAGGTCGTTGCCGACGCAGATCAGCAGCATCAGCGGGTCCAGCGAGACCGAGGCCACGGCGCTGGCGGTCATCCCCGCCGGGCCGTCCGGCGTGCGGGTGGTGATGATGGTGACGCCCGTGGTGAAGCGAGCCATCGCGCCGCGATAGGTCGCCTGCCTGTCCTGGGCGAAGGTCGTGTGCATGGATGCCCTCCGTACGGCTCGACACTGGGAGTCCGAGTGTGAGGAGGGACATGTTTATGGAGGCGAAATCGGCACGGTCCTCACCGGCGGAACTGCGTCACCAGGCGTCGTACGTCGTCCGACGGCGGGACGCCCAGCTCCCGCATCCGTGCGGCGTAGCGCTGGTACAGCGCGAGCACGGCGTCGTCGCTCCCGGTCCCCTGGGCGAGCCTGATCGCCAGCTGCCAGGCCTGCTCGCGGTAGGGATCCTCCTGCAGGACCTCGTCGATCCATCCCTTCGCCTCCCGGTACCGGCTGAGCTGGTAGGCGATCGTCGCCGCGTCGACCCGGGCGGCGAGGAGCGCCTCCCGCAGGTCCTCGCGCCGCTGGTTCAGCCACTCCCCCGACATCGACTTCAGGAACGGCCCGGACCGGGTCGCGGCGATGGCCCGCTCGAGCGTCGCCAGACGGGTCGTGCCGTCCTGCCGACCGGCCTGGGCGATGAGGTCGACGGTGAGCTGGGCCGTTCCCAGTGCGAGGTCCGGGCCGGCCAGGCTGAAGACGTCGCCGTCCTGGGCGGGCGACAGCTCCTCGGGCAGCACCTCCCGCAGGCGGTAGAGGGCCTGTCGCAGGTAGCTGCGCCCGGCACCGTCGTTGCGACCGCCGAACAGGGCGCCGAGCAGCTCCACGCGGCTGGCCCGGCGCGCGGGCGCGCCCAGCAGGTAGCTGAGGAGCTCCACGCTCTTCGTCAGCCGGGGCTGCACCACGGCGCCGTCGACGGTCAGGACGGGGTCGCCGAACTCCTCCAGCACGAGCCGGGGGGCCTCGACGTGGACGCTGACATGGCTCTGTCCCGAGAGGACCGCGAGGGCGCGGTGCCACGGCGACGTGCGGGTCGCGACATTGTCGGCCGACCGGGTGGCGACGGCCGGCATGTCGGCGAGGGCGGTCAGCAGCAGGTGCTGCGACCCGAGCTGGGTGGCGCACTCCATCGCGAACTCCGCGGTCTCGTCCGACTCGTCCTCGAGGCCCAGGCGCCACTGTGCCTCGGCCAGGTAGACGGCGGCCGCCGGCAGGTCGAGCTGCCGGTCGCCGCGTCTCATGCTGCCGAGGCAGGCGGCGAGCAGGTCGTGCGCCTCGGTGTCGCGGTCCTGGTGGAGCAGCGACAGGCCGGACCACAGCCGCCAGGCGTCGCGGGTGAAGGCGTAGTCGAGCGCTCCGCCGGACGCCGCGTCGGCGAGGACCCGGTCCGCTGCCGGGGCGTTCCGCTCCAGGCGGAGGAGGAGCTTCGCCTCCGCCAGCAGGCTCATGTTGTGGAACACCACCGAGCCGGTCGTGGCGATCAGCTCCCTGCCGTGCCGGAGCAGCGCCCAGGCCTCGTCGGCCCGGCCGACGTCCAGCATCAGGTCGACGGCGTCGATCGCGTGGAGCCAGACGGGCTGGTCGGCGCCGCTGCGCTCGGCGTACTTCGTCATGGCCTCGTCGAGGCGCCCGGTCGCGCGCAGCGCGGCGACCACCCAGGGACCGCCCAGGATGGTCCGCCAGGGGTCGAACGAGCCCGGCTCGTCGAGCCCGTCGAAGCGGCCCCGCATGTAGGCCAGGCGCATCAGGAGGCCGTCGAGCGGGCCCGACGGCATCGTCGACAGCTGGGGGAGCTCGGGCGGGCGCTCGTCGGCGGCGAGCCCGATCAGGGTCTGGACGATCTCGCGGTTGCGCCCCTCGGGCACCCGGCCGGCGATCACCCGGGCCTCGGACAGCCGGCCGGAGTGCCACAGGCACCACGCGGCGAGCACGTGCGCCTCCTCGAAGCCCGGCTCGCCCGGCGCGGGGAGCCAGGCGTCGCCGTACCGGTCGATGAGGTCGACGCCCCGGCCGCACTGCTCGAGGGCGAACGCCACGCGCAGGACGACGGACCCGATGACGGGATTCGGAGGCTGTGACGTCGCGCCGAGGGTGTCCAGCCATCGCGCCGCCAGCGAGAAGTCCATCCGCGCCACGAGATGGGGCAGGGCGTCCGCGGCCAGGCGGCCGGCCGCATCCAGGTCGCCGAGCCGCAGCAGCTCGTCGACGGCCTCCTCGCGCTCGCCACGCGCGATCAGCACCTCGGCGTACCGGCGCCGCACCTGGTCGCGCGTCGTCGCGTCCTCGCTGTCGAGCGTCGCGCGCAGGAAGTCCCGGAAGACGGGGTGCGGGGTCAGCCGCTGGCGGTCCGCCGACCAGGTCACGGGGAGATGCCGCTGGCGCAGGCGGGCGACGAGCTGCGCGGCGTTCGCCTGGCCGAGCGACCGGGCGCCGTCGATCGTCACCTCGCCGAGGAGACTGGTGTGGACGAGGAAGGTCTGCTCGGCCGGCGTGAGCGAGCCGAAGATGTTGGCCGACACGTAGGCACGCACGGAGTCCGGATCGGTCGGGCCGGCCTCGGGGCGCGCCCAGCCCTCGAAGAGCACGCCGGTCACCCACCCGCCGGTGGCGGCGAGCACGCGGTCCGGGTCGGCGTCCTCGCGGCCGACCGAGACGAGCGCGGAACGGGCCTCCTCGCGGTCGAAGGCCAGGTCCTCCTCGGTGAGCCGGCCGACCAGCCGGTGCTCACCGGACGATCCGAGGTCGAGGTGCAGGTCCTCGCGCGAGACCAGCACCAGGTTCACCTCGGGCGGCAGGTACTTCGCGAACGAGGAGAGGACCGCGAGGCAGCCCTCGTCGGCGGCCACCCGCTCGACGTTGTCGCACACTACGACCATGCCGCTGCCCTGGAGGCTCTCGGCGAGCAGCCCGGCGGCCTCGCCGATCTGGAGGTTGCTGCTCAGCGCGTCCGAGGCGACGTCCGCGGCGCCGGGCACGTGCGCACCGACCGCGGCCTCCAGATAGACCAGGAGGCGGCCGGCGGCCTGCTCGGTCCCGTCCAGCGTCAGCCAGGCGACCGGGCGGTCCAGGCCGCGGAGGGCGAGGACGACCGCCGTGGTCTTGCCGGCGCCGGCGGTGCCCAGCACCTCGACGACCCGGTGGTCCCCGAGGAGGTCGCGCAGCCGGACCGTGAGCCGGTCGCGGACCACGACGTCGTGGGCGGGCTCGGGACGCTGGAGCTTGCGCCGGATGATGAAGCGGTGCGCGCGATCCGGGGCGGGGCACCCGCAGGCCTGGTCTCGTCACGGCTATCCACCACGCGCACGCCTCCGACCATCGGACCGACTGCCCCACGATCCGGGACACAGTACTGGAGCGGGATCCCGCCCGCCGCCGACCCCGAGAACGCGGCCCGGTACGGCGACGGGCGACCCCGGGACGAGACCCGGTGGCCGCCCGTGCCGGACCGGCTCAGCGAGCGGCAGCGTTGTCGAGGGCCCGGGCATAGTCCGCCTGCGCGGTGTAGTCCGTCTCCTCGACCGTCTCCTTGCCGATGCCGCACACCTTGCGCGCGAGGTCCGCGAACGGGCCCGACGGCGCGAGCTCGGCGCGCTTCATGGTGAGCATGCGCGTGCTCAGCATGGGCGTGCCGTTGAACTGCTCGAAGGTGCTGATCCGGTCGCCCCAGTCGGAGAGGAAGAGGTCGCGGATGACCCGCGAGATCTTGACCCGGTCGTGGGGCTCTCCGACGGCACCCCGCTGCAGCGGCTCCAGCCAGTCGTGGAGCTCGGGGTTGTTCCACTGCTCCTCGGTGGGGAAGAGGAGCGAGGCCCGGCCGGCGAGGTCGACCACCTCGTTGCGCATCTCGGCGAACCGCTCGAGGTAGTACGAGCGGCCGAAGTCGAACAGCAGCACGTTCGGCTTGTAGAGGCCGGCCGGCGAGACGAAGCCCTCGGTCTCCGAGGCGACGACATGCGCCTTGAGGGTCTGGTGGAACTCGACCAGGCGCGCGATCCGGGCCTGGACGGGCGGCAGCTGGTAGGTGCCGATGTGCTCGGTCATCAGCAGCGCGAGCCCGACCATCAGCTCGGCCCGGACCATCTTCCGCACGAGCGCCTCGTAGTGCACCCAGTCGAAGATGCGCTGCGGGTAGAGCGCGGCGTGGTCGGGGTTGCCGATGTGGAAGACCCGCTTCCAGGGGATGAAGACGTTGTCGAACAGGACGATGCAGTCCAGCTCGTCGCCGCTGGAGGCCAGCGGGTGGTTCTCCGGGTCCCCGTCCCGCACGGTGCTCTCCCGGGCGACGATCGTGACGCCGGCCTCGTTGGCCGGCACCGCGGCGTAGATGACCTGCTCCGACGGCATGCCGGGGCGGAAGAAGACGCCGAGGTGGATGTAGTCGGCGAAGGGCGTGCCGGTGCTGACGGCCTTGACGCCGGAGACGACGATGCCGTCGTCGCGGGTCTCGACGATCCGCAGCATGGTCGAGTTCTTGGCGGCGTCGGGGTCCGACCGGTTCAGCTGGGGGTCGATGAACGCGAAGCAGGCGTTCAGGTCGCCGGCCTCGACCTCCGCGAGGAACTCCCGGATGCCGACGGTGAGATCGCGGCCGTCGGTGCCCACCGACGTGTCGCTCCACGGCTGCGGGTCCTCCTCGTAGGTGATGAGGCACATGGCGTTCGCCGCGGGCGTGCGCGGCGCCGAGCCGGCGCCGAGCTCGCGGATCACGGTCTCGAGGTACGCACGGCGGCGGCGCAGCCCCTCGAGGTCGGTGTGCTTGAACCACATCATCGACTTCCGCTCGCCGTCGGCGTCGACGAAGGTCACCACGTCCTGGAGGTCCGGCCGGTGGTGGAGGTCGTAGAACTGCGCCGTCCGCCGCGCGAAGGCGCGCGTCGACGGGTGCGTCGTGACGTCGTCGACGCGCTCGCCGCCGACCCAAAGGACCCGGCCGTCCCGCAGGGACTCCAGGTACTGCTCTCCAGTTCGCATGGACAATTCCTCTTCCGAATCAACGGCGAGCACACTGTGTGCCCGCTCCTGCGGCGCTCTCGGGATCCCGACCGCCGGCCCGCGCCGGCCCGTCCCGGACCGTGGGATGTGACGCTAGGCACGTCGTGTTAGCGCCGGCGTAATCGCTCGGCCGCCCTCGTGGGGCCGGATACGCCGACAGCACCGCTTCACGACGGTGACCGTGCGGGCGCGGCCCGTCCCCGGCGGCCGGGAGCCGCCTGTTAGCCGGGCTGTTAAGCGTCCTTGCCCCCGCGCTCGGCTGTGACTTAGATCATGCCGTCTCGGAAGTGTCACTTAACGCCAACAGCAATCCTTAACACGCAAGGAGACAGCGCGTGATCAGCTCATCCCAGCCCGGCTCACCGCCGGCGACCGGCCTCCCCGACGCCGTACCCGGTCCCGTCCCCACGACGATCGGGGGAGGTCATGGCTGACTCCCGGCGCGCCGGCGCCCGAGCGCCGTGGGTCGTGGTCGCCCTCGGCTTCTCCGCGGTCGTCTTCGACGGCTACGACCTCATCGTCTACGGCTCGGCCGTGCCGTCGCTGCTCGGCCACCCCACGTGGGACCTGAACCCGACCCAGGTCGGGAGCATCGGCAGCATGGCGCTGGTCGGCATGTTCTTCGGCGCGGTCGGCATCGGAGCGGTCACCAACCGCATCGGGAGCCGGCGCGCTTTCATCGGGTGCCTGATCTGGTTCTCGGTCATGATGCTCGCGGTCTCCGCGGCGCCGACGCCGCTCCTGCTGGGGCTCACCCGCTTCCTCGCGGGCCTGGGCTTCGGGGGCATCGCGCCGGTGGCGATCGCGCTGGTGACCGAGGTGGCGCCGGCCCACCGCCGCGGACTCTTCAACGCCATCATGCTCAGCGGCTTCCCGATCGGCGGCGTGTTCGCGGCCATCGCGGGCATCACGATGCTGGAGCCCTTCGGGTTCCGGACCCTGTTCGCCCTCGGCGGCCTGCCCCTGGTCACCCTGGTGCCGATCGCCCTGCTGTACCTGCCGGAGTCGCCGCGGTTCCAGGAGCAGGACCGGGCGACGGCCTCGACCCAGGGCCTGCTCCGCGGCCGCTCGGCCGTCGCCCTGGCGCTGCTGGCGGTCGCCAATGTCGCCGGCTTCCTCCTGGTGTTCGGGCTCAACACGTGGCTGCCGCAGCTGATGCGGGAGGCCGGCTACCCGCTCCAGTCCGCGATCGGCTTCCTGCTGGTGTTCAACGTGGGGGCCGTGGGCGGCGGGCTGCTCGGCAGCGCCCTGGCCGACCGCCGCGGCCCGCGCGGCGTGGCCACCGTCGCCTTCCTCGTCGGCGTGGTCTCCATCGGGCTGCTCGCCGTCGAGCTGCCGACGGCCGTGCTGTACCTCCTGATCGGGATCGCCGGCGCCGCCTCGGTGGGGACACAGATGGTCGTGTTCGGGTACGTCGCCGTGCACTTCCCGGCCGATCACCGCCCGGCGGCCCTCGGCATCGCGACCGGGTTCGGCCGGCTGGGCTCCGTCGCCGGCCCCATCGTCGGCGGCGTCCTGGTCAGCTCGGGCGTGAGCTTCGGGTGGAACTTCGCGGCCTTCGCCTCCGTGGCGCTCGTCGGCGCCGTGGCGGCCGCCGCCGTCCCGACGCTGGCCGCTCGCGAGGACCGCGTCGAGGCCGCCGTCGGCGTGGCGGACGCACCCGCCGTGGGCTGACCCGGCGTACGCACATCGGCCCTGGGACCGCGTGGCACCCCACGCGGTCCCAGGGCCGATCGTCGTCGACGGCCGGACGCGGCCGGTCAGCCGAGCGGCGTCAGGTCCGCCCAGTCGTTGTGGAACGTGAAGCCGTTGGCGGCCGGCGGCAGCGGCGACTGGGCCTCGATCCAGCAGACCGGCTCGTCGCCGATCGGCGTGAAGCCGTGCGAGGCGCCGGTGGGCGCGAAGATGAGGTCGCCCGCCTGGACCGGCGTCGTCACACCGTCGAAGGAGGCCATCGCCTTCCCGCCGATGAGGTAGTAGAGCTCCTCGAAGGTGTGGAAGTGCTCCTTCGCCGTCACCGGGATCGCGTCGGACGGCGTGAACTGGACCATGAACATGGTGTGCTGCCGGGCACCCAGCAGGTCGTCGACCATCATCCTGATCTGCACGTTCTGGATGTTCGCCCCGTGGTAGCCGGGCATCGAGATCGACCCGGGAGGCGCCATGTCGGACTCCTCGAAGTGGCCGACGTACGGGTTCAGCGGGCTGAGCTCCACGACGGCGCGGCCGGAGGTCGGCGGCTCGACGTCGGGGGCGGCGTACACGCCCCACGGCGCGCGGCCGTTCATCGGGCGGGGCTGCGGGGCGTAGAGCCGGAGCAGGCGGACCGGCTCGTCGGAGAGGTTCGCCCAGGCGTGTCCGTGGGCGAACGGCACCAGGCCGAAGTCCCGCTCGGTGAGCTGGTAGTGCGTGCCCGCGAGGTTCAGCAGCGGCGTGCCCTGCAGGACGAAGAAGGACTCCTCGAACGGGTGCAGGTGGCCCTGCACGTGGCCGCCCGGCGCGATCTCGACGATCGCCACCGCGATGTGGGTCGCCGCGTTCGCGTGCCCGAGCACCTCCGTCACCGTCACCCCCGTCCCCGGCTCACTGGGGTGGTCGGTGGCCGGCGTGGTGTCCTCGGGCCGGATGATCGTCGATGCTCGTGGTGCTGCGGGCGTTGCCATGGTTGCGGTCCCTACTTCCGGTGGGTGGGTCGGGCGCAGGGAACGGCCCCCTGCGCACGTCGGGCGATCGTCGTCGACCACCCGTTAGCGGGCGGTGAGACGAACCGCCCCGGCTCGGGCGGGCTCATCCGTGGGCATGCAGCGGCCGGCCCGCCAGGGCCATCGCCGCCTCGCCCAGCGCCTCGTTCTGCGTGGGATGGGCGTGGATGTACAGCGCGAGGTCCTCCGCGGTCGCCTCCCAGCCCACGGCCAGCGCGGCCTCGCCGACCTGCTCCCCCATCCGGGCGCCGATCATGTGCACGCCGAGGATCGGTCCGCCGGCGAGCGCCACCAGCTTGACGGTGCCGGCTGTCTCCAGGATCTGGCTCCGGCCGTTGCCCGCCAGGTCGTACTCGACGACCTCGACCCCGTCGCCGTACCGCTCCCGGGCCTGGGGCTCGGTCAGGCCGACCGAGGCGAGCTCCGGGGTGCAGTAGGTGACCCGCGGGATCTGGCTGTCGACCACGACCGCGGGTGCGAGTCCCGCGATCTCCTCGGCGACGAAGATGCCGTGCGCGAAGCCGCGGTGGGCGAGCTGCAGCCCCCGGACCACGTCGCCGACGGCCCACACCCCGGGCACGCCGGTCGCGAGCCGCTCCGTGGTCTCGACCCAGCCGCGGTCGGTCCGGATCCCGGCGTCCTCCAGCCCGAGGCCCGCGGTGTTCGGGCCGCGGCCGACCGCGACGAGGACGACATCGGCCTCCAGCCGCGTGCCGTCGCCCAGGGTGACCGTGGCGTCCGCGCCCTCGCGGTCGACGCCGGTCACGGCCGTGCCGGTCCGGACGTCGATGCCGCGCCGCCGGAAGGCCCGCTCGAGCTGCCTGCCCAGGGTCGGGTCCTCCAGCGGGACCAGGCCCGCGAGCGCCTCGACGACGGTGACCTCGGCACCCAGCGAGCGCCAGGCCGAGGCGAACTCGACGCCGATCACGCTGCCGCCGATCACCACCGCGCGGCGGGGGACCCGGGTCAGCGCGAGGGCCTCGCGGCTGGTGACCACCGGCCCGCCCACCTCGATCCCCGGGAGTGAGCGCGCGACGGACCCGGTGGCGATCACCAGGTGGCTGCCGTCGTACCGCACGCCGTCGACGTCGACCGCATGCGACGAGACGAGCCGGCCCTCGCCCCGGATGACGACCACCCCGCTCGAGCGCAGGAGACCGGAGAGGCCCTTGTGGAGCCGGCCGACCACGCCGTCCTTGAACCGGTTGACCGCGGCGGCGTCGATGCCGCCGAGCGTGGCGTCCACGCCCACGCTGCCCGCCTCGCGGACGACGTCGGCGACCTCCGCGGCGTGCAGCACCGCCTTGGTGGGCACGCACCCCTGGTGGAGGCAGGTGCCGCCGACCTCGTCGCGCTCGACGAGCCCGACGGTCAGGCCGAGCTGTGCGGCGCGCAGCGCGCAGGCGTACCCGGCGCTGCCCGCTCCGAGGATCAGGACGTCGAAGGACGTCGTGGTGTCCTGGCTCATCGGCGTTCTCCTTCGTCCGCGCCGCTCAGACGAGCAGCCGGTAGGGGTTCTCCAGCGCCTCGACGAGGGCGCCCATCCAGCGGGCCGCGAGCGCGCCGTCGATCGCCCGGTGGTCGACCGAGAGCACGAGCGACACGACGGTGCCGACCTCCAGCGCCCCGTCGACGACGACGGGCTGGGGCGTCGCGGCCCCCACGGCGAGGATCGCGGAGTGCGGCGGGTTGATGATCGCGCTGAACTCGTCGACGCCGAACATGCCGAGGTTGGTGACGCTGATCGTGCCGCCCTCGAGCTCGTGCTGCTTCAGCGCTCCCGCGTTCGCCCGCTCGACGAGCGCGCGGACCTCGGTGGACACGGCGCCGAGGGCCATCCGCTCCACCGAGCGCAGCACGGGCGTGACCAGTCCGCGCTCCGAGGCCACGGCCACCGCGATGTCGGCCGTGTCGTAGCGGAGCATCGCGTCGTCGGACCACACGACATTGGCCTCGGGCACGGCGACGAGGGCCTCGGCCACCGCGCGCAGGACGAAGTCGTTGACCGAGATCCTGTGCCCGGTGCGCTCGTTCAGCTCCGCACGGAGCGCCAGGAGGGTGTCCAGGCGCGCGGTCCGCTTGAGGTAGAAGTGCGGGACCGTCTGCTTGCTCTCCGACAGGCGGCGGGCGACCGTGCGGCGGAGCCGGCTGTGCTCGATCGTCTCGACGGGCTCGCCGGCGGCGGGGCGGTCCGCGCGGCCGGTGGGCGCCGGCGCGGGGGCGTCCTGCGCGGGGGCGTCGGGCGCTGCCTGCGCCGCGATGTGCTGCTCCACGTCACGGCGTACGACGCGGCCACCGGGCCCGGTGCCGCTGATCCCCGCACCGTCGAGCCCGGCCTCGCGCAGCAGGCGCCGGGCGATCGGGCTGATGAACGGGCGCGATGTCGCCGGAGCAGGCGCGGCGGCGGGGACCGGTGCCTCCGCCGCCGGAGGTGCGGGGCGCGCGGGTGGCGCGGGCGGCCCGGCGGGGATGGCCGGGGCGGGCTCGGGGACGTCGCGCCGCTCCGGGGCGGGGACGCCGGCGCCCGACCCGGCGTCGACGCCCAGCCCGCGGAGCAGCTCGTCCGGGTCGCCGGCGAGCTCCGCGCGCGACCCGAGGAGCGCGATCGGGGAGCCGACCTCCACCTGACGGGACTCCTCGACCAGGAGCCGGATCACGACGCCCTCGGTCTCGGCCTCCACCTCGACCTGGGCCTTGTCGGTCTCGATGACGGCCACCGGATCCCCGGCCGCCACGGCGGCGCCCTGCTCGACCAGCCACTGGGACAGCACGGCCTCGGCCGCCCCGGCGGCGACCTCCGGCATTCTCATCAGTTCGGCCACGACGCTGCTCTCTTCCTGGAGGGACTCAGAGGTTGGGGAGGTCACGCAGTGCTGCGACGACCTCCTCGGTCCGGGCGATCGCCGCGCGCTCGAGCACCTTGCTGATGCTGGGCGAGGCCTCGCGGCCGGTCACGCGCCCGACCGGCGCGTCCAGCCAGTCGAAGAGGCGCCGCTGGATCTCGTCGGCCAGCCAGCCGCCGTACGACGTGCCGGTGGCGCCCTGCTCGACGATGAGGACCCGGTTGGTCTTGCGGACGCTGCGCTCGATCGTCTCCCAGTCGAGCGAGGCGCGGTCGAGCCAGCGCAGGTCGATGAGGTCCGCCCGGACGTCGGTCACGATGTCGAGCGCCTCGAGGCAGTGGTTCACCATGCTCAGGTAGGAGATGACCGTGACGTCGTCGCCCTCCCGGCGCAGGGCCGCCTTCCCGACCGGCAGGCGGTAGTCGAGGTCGTCGACCGGGCCGGGGCCGGACGACGCGTAGAGGTCGACGTGCTCGAGGACGACGACGGGGTCGGCGCAGGCGAGGGCGGTGTTCATCAGGCCGACGTAGTCGAAGGGGTTGGAGGGGGCGACCACCCGCAGCCCGGGCGCCGTGGTCAGCACCCCGGCCGGGTCCATCGAGTGCTGCGAGCCGTAGCCGGTCCCGGCCGCCAGCTTGCTGCGGAGCACGAACGGCACGGCCGCGTCGCCCCCGAACATGTGCCGTGCCTTGGCCACCTGGTTGAACAGCTGATCGGCGGCGACCCACATGAAGTCGGCGTACATGTACTCGACGACGGGCCGGAACCGCCCGTCCAGCGCCATCCCTCCGGCGAGGCCGGTGAAGGCGTTCTCGCTGATCGGCGTGCCGATCACGCGCTCCGGGAACAGCTCGAGCGGACGGCGGGTGGCGCCGTTGGTGCCGCCCTTGAGCCCGTCGACGTCCTCGCCGAGCACCACGACGGACGCATCGGTCTCCATCCGCCGGGCCATGACGTCGGAGACCACGTCGATGAACCGGCGCTCGGCGATCTCGCCGTCGAAGGCGTCGCTGTCGGCGTACCGGCTCCCCGCCAGCTCGCCGAGATCGCCCCGCACGCCGACGTCGACGAAGCCGGGGTCGGGCCAGCGGTCGGCCACGATCCGGCGCTGGCCGGGCTTCCCGTCCGGGTCCGCCTCGAGGAACGAGTCGCCGATCCGCGCCATCGCGGCGGCGATCGCCTCCTCCAGGTCGACGACGGCCTGCTCCTCGACGAGCCCCCGGTCGAGGACGTGCGCTCGCAGCTGCGCGATCGGGTCGCGTTCGCGCCAGGCCTGCTCCTCCGCCTTGTCGCGATAGCCGAACGCGCTGCCCGGGTAGGGCCCGTTCTGGTGGAAGTAGCGGTACATGTCCGCCTCGACGATCGTCGGGCCGTTGCCGGCGCGCATGTGGGCCACGGCCTCCTGCATGGCGGCGTGGACCGCGAGCGCGTCCATCCCGTCGACGCGCCAGCTGGGGATGCCGAAGCCCAGGCCCCGCGCGGACAGGCGGGTCTCTGCGGTCGACTTCCCGACCGGGGTCGAGACGGCGTACTGGTTGTTCTCGATGAAGAAGCACACCGGCAGCCGCCACGCGGCCGCCAGGTTGAAGGTCTCGAGGACGGAGCCGATGTTGACCGCGCCGTCGCCGAAGTAGGTGACGGTGACGGCATCGGTCCCGGCGTGGAGCTGGTTCCACGCGAAGCCCGCCGCCTGCGGGACACCGCCGCCCACGATGGCGTTGGTCCCCATCGCGCCCGCGTCCTTCCACTGCAGGTGCATCGAGCCGCCCCGGCCACGGCAGTAGCCCTCCGCGAGACCGCAGATCTCGGCGAGCGTGCGGCGCAGGACGTCGTCGA